>CALJWR010000079.1 GCA_937976685.1 uncultured Verrucomicrobiae bacterium
CGGGCGGATCGGCAGTGAAGACTTCTTGGTTTGTCGAGATCATCGCACGCCTACTACGACTCAAACCACGCCAATTGGTAAGGACTTGCTCCAACCTCAACAACAGCAACCCTTCAGAAATTTAAATAGAATCACCGTGGAACGCCCGAGGCGCGACCAAGCTCAAAACCGGGAAGTCTTGACACAGGGTGTAAAAAAGAGGGCCGCGTGGCGTGGGAGTCGCCGCCGTATGCTGATGGTGACTCCCAGACCGGTTTTCCCCGGCAGCGGACAGGAGTGTTTAGCATGATCAAGGTTGAAAACTTGGTGAAGGCTTTCGGCCCCAAGCTGGCGGTGAACGGCGTCTCGTTCACGGTCGAACGGGGGGAGGTGCTGGGCTTTCTCGGCCCGAACGGTGCCGGGAAGTCCACCACAATGCGGATGATTACCGGCTTCATTCCGCCGACCGGTGGCCGGATCACGGTGGGCGGGTACGACATGGTGGAGAACCCGATCCCGGCCAAGCGCCTCATTGGTTACCTGCCCGAGAACGCCCCGGCTTACACGGACATGACCGTCGAGGGTTTCCTCGGCTTCGCAGCCGAACTCCGGGGCTTGCGCGGCGAGGCCAAAAAGCGGGCGATCGGCCGCGCGGTGGAAATGTGCTTCCTAGAGAACGTCCTCTACCAGAGCGTGGACACGCTCTCGAAGGGCTACCGGCACCGGACCTGTTTCGCGCAATCCATCATCCACGACCCTGACATCCTCGTTCTTGACGAGCCCACCGACGGCCTGGACCCCAATCAGAAACATGAGGTCCGCACCCTGATCCGGAGCATGGGCGAGAAGAAGGCGATTGTGTTTTCCACGCACATCCTGGAAGAGGTGGACGCGGCCTGCACGCGGGCCATCATCATTGACCGCGGCCAGATCGTGGCCAACGGGACGCCGACCGAGCTGCGGCAACGGTCGGAGCTGGCCGGTGCGGTGACCTTGCGCATCGCCGATGCGGATGCCGGGGCGGTCGGCCAGAAGGTTCGCGATCTGCCGACGGTGCGTCGCTCGGAAGTCCTCGATACCACCGGCGCGGTGGCCCGAGTGCGCGCCTTCCCGCAGCCGACCGTGAAAAACGGGGATCTGGAACGCAGTCTTTACGAGCTGGCCGTCCGGGAAAAATGGCGGCTCCTCGAACTCAAGGTCGAAGAAGGCCGCCTCGATGAAGTCTTTCGCAGCATCACCATGCCCGACACCAAGCGTCGGGTGGAAGAGGGATCAAAATGAGTGCTGACGTGCAATCCATGCCATCCGTTGGTGGAGGGGTTCATACGAACGCCCTGCACAACATCGTGACCATCGCCAAGCGCGAGTTGGCGGCGTACTTCGCTTCGCCGGTGGCTTACGTGTTCATCGTCATCTTCCTGCTGCTGGTCGGCTTCTTCACCTTCATGGTGGGGGGATTCTTTGAGCGCGGCGAGGCATCTCTGGCCGCGTTCTTCATGTGGCATCCGTGGTTGTACCTGTTCCTCGTGCCGGCCGTCGGGATGCGACTCTGGTCAGAGGAGCGCCGCTTGGGGACGATGGAGCTGTTGCTGACCATGCCGGTCTCCACGTGGCAGGCGATCGTGGGCAAGTTCGTGGCCTCCTGGCTCTTCCTGGCCATCGCGCTGGGGCTGACGTTCCCGATGGTGATCACCGTGAGCTACCTCGGCGACCCGGATTTGGGCGCGATCTTCACGGGCTACCTCGGCAGTCTGCTCTTGGCCGGTGCCTACCTTGCCATCGGTTGCATGACCTCGGCCATGACACGCAACCAGGTGGTCAGCTTCATCATTTCGGTGGTGGTCTGCCTGCTGCTGATTCTGTGTGGGTGGCCGCCGGTCACCAACATGCTCGTCAAGTGGGCCAGTCCGTGGCTGGTGGACATGGTCAGCGGGTTTAGCGTGATGACTCACTTCGAGTCGTTCCAGCGGGGCGTGGTGGACAGCCGCGACGTGTACTATTTCCTGGCGGTGATCGGCTTCTCGCTGTTCACCACCGGCGTCATCATCCGCAGTCACCGGGCTGGCTGAGGCGAAGCGCAAATTCCCGAAATCACGATTTCCGTCATGACACCGACTCAGAAGACCAAGTGGGAGCCGCTCCTGTACTCCGGGATCGGCGTGGTGGCCATGTTCCTGGTGGCGCTGGCGCTGGGGGCCATCGCCGGCAAGTTCAAGGTGCGTTTGGACTTCACCGAAGGCCGGATTTATACCCTGTCCGAAGGCACGCGCGCGGTCCTCAAGAAGATTGAAGAACCGATCACCATCAACTTCTATTTCACCCAGTCCGAGACCGAGATGCCGGTGGCGTTGAAGAACTACGCCCGGCGCGTGGCGGACCTGCTGGACGAATACGCGCAGGTCTCGCGCGGGCGGATTGAAATCAAGAAGTTTGATCCCGCGCCGGATTCGGACGCCGAGGAGTCGGCGAAGATGGACGGCGTCGAGGGCCAGTCGCTGACTCGCGGCGGCATCATCAACCTGGGCGAGAAGATCTACCTCGGTCTGGCCGTGCGCTCGGTGGATCAGAAGGTCGCACTGCCCTTCCTGGACCCCGGCCGCGAAAAGCTGCTCGAGTACGACCTCACCCGCGCCATCTCGCAGGTGATCAATCCCCAGAAATCCACCCTCGGCGTGATGAGCGGATTGCAGGTCTTCGGGCAGTTCAATCCGATGGCCATGCGCATGGGCCAGCCCCAGGGCTCGGAGCCTTGGATCTTCATCTCGGAGCTGAAGCGTGATTTCAACGTCAAGCAGGTGGAGATGACGGCCGAGAAAATTGACGACGACATCAATCTGCTCGTCGTGGTGCATCCGGCCAACATCTCCGATCGCACCCAGTATGCCCTCGATCAATTCGTACTGCGGGGCGGCAAGCTGATCGTCTTCCTCGATCCATTGTCGGTGGTGGATTCCCAGAATGCCATGGGCATGCAGAACATGATGCAGCGGGCCGCCCAAGGCGGATCGAACTTGGAGAAGCTTCTCAAGGCGTGGGGCATCGAGTACGACGTGAGCAAGGTCATCGCCGACAAGACCTACCAGACCCGGGTGTCACGCGGCGAAGGTCAGGTCAGCATGGATCCGACCTGGCTGATGCTTACGCCCGACGCCATCAACCGCGACGATCCCGCCACGAGTGACTTGGACAGCATCCTGATGCCCTTCGCCGGGTCCTTCTCCGGGTCGCCGGCGGCTGGGCTCACTCAGACGGTGCTGCTCAAGACCTCCGCCACCGCCGGCGGCGTGGACCGGATGATGGCGCAGTTCGGCGGCGGCGCGGGCCGGGATTTCGCGCCGGCGGGCAAGGAACTGGCCCTGGCGATCCGGCTCCAGGGCAAATTCAAGACCGCCTTCCCGGACGGCCCGCCCGCCGGTGCCACGGAGAGCAAGGACGAGGACGACCACGACAAGGAAGGGGAGGGGAAAACCGACGGGTCCAAGGCGGCGGACGGCGAGTCGTTGAAGGAGGCTAAGACCGAAAGCGTGGTCGTGCTGGTCGCGGATTCCGACATGCTCTTCGATCGCTTTGCAGTCCGCGTCACCAATTTCCTCGGCCAGCGGCTGATGGAGCCGATGAACGCCAACCTGACCTTTTTGCAGAACTTGGTGGAACAGATGATGGGGGACAGCAACCTCATCAAGGTTCGCAGCCGTGCGGTGCAGAGCCGACCCTTCACGGTCGTTCGCCGCATCCAGGCGGAGGCCGAGGAGTCGTATCGCGCGAAGATCGCGGATCTCGAAAAGCAGGCGCAGGACTTTCAACAGAAGATCTTCGACCTGCAGCAGGCCAAGGGCGACAAGGGGCAGCGAGTGATCCTGCCCAAGGAGGTTCAAGACGACATCAAGCGGTTGCAGGAAAGCGAACTGCGCACCAAGAAGGAGTTGAAGAACGTCCGCAAGAACCTGCGCAAGGACATTGATTCGCTCGAGACCAACTTGAAGTGGATCAACATCGCCGCCATGCCGCTGCTCGTCACGGTTGCCGGCATCACCATCGCCGTGTTCAAACGCAAGAAGACTGCTGCCAAATGAACCGCAAGCAACTGACGCTCGTTTTGGGGCTCGTCGTCGTAATCGGCGGGCTGGGACTTTGGTTGTGGAAATCCGAGACCGGGGCTTACCGGGCCTCCGAGGGCCGGATGGGGCAGAAAGTGCTCGGCGACTTCGACGTCAACACGGTCGCGGCAGTGACCATCAAGCAGGACACCAACGAGGTGACGCTGGCGCAGGAGGGGGAGCGGTGGGGGGTACGGGAGCGCGGAGGGTATCCCGCCAATTTCTCCGAGGTCAGCGAACTGGTTCGCAAGCTCGGCGAGCTGAAGGTCGTACAGCCGGTCAAAGGCCCTCTCGGGCCAACGGCGTTGGAACGACTTGAACTGAAACCGCCCGGGGCCGCCGCCAAGGCCGCCACGCTTGTCGAACTCAAAGACAAGGACGGCAAGGTGCTTCGATCCCTGTTGCTGGGCAAAAAGCATACGCGGCAATCTTCCACCCCTTCGGCGATGGGCGGCGACGAAGGCTGGCCGGTGGGGCGTTACGTCATGGTTCCCGACCGTCCGGAGTCCGTCAGTCTGGTCAGCGAGACGTTCAGCAACGCCGAGCCGAAACCCGAGCAATGGTTGAACAAGGACTTCTTCAAGGTGGAAAAGCCCAAGACCATCGCTGTGATCTATCCGCTTGCGCCAACCAACTCGTTCAAATTGCAGCGCAATACGGAGTCAGGCGAGTGGACCCTGGCCGACGCGGTCGGTGAGGAGAAAGTGGACAACTCGAAGGTGAGCGGTTTCTCCAGCGCGCTGTCTTGGCCGAGCTTCAACGACGTGCTGGCCGACGCGAAGCCGGCGGACACGGGCCTGGACAATCCGATTGTCGTGGAGATCAGCACGTTTGACGGCTTTACCTACACCTTGGACGTCGGCAACAAGAGCGGCGAAGACGCCTACCACCTGGCTCTGCGCGTGGCGGGAGCGTTTCCGAAGGAAAGAACGGTCGGGGCCGACGAAAAGCCGGAGGACAAGGAGAAACTCGACAAGGAGTTTAGGGAGAAGACGGAGAAGCTCCAGGAGAAGCTCAAGAACGAGCAGGCCCTTGAGAAATGGACCTACCTCGTCTCGAAATGGTCGCTGGACTCGGTGCTCAAGGAACGCCACGCGCTGCTGGCTGAAACGAAGGCCGAGCAACCGTCCCCAGCGGCCGCAACTGCGGCCCCGGTCGAAACGCCGCCCGACCTTACGGCGCCCCCGCTGCCGCCCCCGGTGCCCTGAACCGGCGGACGGGCAGGCGGGCGTCGAGCCAGGCCAAAGCTTCCGCGCACGATTCGTGCCTTGGCGAAATTGGGGGGCGATGGTGCACTCGGAGTCGGCCGATGAGTTCCTTTTCGTCCCAATCCCGCCGGGAGTTTCTCCGCGCGATCGCGTTTGCGGGCGCGGCGGGCGTGCCGTTCTTCGTTGGCGGCGCGCCGGCGGCCGTTGTTTTCCCCCGGGAGTTCGAGCAAGACATTATACCTGCCCCGGAGGTGCCTTCCGACCGCGAGGTTTGGCGGTCCCGGCTGCTGCGCTGGCGTGAGCAGCGCCGGGCGGAGTTGCGATACGACGACTCCCTCTATCGTCGTCCGGAGTTCGCCTGGACTCAGCGCTGTTTTTCCTGCTGCTTCCTGATGTTGTGCGATGAACGGTTTTGGGATGCCAAAGCCGGGCGTTGGACGGTGGAACGCTTTTTGGATGCGGGCCGGGGCGATTTCGGCGGGTTTGATGCGGTCGTGCTCTGGCACGCCTATCCCCGGATCGGTGTGGATGATCGCAACCAGTTCGATTTTTATCGGGACATGCCGGGCGGCTTGGCGGGGCTGCGGGCAGTGGTCGGAACGCTCCACCGCGCCGGCGTGCGGGCGTTCATCAACTACAACCCTTGGGATACCGGTACCCGGCGCGAAGGCCGCCCAGATGTCGAAGCCCTTTGCCAACTGGTACGTGACCTTGATGCGGACGGCATCTTTCTCGACACGATGAAGGAGGGGGACGCCGAGCTCCGGTCGGGATTGGACGCCGCTCGGCCTGGTGTCGCGCTCGAGAGCGAAATCGCACTGCCGCTCGAGCGCGTCCATGACCATCACCTCTCGTGGGCGCAATGGTTCCCGGACAGCCCGGCGCCTGGCGTCCTGCGCAACAAGTGGTTCGAGCCGCGCCACCTCCAGCACCAGATCCGGCGTTGGGATTCGGATCACTCGGGCGAACTTCACACGGCTTGGATGAACGGCAGCGGCATGATGGTTTGGGAGAATGTTTTCGGGGCGTGGGTAGGCTGGAACGAGCGCGATCGTTCGTTGCTGCGCGCGATGCTGCCGGTTCAACGCCGCTTTGCCGGCCTGTTCACCGCCGGGCCATGGAAGCCGCTGATTCCTACGCTGCAGCCGGAGGTGTTCGCCAGCGAATGGATAGAGAAAGGCACCACCCTTTGGACGCTGGTCAATCGTGCGGAGCGCACCGTGAGCGGGCCGGTGCTGGAGGTGGCGCTTCACGCCGGCGAAGCGCTGTGGGACGTGATCGCGGGCCGGCGGATTGCCGGGCCGGTCTCCGAGGCAACCGCTGTGAGCGTCGAACTCACGATGGGGCCGCGCGGCTTGGGCGGCGTTCTGCGGGCGCATCCCCGGCGACTGGGCACCGACTTCGCCGCTTTTCTCCGCAGCCAGCGCCAACTTGCCCGCCGGGCAGGGTGGGGGACGACCGCACCCCAGCCGGTCACCGTATTGAGGGCGCCTCCCCCGACGCGGCGGCGAACGCATGTCCCGGCCGACATGGTCGAGGTACCCTCCGTGGCGGTCGAACTGACCTCCGAACTGCGTGCCCGGGAATGCGGCTACTACGAGTCCGGATTGCCGCCGGGGCCCCAGTTCGCGCCCAGCTACGAGTTCAAGCTGGTGCGCTTTACCCGACACGTCACCCTGCGGCGCTTCGCGATTGATCTCGCGCCGGTGACCAATGGCCAGTTCGCAGAGTTCCTCCGCGCAAGCGGTTACCGACCGCGGCACCCCGAGAAATTTCTCGCGCATTGGAGCGACTGGCGTCAGCAGCGGTTTCCGATTGAGCTCGCGGATCATCCGGTGACCTACGTGGACCTGGCCGATGCCCGCGCTTACGCCCGTTGGCGTGGTCGGCGACTGCCGACCGAGGAGGAGTGGCAATACGCCGCCCAAGGTCCGGAAGGCCTGCGCTGGCCGTGGGGAAACGAGATGCTGCCGAACCGCTGCAACGGCGGGGAGAGGGGCGGGACGACTCCCGTACACGCGTTCCCGGATGGTCGGTCGCCTTTTGGATGCTGGGATCTTTGCGGGAACGTCTGGGCATGGACCGAGAGCGAGCGCACTGACGGTCGCACGCGCTGCTGCCTGCTCAAAGGGGGCTCGTACTACACGGCGCGTGGCTCGGGCTGGTATTTCGATGGCGGACCGCGCCCGAATGCCTGCCCTGCCAAGTTTCTCATGATGTGGCCCGGCTTGGATCGCTGCGCCACCATCGGTTTCCGTTGCGCCAAGGATCTGGATTGAGCCGTCGGTCGTTGAGCCAACGCCGGTGGCGGCCACCTGCGGCGCGGGTTATTCCCCCCCTATCAGCCTGAACGGTCCGCCGATCGCGGACCAGGGCGGCTCGCGAAAGGAAAGTTCAAGACCTTCCTCGGTCTGTGGCGAGTTGCCGAATTTGGTAATGACAACCCGGCCTGCGAACGGCTATCCTGAGCACGTTCCGTGGAACGAACCACTTCGGGGCGACCGCAGCACTCATGAGCAAGAAACCCGCTTCCAACAATCGTTCCGGTCTCATCGCCGGAGGGAACTGGATTATTGACCAGGTCAAGACCATTGACGTTTTTCCCCAGCGCGAGCAGTTGGCCAACATCCTTCGCCAGAGCGAAGGCACGGGCGGCGCGCCCTACAACGTGCTGATCAACCTCGCCAAGCTCGGTGTGAACTTCCCGCTCAGCGCCGCGGGCCTCGTGGGTAAGGACGCCTTGGGCCAGCGAATCCTCGATGACTGCGCCAAAGCGAAGATTGACACCAAATACCTGAAAATGACGCCCTCCGCGCCCACATCGTACACCGACGTCATGACGGAGCAGAATGGCGGGCGCCGGACCTTTTTTCACATGCGCGGAGCGAATGCCCTTTGGGCCGGTGCCGACCTGGATTTCAAGAAGGTCAAGGCGAAGATTTTTCACCTCGGCTACCTGCTGTTGCTCGACGAACTCGACAAGCCGGACAAAAACCTGGGCACCCGTGCGGCCGCTCTACTGGCCAAGGCGCAGGAAGCCGGCATCAAGACCTGCGTGGACGTCGTCAGTGAGAACAGTGACCGATTCACCAAGATTGTGACGCCGGCGCTCAAGTTCACAGACTACTGCATCGTCAACGAGATCGAGGCGGGCAAGACCAC
>CALJWR010000080.1 GCA_937976685.1 uncultured Verrucomicrobiae bacterium
GTAGGGCGTGGGGTCTGGTCGCGTCATCCTCGCGTGTTGCCTGAGCTTCATCAGCGCTCTCGTTCTTTAACGCGCCAGCCTGTCTTTTCTTAGCAGGAACGTTGCCGGCGGGTCGCGGGGAACGTCGTGGCGGACGGTCCGGCCGCGGCACCATGCGCGCGGGTCAACTCGGCGGGGTTACCGCAGAGAGAGAGAACGCCAAGAAGACCTAGCCGGGCAAGGGGCGCCACTTTTTCATGACGGTGGCAGCTTGCAGCAACCGCCCGTTGGCCGCTACCCGGATTTTGGCCAAACCGCACCCTTTGTTGGCGTTGCGCGGCGACGTCAGCGGCAGCCTCTCGGTGAGGCGGAGGGGGGCTACGAGACGTCGGTCGCCCGCAGCGCCGCCAGCTTCGATTCGTCCACTGCGGCGCCCAGTCCGGGCGCAATGGGGACGGCCAGTTGACCGTCCTTCACGGTGAAAGGCTGCTGGAGAAGGCTGCCCGAGAGAAACTGAGGGCCGTTGAGGGCCGCCGGGATTTTCAAGTCGTAAGCGCCGTACAGTTGGAGGCTGGCGGCGAGCGAGAGGTCGGGGTCGGTCAGCCCACTGCCCAGCCAAATCAGGCCGCGATTCACCAAGAGCTCGATCTGCTTCCGCGCCCCGGTCAATCCGCCGCAGCGCGCGGGCTTCATCGCCACGCCATCCAGCAGGTCCAGCTTGATGAACTCTTCCAGCTCGACGTGCGAGACCACGCCTTCGTCCATGATGATCGGCAGCGCGCCGAGCTGCTTGAGCCGCCGGTAGCCGGTGAGCCGGTTGGCGGGGAGCGGTTGCTCGAGCACGGGCACGCCAAGATCGGCCAGCCGGGGCGCGACGGCCAGGGCGGTTTCTTCGTCGTAGCCGCCGTTGGCGTCGGCCCAGAGGAAACCGTCGGGTACCAGCCGCTTCACCAAGCGGCAGAGTTCCAGGTCGAACTGGGGGTCCGGCGCCACCTTGACGTTGAAATGGCGGTAACCCCGGGCGCGCCCGGCGGCAACGAGCGCCTCCACCTCGCCGAGGGTCCGGGGATTCAACGTCCAGCTCAGCGTGATGCGGTCGCGGCCGGCGCGCTGCCAGGCCTTCGCGGCCGGCTCCCCGCGCAGTTTGCCGGCAAGGTCATGGAGCGCGAGGTCGAGGCCCGCCTTGGCGATCGGCTGACCGGTCGAGAACGAAGGGGCGATCGCCTGGTCCATCACGGCGTGGAGCGCCTCGAAGTCGCGCGGGTCGCGCCCGATCAACTCGGGTGCGAGGTAGCGGCGAATCGTCGAATCCACGGTCTCGATCGTCTCGTAGCTCCACTTGGGAATGGGCACGCTCTGGCCCCAACCCACGGCGCCGTTGTCGGCGGTGATTTTCACGACCACCGCCGGGCGCCCCGACGGTCGGCCGGCCGGTCCCTCGAAGAATTTGAAGCGTCCGACGAGCGGGTAGCGCACGGGGAACGTCTCGACCTGGGTGATCTTCACGGCGGTGGGGGCGGCTTGGCTGGGCCAGCGAGCGGCGCCGACGACCGCGCTGGTGACCAGCGCACTGTCGCGCAAGAAGCCGCGACGAGTTACGGGCATGGGACGGGGAACGGGGACACCGCACGCCCCCGTTCAGAATTTCACGGTCTCGAGGAAGCGCAGGCTGACGGGAATCTGCTCCTCGACCAGCGGC
This sequence comes from uncultured Verrucomicrobiae bacterium, assembly GCA_937976685.1. Lineage (GTDB taxonomy): Bacteria > Verrucomicrobiota > Verrucomicrobiia > Limisphaerales > J093 > JADJWF01. The sequence goes on from CALJWR010000080.1 coordinate 1,679, forward strand.
GATTCGTCCTCGATGAAATACCACTTCACGCCGGCCTTCCTGGCGGCCCGCAACACGGCAGGCATGTTGATCTGACCGGTGCCGAGGGCCACGTCATTGCGGACGTCGGTGCCGCCCTTGAGCGATCCCAGTTCCAGCCCTTGCTTCATGTCTTTCAGGTGCATCAGCTCCCAGCGCTTCCCGTATTTCTCCAGCAGCTTCACCGGGTCCTGCGCGGGAAACACCACCCAGAAGATGTCCATCTCGAACGTGACGAACCGGGGATTGGTTTCGGCCATCATCAGGTCGAACAAGGTGCCGTCGCCGTGCGGATGGAACTCGTAACCGTGGATGTGGTAGAAGAAGCGGATGCCCTGCTGGCGGGCCAGTTGGCCCGCGCGATTGAAGACCGCGATGGCGGCGCGGCACTCCTGCTCATCGAAGTCGCCCTCGTGCGGGATCCAGGCGCAGCCGGCGTACTTGACGCCGAGCGCCTTGGCTTCGGCGAGGGCCGCCTCGGGCTGGTCGCGCCATTGCTCGTAGCTCCAGTGACCCGCGATGGGTTTGATGCCATGCTGGGCGAGCATCCTGCGGAACACGGCGGGCGGCAGACCGTAGGTGCCGGCGAGTTCGGCGTTACGGAAGCCAAAGTCCCGCACCTTGCGCAGGGTGCCGGGCACGTCGGTCTTGAAGGAATCGCGCAGGCTGTAGAGTTGCAGGCCGAGCGGTCCTTTGAAGCTCGGCCCGATGCCGGCCTGACCGGCGCCCAGCACGGTCAAGGACGAGAGCATCACGGCGGCGCCGAGGCCGAGGAGTAGTCCGCGGGAAGCAGGAAAGTTTTTCATGAGCGGAGTCAACCGCGGGCGGGCCGGTTTGAAAAGCGCGAATGCGCCCGCCTTCGCCGGCCACGGAGCGACGCTGTCTTGAAAGTCAGCGGGCGCAGACGATGGGACTCCCGCTCAGGGGGCGGAAGCTGTCACCGTCTGCCACCGGCCGGCGCGACACCGGATGACCGCCAGTTCGAGCACACGGTTGCCGTAGCGGTCGAACCGCAACGGGCCGGTAACGCCGGCGAACGAATTCGTCAGGGGGAATTGCAGGAAGCTGGGGGAGCTGCCGGCGCGCGAAAGGACCTCGGCCAACAAGCGGACGGCGTCGGCCGACAACGCTGCGGTGAGATTGGGCGCGGGCTCGCGATCCACGGCGAACCCGGCTGGCACCGCCGCGAGAATTTCCGCGGAAGAGCCCTGAACTGCGGCGGCAAACTCCGGGGTGACAAGGCCGCTGTGGACCGCCACGCGGCCCGGATGTGGGGCGCGCGTCAGCGCCTTGACGGTTGCGGCGGTGCGAGCCCCATCCACCCACAGGAGGGTGAGCGCGGGCTCAAGGGCACGCACGCGGGCGGCCACCGAATCCACCGTCTCGGCGGCGTCCCAGACGATGGGTTCTCCCAGTTCCGCGCCGGCAGCGGCGGCGGCGGCCATGAGGTCTTTGGCCGCCTCGCGACCGGCCCGCTCCGGCGGCACCACTGCGGCGACGCGGGGAGGTGAGCCCGAGGGCGGCAGAGCTGCGATGATGGCCCGCGCCTGCTCGTCGGACCGGGGCACGATCCGGAGTGTCCATGGAATTCCCGGACCGGTGACCGAGGAGTCGTGACACAGCGAAACGACCGGCACGCGGGTGCGGCCGGCAACCTGAAGGACCTGGTGCGCGGAGGCGCCGAGGGCCGGCGCGAGGACGGCATCCACACGATCCTCATGCACCAGCACCACGGCTTCATCACCCTCCGTGCCCCATTGCCCCGGCCGACCGCGAACGATCAACTCCACCGGCTTTTTCTGCCCGACCAACTCGCGGACGGCGAGGTCAGCTCCCTGTTTGATGGAATTCGCGTCGGCCTCAGAGGGCGGCAACAGGAGGCCGATGCGCAGGGGCGGCCGGGGTTGCGGGGCG
>CALJWR010000081.1 GCA_937976685.1 uncultured Verrucomicrobiae bacterium
TGGTGAATTCCGGATGCCGCGCGAGGACCAGCGCCGCGACGCCGGAAACCTGGGGCGCGGCCATCGAGGTGCCGCTCAGCAGGTCGTAGCGGTTTTCGTGGAAGGTGGAAAAAATCAGGTCGCCCGGGGCGGCGAGATCCACGTACCAGCCGAAGTTCGAGAAGATGGCCCGCCGGTCCTGCGCATCGAGCGCCGCGACGGTGATCGGCTCGGGGTAGGCCGCCGGATAGGCGAGGGCGTCTGTGTTCGCATTGCCCGCGGAGGCCACGATGATCAGCCCTGCCCGGTGTGCGGCGGTGATTGCCTCCGCCAGCGCGCGGCTTTGATCGGTCTGGCCCCAACTGGCGTTCAGGATTCGGGCCCCGTTTGCAATCGCGTATTCGATCGCTTCGATGACATCCGACAGCATCGCCTCCCCGCGATCGTTGAACGCCTTGAGTGCCATGAGACTGACTTCCCAGCACACGCCGCTCACGCCGATGCGGTTGTTGCCCACGGCCCCGATGATCCCAGCGACGTGCGTCCCGTGAACCTGATCGTCCATGGGATCACTGTCCTCGCTCACGAAGTCGAAGCCGTACACGTCATCCACGTAACCGTTTCCGTCGTCGTCTTCGCCGTTGCCGGGAATCTCGCCCGGATTCACCCAGATATTGGCCTCCAGATCGGGGTGGAAGTAGTCAATGCCCGTGTCAATGACCGCCACCGTGACGGCCCGACTGCCAGTCGAGTAGGCCCACGCTTCGGTCGCCTTGATGTCGGCGCCGGGTCGGCCGTTGCCCTGACCGGTGTTCTGCAAATGCCATTGACGGCCGAGGAAGAAGTCGTTCGGTAGAACAGACTGGCGGGGTGGCTGGTCGTGGGTCCGCAGGATGTAGTTGGGTTCGACGTACAGCACCGCGGGATCGCGCGCCAATCGCGCCCGCACGGCCTCGGTCGCATTGGTGTCCTGCAATTCCACCCGGACCAGGCCGTCAAACACGGACGCGGCCTCGGCTCCCATCAGCCGCACGCGCGCCGGGTGACGTCCGACCGGGTGAACCCGATGAATGCCGGCACTCGCCGTCTCGAGTACGCGGCTGCGGACCGAGGGGCTGACGGCAGCAGGCTTGAAGCGGACGAGCAACTGCCCGGGCGCAGCGAGGGGTGTGGACCGGTCCGGGGAACCCGTCCCGCCCCGTTCACCGTAGTCATCCAGGTCGTTCGCCGCCCCGCGGGCGATCAAAACCAAGCTCAGCAGGCAGAGCCAACCACTGAGCCGGGGGATCAGGAGGCTACCCCGCCAGCAATGTGATACTCGCTTCAAGTGTCATGAACTGGTCGGTCGTGGACGTTCGAAGCCATCCCCAGTTCGATCAGAAACAGCGCAAGCATGATGCCAAAACCGGCGGCGGCAAACGGGCCGCGCCACGGCACGGGAGGGGGCAGTCACCCGGCCGAGGGCCGGCGGTTCTTGGCGAGGATGGGGTCAGCCGCCGGGCCGTCTTTGGGGGCCGGCCCGAAAAGATCCTCCGCGAGCTGGGTCAGGCGATTTCCCGAGAGACGGAATTTGAAACGATTTCGCAACCAACCCGTGCGCACCCGGTTCTCGGCGGAGAAGGCGGCCAGCTCGGCCGTGAACGTTGCCCAGTCCTGCGCGTCGCCGACGCGTTCAATGGTGTCTAGGTCCACCTGAAAAAAGCGGGGGCGGATGATCCGCAGAATGGGCCACACCAACAACGCCCGGCGGTACAGACACCACCGCATCGCCCGCCGGGCGTAGTCCCGCTCGGAACAGCCGAAGCGCTCGCAGAACGCCAACTTGAACTTGTTTGGCCAGGGGCTCAACCCGGCGGCACGATAGTGACCGCGGAACGAATTGCAAGGTCATGGCAAAGGACGGACCGATGCCGGTGGCGTTCGCCCACTGTCGCTTTGGGAGGAATCAGGGCGATTAGGGAGGATGCGGAATTGGGGCTGGTTTGCCACCGGGCGGCAGCCTGCACGGGAAGCGGTCGCTGCCTTTCGCTGCCACCAGTTGCCCGACTTGGCTGGTGAGCTGCCCGGCCGGCCAGGGTGGCTCCGCGCTTGTCGTGAGGAGGCAGGGTGGACATCGTCGCCCCATGAGCGCCGTCTCCATGCCCCGCCCCTTGTCCGATCGCCGCCTCCGCCCCGCCACCCGGCACACTGCCCGCGCGGTCGCGATCCTGAGCGGCTTGCTGCTGTCGCCGTCCATCCTGAGCTCCGCCGCGCCGCCGACATCGCCCGCGGTTCAACTCATTACGCGCCCGGGGCCGCTGGTCATCGCGCATCGCGGCTTCAGTCAGGCGGCGCCGGAGAACACGCTGCCCGCGTTTCGCCTGGCACTGGCCGCGCGGGCGGACCTCGTCGAGCTCGACTACCACCACACGCAGGACGGCGTGCCGGTCGTGCTGCACGACGCCACGCTGGATCGAACCACCGACGCGACCAATCACTGGGCGACCACGAATATCGCCGTGCGGTCCAAGGGCGTCGCCGAACTCGCCGGCCTGGATGCCGGGCGGTGGTTTGGTGCGGCGTTTGCCGGCGCCCGCGTACCCACGCTCGTCGAGGCGCTGGAAATTATCCAGGCCGGCGGGGTGACCCTGATCGAACGCAAGGCAGGTGACGCCGAAACCCTCGTTCGCCGGCTCCGTGAGCGCGGTTGGCTGGATCGGGTGGTGGCGCAGTCGTTTGATTGGGACTTTGTGCGGGCGGCGCATCAACTGGCACCCGAACTGGCGCTGGGGGCGCTGGGGCCGCCGTCCCAGCGCGGGGGCCGGCGGTTGAGCGATGACGAGAAGGTGCTCTCGCCGGCGTTCATTGGGGAGGTGGCGGCACTGGGCGCCCGGGTGGTCGTGTGGAACCGGCAGGTGAGCGCCGCGACCGTGGCGCATGCACACGAGCGGGGTCTGCGGGTGTGGGTGTACACGATCAATGATCCGGCTGAGGCGGCGGCCCTGGTCCGGCTCGGCGTGGACGGTATCATCACTGACAACGTCGCGGCGGTGCGGGCGCGGCTGCGGCCGGAGGCCGACGAATCGTCCGCCCTGCCTTCAACGCGCGGTATTCCGGAGCCGCTGGCGGACCGGCCGGGCAACATCCACCTCGCCGGAGAGCCAGTCCGGATCCGGTTGCCTGAGGAACTGCCCAACGGAGTGGCCGCCTGGCGGTTGCTCGATGACCGGCACGCCGAGCTGCGCCGCGGCGCGCTGACAGCGGCGGCGGTGGCCGCGCGGGAACCGGTGGTGGTCGGCGAGCTGGGCCCCGGCTGGTATCGGCTGGAACTGGACACGCCGGAGCAGACCAACGTTGTTTGGACCTCGGCTGCGGTTCTTTCGCGGCTCCAGGCGCCGGTGCCGGGTGATTCGCCGGTGTGCGTGGACGCGGCGACGGCGTGGTTCGCCAACGGCGACGAAGTGGGCCAGCGGCGGTTCGCCAATCTGGCCGCACTGGCCGGCGTCAACTGGGTGCGCGACCGCCTGCGCTGGAACGATCTTCAACCCGCTTCCGGGCCGCTCGTGTCCGCGCGCACGACGTACGACACGGCGGCGGAGTCCCAGCACGCGGCCGGCTTGAAGGTGTTGCAGGTCTTTCACGACACACCGTCCTGGGCGCGCGAGGAGGCGAGTGCGGGCGGTCGGTTCGCTCCGGACCTGCGGCACGTGTATGACCTCGGCCGGGCGCTGGCGCAGCGGTTCAAGGGGCGCGTGGCGGCGTGGGAGCCGTGGAACGAGGCGAACATCGCCATGTTCGGCGGCCACACGGTGGACGAGATGTGCGCATGGCAGAAGGCGGCCTGGCTGGGCTTCAAGGCCGGCGATCCGGAGGTGATCGTGGGTTGGAATGTGGCCGCCGCCGTGCCCACCGCCGCCCAGACTGAAGGCGTGCTGGCCAACGAGGCGTGGCCGTACTTCGACACGTACAACATCCACACCTACGACTGGTCGCACGCGTATGCCGACCTCTGGCGGCCGGCGCGCGAGGCGCTCAGCGGGCGACCGCTCTGGATCACCGAAGCCGACCGGGGCACGCCGCATCTCCAGCAGGCGCCGTGGTACGATCAAGCGCCCCACCTCGAACGCCTCAAAGCGGAGTGGCTCGCGCAGTCGTATGCCAGCAGCCTCTTCGCGGGCGCCCGGCGGCACTTCCATTTCATCCTGGGCCACTACCACGAGCCGAACCGGATCCAGTTTGGGCTGTTGCGCCTGGACCTCACCCCGCGTCCAGCGTACGTGGCGCTGGCGGCGGTGGGCCGCTCCCTGGCCGGGGCGCGCGTGCTGGGGCGGTTGCGGCCGGGCAACGAGATCAATCTGGTGGCGTTCCGCGCGTTCCCGGACGGACAGGAGCGGGATGTGCTGGTGGCATGGGCGGAGCGAGAAGTGGATTGGGACGGACGCGGCCGCACGTCAGCCTCTTGGGCGCCGGTCGAGAAGCTCGAGGTTCTCGGAGCGCTGGATTACCTCGGCCGTCCGGTGAGGGCCGAGCTCCCGCTGACGCTGACCAGTGCGCCGAGGTTTCTGTTTCTGCCACCGGGTCAGGCTGCCATGCTGCCGCTGGAACCGCCCCCTCCATTGGCGCCGCTCCGCCCGGGCACTGCTTCGCCGTTGGTCCTGCAAGCCCGCGCGCCGCGTGGCGCGGTGGTGCGGGTCGAGGACGTGCCGTGGTCGGAAGGCTTCGCCTACGCGATCAAGCCCGGCGAGGTGCTGGAACTGTCCGTGTGCGGCTACAACTTCGATGAGGCCGCCGGTCATGTCGGCGTCGGCATCGAGCGCAAACCGGCCGACTGGGCACTGGACCTCAGCACAACGGACCTGCGGATTGAGCCGCAGGGGCGGGAAACCTTGCGGGCGACGTTGCGGGTCGGTGAGACGCCGCAGACCCGCGATGGTTGGGTGGTCTTGCGCGGTGAAGGCGGTCAACTCGGCCGGCCGGTGCTGGCCTTCCGAGTCCTTGTGCGGGACTAAGCCGGTCGTCCGGCGCTTCCCGGGCACCGTCCGAGCCGCATCCCGATGTTGGCGGTCACCGTGCGGGGGGGCTTTCGGCTCGACTTGACTGGTGCCCCGGGAAAAAGCTTCCGCCATGTTGATTGTTATCCTCCGGCTCGCCGGACTTCGGGCAAACCGCTGACAAGAGGATTACGCCCCACCATGAGCCTCACGAGTTTTTCTTTTCCCACCCGAGTCCTTTTTGGCCCGGGGGCGCTGCGGGAACTTCCCGGGCATTTGAAGAAACTGGGCGTCCGCCGGCCGCTGGTGGTGACCGATCCGGGATTGGTCGGCACTGATGCCTTCCTGGCTCTCGCGGCCGTCCTGGGCGCTCCTGCCTGCAACCGTGACTGGTTTCTGTTCGGTCAGGTCCGTCCCAATCCCATCGAGGATGACGTGCGCCTGGCGGCGGCGTTGATGCGCGAGCAGGATTGCGACGGCGTGATCGCCTTCGGAGGCGGTAGTCCGCTCGATGCCGGCAAAGCCGCGCGGTTGCTCGCCCAGCGGCCGAATTTCCCGCTGGCGAGGTTCTATGACGAGGCCGCGGACTGGACGGGTCTGGCCCCGCTGATCGCCATCCCCACCACCGCCGGGACAGGCAGCGAGGTGGGGCGCAGTTCGGTCATCACCCTGGACGCCACGAAACGCAAGGCGGTGATTTTCCATCCGGAGCTGCTGGCGAAGCTGGTCATCCTGGATCCGGAACTCACGACCGGTCTGCCCCCCAAACTCACGGCCGCCACCGGGGCGGATGCGCTGACCCACTGCATTGAGAGCTTCACCTGCCCGGTCTTTCATCCGATGTGCGACGGCATCGCCCTCGAAGGCATCCGGCTGATCGTGGAAGCCCTGCCCCGGGCGTTCCACCATGGCACCGACCTGCACGCGCGCGGCAAGATGCTGGTGGCCGCGGCCATGGGGGCGGTGGCGTTTCAGAAGGATCTTGGCGTGGTCCATTCGCTGGCACATCCGCTGTCCACGATCTGCGGGCTGCACCACGGGTTGGCGAATGCATTGTGCCTGGGGGCGGCGATGAAGTTCTGCGCCGCCCGCCGGCCCGGACTGTACCGGAGAGTTGGGGTCGCCTGCGGCTTGGATGTTTTGAACGGGCCGGACGCCGAGGCGGATCAGCGGACGATCGAGTTCCTCGCCGCGTTTCTGGCGGGCCTCGGCCTGAACCAGCGATTGCGCGAACACGGCGTCCGCGAGGAGCATCTGGACGCTCTCGTCGCGCAGGCATGGGACGACCCCTGCCACCGGACCAACGCAGTGCCCGTCTCCGCCGCCGACCTGCGTCAGCTTTACCTCGAAGTTTTATGAACCTGCCGACGCATCTGTTCGTGGACGGCGCATTCCGCGCCTCTGCCACGGGTCGCCGTGTGACGCTGATCAATCCGGCCACGGAGGAGGCCTTTGCGGAAGTGGCATCCGCGGACGTGGCCGATGTCCAGGCCTCCGTCGAGTCCGCGCAGCGCGCGTGGGAATCCGCCTGGCGTGACTTCGCTCCTGGCAAGCGCGAGGCGGTCTTGCACGCCGTTGCCCGCAAACTCCGCGAGCACCAGGAGGAGATCGCGCAACTCGAGATGCTCCAGATCGGCAAGCCGATCAGCGACGCCCGGGACGAAGCGGGCTTGGGCGCCCGGTGCTTCGAGTATTACGCCGGCGCCGTGACCAAGTTTGGCGGGCAGACGCTGCCCGTGGCGCGCGGCGGCTTCGACTTTACCCTGCGCCAGCCGATGGGCGTGGTGGCCTGCATTGTGCCGTGGAATTTTCCCTTCCCCATCGCCTGCTGGAAGGCTGCGCCCGCGCTGGCAGCGGGCAACTGTGTCGTGCTCAAGCCGGCGTCGCTGTCGCCCCTCACCGCGCTGAAGCTGGGCGAACTGGCTTGCGCCGCGGGTCTGCCGCCAGGCGTGCTCCAGGTGTTGCCAGGCCGCGGTGGTGCCATCGGCGATGCGCTGGTCACGCACCCGCTCGTCCGCAAGGTGTCGTTCACTGGTTCGACCGAGATCGGTCGCCGCATCATGGAACTGGCGGCGCGTGACCTGAAACGCGTCTCGCTCGAGCTGGGCGGCAAATCGCCAAACATCGTCTTCGCCGACGCCGACTGGCAACGCGCGGCGGACACGTCCCCGATGAGCGTCTTTGCGAACACGGGACAGGACTGCTGCGCGCGGAGTCGCGTGTTTGTTGAACGCACCATCTACGAGGCGTTCGTTGAACGATTCGTCTCGGCGACGCGCAAGCTGGTGGTTGGCGATCCGGCGACAGACGAGACGCAACTTGGCCCGCTGGTGTCTGCGGCCCTGCGCGCGAGTGTGGAAGAATTCCTGGCTGACGCGAAATTGCGTGGCAGCCGGTTTGTGTGCGGCGGCGGGCGGCCGCACCCGAGGGGCTTCTACTTGGAACCAACGGTGTTGCTCGACGTGGGCGTGGACGATCGGTGCTGGCGCGAGGAGATTTTCGGTCCTGTCGTGGCGATCGTCCCGTTTGACGACGAGGCGGCCATGCTGCGCGAGGTCAACGCCTCGCCGTACGGGCTCAGCGGCTCGATCTGGACCAACAACGTTTCCCGCGCGCTGCGCGTCAGCCGCGCGGTACAGAGCGGCGTGCTCAGCGTGAACTCGCACAGCAGCGTCCATGTCGAGGCACCATTCGGCGGCTTCAAGCAAAGCGGCCTGGGTCGCGACCTCGGCATGGCCGCGCTGGAAGGCTTCACCGAGTTGAAAAACGTGTACGTGGCGGAGTGAACCCCTGCGCCAGACAGACGCCATGACCCTGAATCAACTACGCCAAGCAATCCGCACCGGCTCCCTCGACACCGTGCTCGCGGGTTTTTCCGACCCGTTCGGTCGGCTCGTCGGCAAGCGGTTTCGCGCCGACTTTTTCCTCGACCACGTGGCCAAGCACGGCACCCACGGCTGCAACTACCTGCTGACCGTGAACCTCGACATGGACCCGCTCAACGGCTTCAAAGTCGCCAACTGGGACGCCGGCTTCGGGGACTTCGCCTTCAAGCCGGACCTGTCCACGCTCCGCCTGCTGCCCTGGCAACCGGGCGCGGCGCTGGTCTTGTGCGACTACACGCGCGACGACGGCACGCTGGTCGCCGAGGCGCCGCGCTCGGTGCTGCGACGGCAGTTGGACCGCCTCAAGACGGGCGGCCTGACTTGCTACTGCGCCAGCGAGCTGGAGTTCTATCTTTTCAACCAGACCTACCACGCGGCGAACCAGAACGACTATCGCGACCTCCAGCCGTCGAGCGATTACCGCATTGATTACCACCTGATGCAGCCGACGCGCGACGAGCCGTTGATGCGGGCCATCCGCAACGGGATGACCGCCGCCGAGGTGCCGGTGGAAAGCAGCAAGGGCGAGTGGAGCCGCGGCCAGCACGAGGTGAATTTCACCCACGCCGAGCCGCTGCCCATGGCCGACCGCCACGTGGTGTTCAAGCAGGGCGCGAAGGAGATCGCCGAGCAGCACGGCAAGGCGGTTTCGTTCATGGCCAAGTATGCGCAGGGTGAGGCGGGCAACTCATGCCACCTGCATCTGAGCCTGTGGCGAGCCGGCCAGCCGCTCTTCTGGGACGCGAAGGCCCGCCGCGGTTCCAAGCTGTTCCGCCAATTCCTCGGTGGCCTGATGAAGTACTCGCCCGAGCTGTGCCTGTTCTTCGGTCCGACCATCAACAGCTACAAGCGCTACCAGCCGGGCAGTTGGGCGCCGACACGTATGGCGTGGGCGACGGACAACCGCACCACGGGCTTCCGCATTGTTGGCCACGGGCCTTCATTCCGGATCGAAAACCGGATGCCCGGCGCGGATGCCAACCCCTACCTCGCGTTCGCCGCGATGCTCGCGGCCGGAATGGCCGGGCTCGATGAAAAGCTGGACTGCGGCGATGAGTACTCCGGGAACGCGTACGTGGACCCCTCTCTGGCGCGGCTGCCGGCCACGCTGCGGGACGGGCTCGAGCTGTTCGAGCACTCCAAGCTGGCTCGCGCGGCGTTTGGAGGGGAGGTCGTCGAGTTTTACGCCCACCATGCGCGCCTAGAGGTCAGGGCGTTCGACGACGCCGTCACCGATTGGGAAAAGCGTCGGTACTTCGAGCAGATTTGATCCGTCGGCGGACACCTTCCGTGCCGCGGCACCTCGGGCAAGACGGGGTCGGTTCCGGCGGCCGGCACCGAGGTGCTTGTGGCACGGCGCGCCCGCTTGGACGGTGCGGGCTTGTCCATCGCGGGGCGAACCGGGGTCTGCCGGACACGTCACGTGCAACGCAACCCCAGGGTGGGCCGGCGAAGCGGGCTCAATCGCAGCCTGCGGGACGGAACACCCTCCTGGGTTCCGTGTGCGCTACGGGCGCTGCCAAAGGGCTGTGCGCTTTTGCGCAGCGGGTTGGCAAGGGGTTGGCCACCCCCGGCTTCTCCGCGAAGCCCAGTGGGACGGCGGTCGCGACGCCGACGGCCCGCTCTTCACTTCAGGGAGACGGAGCGGTGATTCCGGGCGTGGGGAGATTGCGGCCGGCATCGTCCAGCACCAGCACCCAATCCAAATGCTCGCCCGGATCGGGTGGGGTGAACGTGCGCTCGCCGCTGTTGGGAAACTCGCCGATGAGCCTGGCCCGGCCGTCGCGCGGGTTGAACCACCAGGCTTTCGCAGCCGAGCCTTGGATCGCGCTCATCCGCACCGTGAAGGCGCGGCCCACCGGTGCGTACACCATCGCGTAACTGCCGGCCTCGTCGCGCGTGGCCACGAAGCGATACCGCCCCGCGCCCGGCACGCTGGTGGGCACGCGGTCAGTCACGATGACCGAGTCGTCCGGCACGCGGGTGAGGAACGGCCGGGAGAGCAGCAGATTCTTGCCGTGTTGCATCTGCGCCGCACCGGGCTGGTCAATGGCCTCGAACCAGGGCATCAGCGGGTTGTTGATTGGGCTGCGGCTCGGGGCCCACATCTGCCAGACCGAGTGATGTCCATAGGTGTGACCGAAACCGCCGGTGAACAGGTCCCAGTACAAGGGCCGGCGCACGTCGGCCGCGATCGAATGGCCCAGTTTGTTCGGGTCGAACGACACCGGGTGATCTTCGTAGATCGGTTCTCCATCGAGGACCGGCTTGACTGGCGTCCGGTGGTAATCGGCGCGGGTCTGGTCGTAGCGCCCGGTGAACTCAGCCACGTGGCCGTTCTGGCGCATGTTGAAGTCCAGCCAATCCTCGTCGTGAAACCACTGCGCCGAGCCGGCCCCGCCGGACGGGTGAAACGTCATCAGATGGGCGCCACCGTCGCCCTGGCGCAGACCGCGGGCCATCCGGCGGATAATCTCCCGATGCGGGTCGTTCTCGACGGGCCGATCCCCGCCCAAAATCCAGACCAGCCCCGCGTCCCGGTAGCGTCGGCCCAGCCATTCGCCGTACGCCTCGGCCGTTTGCGCGGTGAAAATCTCCGGGCCCACGCCCCACTTCTTGTTCCACTTGTCGCCCCAGGTCGGGAGGAAGCCGATGTAGATGCCCCGGCGGTTGGCCTCGCGCACGATGAAGTCCACGTGGTCCCAGTAGTCATTGTCCGGGCCATCCTTCACGTCCGGCCGGGTGGGGTCGTTTTCGATCAGTGGCTTGTGGCCGTGGGGATTGGGATCGTTCAAGCCATCCAGTTCGGCCAATGCCACGGCTTGGACAACGGTGAAGCCCAGCCGGGCGCGGTTGTCGAGGTAAAGGACCGCCTCCTCACGGTTGAGGCGGTGAAACAGTTCCCACGCCGTGTCGCCGAGCCAGAAGAACGGCCGGCCGTCTTCACTGACCAGGAACCGCTGGTTGTTGCTGACCTTGAGTCGGGGCAGCGCGTTGGCGGCGGTGGCGGAAGCTGCGGCGAAGCTGAGCGCGAGCAGAGCCGCGAGGAGGAGAGCTTGGGTGTTCATCGTTGGCAACGTCGGTCAATTGGCACGCGAGGAAGGGTCCGCGAATTCCGGGCGTCTGTCGAGGCAAGGCTGAAGTTGGCTGACGTTTGCGGCGATCAGGGTTTGAGGGTAGCTCGAAGCCACTCGCGCCGGAACGCGGGCGGTCTCCGCTTCGCGCGCGCCGTCCTCGCTCGCTTCCTGCAGCGCGTCCCGTTGGGCGGGTGACCGCCGGAACAACCCTCCGGTGAAAGCCCCGGCGGCAGCGGCGACCTAGTCGGCCGCCGCCGGCGCGTTGGCCGGTGCCTCGAACGAGGCCGGTGGAGCGTTGGTGGCCGACCCGGTCTCCGGCGTGGCGTCGAGTCCCACGAGCTCTTCCGAGAGCACGACAATGGCGATCCGGCGATTGCGCGCCCGGCCTTCCGGAGTCGAGTTGTCCGCAATCGGACGGAATTCGCCGTAGGCCACCGCGCCCAGGCGGCGCGGGTCCACGCCTGCCTGCTCGGTCAGAAAGCGCACCGCGGCGAGGGCGCGCGCGGCGGAGAGTTCCCAGTTGCTCGCGTAGGGGATTCGAGCCGAAGGGCGGATGGGAACATTGTCCGTGTGTCCGATGACGTGAATCTGCCGATTCGGGACCTGCGCCAGGACGGCGGCAACCTTGCGCAACACTTCGATGCCCTCCGGCTTGAGATTGGCCTCGCCGGTGTCGAATAAGACGCGATCGAGGATGTCCACGGTCAGCTTGCCCTGCAGTTCGGAGATGGTGACGTCCTTCGATTCGAGCGCCCGCCGCATTTCGGCTTCCAGAGATTGCTGGGTCTGCGTGATTTCAGCGGCGCGCTTTTCCAGTTCTTCGACCCGGGCGCGGGCGGCGGCGAGGGCGGCGGTGAGCGCCCGGCCGCGGTCGGCCAGCGTCCAAGCTTCGTCATCGGCCTCGCGGAGCTGGCGCTGCAGACGCTGGGCGTCCACGGTTCGCTGCCACCAGGCAAACGCCAGCACGCCCACAACGATCAGTGTGAACAGCAATCCGATGATGATCTTCGCAAGTCGCGGCATGACGCAGGCGGGGCCCAGCTTGGGACGCCGGGCCGGCGGGACAAGCGGAATCCGCGACGGCGTCACGCGTCGGGATCGTCGGCGCGATGCCCCATCTGTTCGAGGAGGCGGCGATCCCGCTTGGTGGGACGGCCGGTGCCTCTGGGACGGTGAAAGAGGGGTGCCAGTTCCGGCGCGCGCAGCGCAGGCGGTGGCGCGGCAGGCGTGAGGTCCTCCAGGTACTGCGGAACTTGGGCCGCGCCCACCCGGCGATCCAGCAAGGCAATGACCCGCACGGTCCGCACGAGGTCGCCAACTTGCGCCGTGATGGTCTCGCCCGGATGAACCGCGCGGGAGGGCTTGACCCGCTGGCCACCGATTCTCACGTGACCCGCGTGACAGGCTTCACTCGCCAGCGACCGGGTCTTGAACACGCGGACCGACCAAAGCCACTTGTCCACGCGAACCTCGACCGGCGCCGCAGGCAACGGAGGCGTCATGGCGGCGTGTCCGGCGTCACCCGTGCTTCGGTGGAGAGCCGATATTCGTCGCCGGTGGACGCGGCGAAGACGAACTCGATCAGGAACGCGCGATAGCCGGCGCCAGGGCGGGCGACCGAGAGCTCCGCTTCCCGGGCATCGCTGGTCAGCGGCAGGTCGCGGCAGCTCCACCGCTCGTCGCGGAAGTCCCGGTCGGTGGAATCGGCCACCCATGCCAGCGCGCGACGGGCTGGAACCGTGGTCGTGGCGCGCATCGTTGCGCCGGCGGGCGTCTCGGTGATCCGCCACTCGATGCGGGGCAGCGGTTGCTGGTCGAGCAGCATTTGCAGCCACGCTGCCAGGGTGAGAACCGCGTCGCGGCCGCCGGCAAGTTCGTGTCCCGCGTTGGGGGTCTGAAACACGAGCTTCGGCTCCGGCAGGTCGCTCCAGTAGTGGCGGAGCGAATCCACGGTCCAATAGGCGTCGTTGGTGCCCAGCAGCAGGAGCTTGGGCAGCGTGTAGCGAGCCCGGTACGAGTACGGGTCCACCCACGACCGGAGCTTCTTCATGGGTGGATCGTCCATCCGCAGGTGGAGATTCAACTGGGTATAGTCACTGATCTCATCGCTTTGCCGGCCATAGACCTTCTCGGCCCAAAGGAGTTGGTCGCGCATGTTGAGCACGTCAATGACCATCGGGGCGATGCCGAAAACGCGCCGGTCCACGGCCGCCGTCAGCCACGTGGTCCATCCCCGCTTGGAGGCGCCCGTGACGGCAAAGCGTTTCACCGGCTGGCCCCACTCGGTCCGGGTGAAAGCGGTGACGGTGTCCATCGCGCGCACGGCGCTTTTGACCATCGGGAACAGCGCCGGCCAGGTGGTGTCGCCGCTCTTGAGAAACTCGTTGAAGGTGTAGGCGATCAGGGCGTCCTCGGTTCGGCCATCGTAAAGGGGCTGGTTGGGAACCTTGTTGAGGAAGGCCAGGAGGGCTCCCGCACGATCGGCCGCCGGTTGAAACAGCAGGACTTCCTTCTCGGCCGGCGCGTTGTATCCCCCGCCCGAAATGACCAGCAGCGCCGCGTCGGGAAGCCGCACGACGGGTGGCCGGTAAACCAGCAGGTGGTGACTCCAAAACTGGCCGCGCCAGGTCTGGGAAATCAACTCGAGGTGGGTCAACGTGCCACCTTCCTTGAGCTGCGTTTGCCGCGTGCGCTTCCAGTTGAACGACTTGTCCGGCTGGCGGACGTAGTCCTCCAAGGCGCCAGCGTGTCCGGAACCGGTACCGACGCACGCCGCGACAAACACAGCCGCAAACGCGCTGCGGGGGCTGAGACGGAACCGCTCGGCAAATCTCATGGCGGGTGAAATGCAATCGGGCCGGGGCGCCGGGTCAAGCCGGAATCCGGAACGCTCAACCGCGACCGCGATGGGTACGACGCGACCAGCGTGGAAGATTTGAGAGCGCGGAGTGGGGAGAGTCCGAGTGCGAAGCCGGCCAAGCTCTGTCCTGGCAGAGCGCGTTTGCCCTCTGGGTGACCCTGACAATTAGTTCGGGAAACCGCTCCGGTTGCGCCGGCCTGCGGGCGCAAGAATCGGCGGCGGCCGTGAATGTCTTTGACGCTGCCGGCGTCACTAACCACTTTGACGGCGAAAACTGAATCAGCATGAAAACGAAATGGATTCTTACAAGCGTCGGCGCGGTGGCGGCCGTGAGCCTGCTGGCGGCGGATAAGAAAGTGGACGTCAGCAAACTGCCGCCTCCGGCGGACAGAAATGGACTGACTTACGCCAAAGACATCCGGCCGTTGTTCGAGAAGTCGTGTTTCTCGTGCCATGGGCCGGAAAAGTCCAAAGGCGACCTGCGACTCGACTCGCTCGAGGCTACGCTGAAGGGCTCGGAGCACGGCAAGGTCATCGAAGTGGGCAAAAGCGAGAAGAGCCGGTTGGTGCATGCCGTCGCCCGGCTGGATCCCGACGAGGCCATGCCCCCAAAGGGCAAAGGCGACCCGTGGACCAAAGATCAGGTCGGGTTGCTGCGTGCCTGGATTGACCAGGGCGCGAAATAGGCGGCCGACCAACCCTCGTCGCCCCGCGCGACCACCACCAGTCAAACCGGCTCAGTGGTGGCGCGTCCCTTTGGCGTCGCGTCTCGCGGCGCGATCTACGTCTTCCCGTTTGAGTCCATGATGCGGCGAGGGACGCGGAACCGCAGGCGGGAGGCGGGTGGCAACGCTCCCCGATTCGAGGGGCGACCGGGCTGTCAACGAGGACGACCGCTCCGCTGGCAGTGACTGATTAGTGCTGAGCCGAGATCAGCCAGCCGAGACGGTCGCGGATCGGATGGGCCTCTGGTGCCGAGGCGCCGTGCCCACGCCGGTTCCGATCATGGCAGTTTCAAAATGACGCGGCCAAAGAAGGGCGTGTCCCGGGACGATCGCTCGCAGACCTCAGGAGCGCGGACTTGAGTCCGGTTTCGATTTGGAGTATGCCTTCCGTCATGACTCATCACACTCGACGCCAATTCCTCGCAAAGACCTCCGCCGCGGTTGCCGCCGCAGGAATCCTTCGCTCACCAATTCTGCGCGCCGCCGACGCCTCGACCATGCCCATGCGGACCTTCGGCAAAACCGGCGTCAAGGTCTCCATGCTGGGCTTGGGCGGCTGGCACATCGGCATCCAGCAGGAGGTGGCCGAAAGTGTGCGCCTCATCCGGGCGGCCCTGGATGCCGGCATCACCTTCCTCGACAACTCGGTGGACTACAATGACGGCCAGAGCGAAATCCGCATGGGCGAGGCCATCAAAGGCCGGCGCGACAAGGTCTTCCTGATGACCAAGTTCAATTTCCGCGACAAGAAAAACGCCCTGCGGGAGCTGGAGACCAGTCTCCGGCGCCTGCAAACGGATCACGTGGACCTGTGGCAGTTTCACTCTATTGAGCGGCAGGAAGATCCGGACTGGATCTTCGCCCCTCACGGCGCCATCGAAGCCGCCGAGCTGGCCAGGAAGCAGGGCAAGGCGCGGTTCATCGGCTTCACCGGCCACAAAAGCCCGGACCATCATCTCAAGATGTTCACCAAGCCGTATGAGTGGGACGCCATCCAGATGCCGCTCAATGTGCTCGACCCGCACTTCGGCAGCTTCGAGCGCTGGGTTCTCCCCGAGGCGGTGAAACGCAATCTCGGTATCGTGGGCATGAAGCCGATGGCGTTTCGCAACGCCCCGGTCTCCGGCGCCATCAGCGGCATCGAGTGCCTCCACTACGCCATGAGCCTGCCGGTCTCCGTCACCATCACGGGCATCGAAAACCAGGAGCGGCTCGATCAGGCGCTGCGGGCGGTGGCCACCTTCAGGCCGCTGTCTGAGTCCGAGCGCGCCGCCCTCAACGCGCGCATGAAACCGTTCGTCAAGGACGGCCAGGGGGAGCCATACAAGGTCACGAAGGACTTTGACAACAACCCCGCCGGCTTCCCGCCGCCGTACGACGCCTGAGCGGGTTCTTTCCGGCCACCACGAAACCTGCTGACGCTGGCCTCGCCTTGGCGTAGGTTCATTTCGTCGAAGCGAGCGCGCCCGCGAAGGCCGGCCGACACTCTCGCTCGCTGAACCGATTGCCTCGGATTCATCGCTTATGGAACCTCGTGCTGATATCGCCGTCATCGGCCTGGCCGTCATGGGCCAGAACCTGATTCTGAACATGAACGACCACGGCTTCACCGTCGTGGCCTACAACCGCACCACCTCCAAGGTGGACGACTTCCTGGCCAACGAGGCCAAGGGCACGAACATCCTCGGCGCGCACTCGCTGGCCGAGATGGTCGCCCTCCTCAAGAAACCCCGCCGCGTCATGCTCATGGTCAAGGCCGGGGCGGCCGTGGACGAGTTCATCGAACAGCTTCTGGGCGTGCTGGAGCCGGGCGACATCATCGTTGACGGCGGCAACTCTCTCTTCGAGGACACCATCCGCCGCACGAAATACGTTGAGAGCAAGGGCCTGCTCTACATTGGCACGGGCGTCAGTGGTGGCGAGGAGGGTGCCCGCCACGGCCCCAGCATCATGCCCGGCGGCAGCCCGGCCGCTTGGCCGCACGTGAAGCCCATCTTCCAGGCCATTGCCGCCAAGGTCACCGACCCGAACACCGGCGCCATCGAGCCGTGCTGCGACTGGGTGGGCGAAGGCGGCGCGGGCCACTACGTGAAGATGACCCACAACGGCATCGAGTA
This sequence comes from uncultured Verrucomicrobiae bacterium, assembly GCA_937976685.1. Classification (GTDB taxonomy): domain Bacteria; phylum Verrucomicrobiota; class Verrucomicrobiia; order Limisphaerales; family J093; genus JADJWF01. The sequence continues at coordinate 16,614 of CALJWR010000081.1, forward strand.
TGGCGACATGCAGCTCATCTGCGAGGCCTACCACATCATGAAAGACGGCCTCGGCATGACGCCCGACGAAATGCACGAGGTCTTCAAAGAGTGGAACACCGGCGAACTGGAGTCCTATCTCATCGAAATCACCCGCGACATCCTCGCCAAGAAAGACGACGACGGCACGCCCCTCGTGGACAAAATCCTCGACACCGCGGGCCAGAAGGGCACGGGTAAATGGACGGTCATTTCCTCGCAGGACATGGGCATCCCGATCACGCTCATTGCCGAGGCGGTTTATTCCCGCTGCGTTTCGGCGATGAAAGACCAGCGCGTGCAGGCGGCGAAGGCGTACAAACCCGGCAACCCGCGGATCGCTGGCGACCGCGCCCAGTGGGTGGAGGACATCCGCAAGGCGCTCTACGCCTCCAAGATCATCAGCTACGCCCAAGGTTACATGCTGATGCGCGCCGCGGCGAAGGCGCACGGCTGGAACCTCAACTACGGCGGCATTGCCCTGATGTGGCGGGGCGGCTGCATCATCCGCAGCCGGTTCCTCGGCGACATCAAGGCGGCGTTCGACAAGAAGCCGAAACTCGAGAACCTGCTGTTCGATCCGTTCTTCAAGAAAGCCATCAAGGGCTGTGCGCGGAGCTGGCGCAAGGTCGTCAGCACCGCCGTCAAGAAGGGCATCCCTGTGCCGGCCTTCAGCACGGCGCTGGCATTCTTCGACGGTTTCCGCTGCGAACGGCTGCCGGCCAACCTGCTCCAAGCCCAGCGCGATTACTTCGGTGCGCACACCTACGAGCGGGTGGACCGGCCGCGCGGCGAGTTTTTCCACACCAACTGGACCGGCACCGGCGGCCGCGTCGCCAGCAGTACGTACACGGTGTAGTCAGGAACTCCGTGAAACCCTGACCAGCGGCAAGCCCGGGCGAGGAGAACCGCACCCCGGGGCGCCAGCGCCGGTTCGCTGCGGGCGCGCAGGAGCGACGCTGTCCCTGCCGACGCGGTCACTCCCCGGCGGCGCGAGCACGTGACGCCACGCCTCAACCGGCGCGGGCCCGGATGGGCTCACCATGCCGCGTGGCAACCGCCGTCGCCCCACCGGAGCGAACCGGCGTAAACGCGCATCTGATTTGCGGGCTTCCACGTGACCGAGCCGTCCACGCGCCCCACGTTGCCGCCCTGGGCACCGAGAGCCGCGGAGCTGACTCCACCCTGTTCGGTGTTGCCAAAATCCCGGCCCCGAAAGATCGGGCCGTTCGGGCCATGCGGCGCGAAGGTTTTGCTTTCAGCAGGAGACCAGTCGTTCAGGTCGGTCACCAGCACCAGGCCGGGGTCGCCGCTGAGGTTTTGCGGCGAAACCCACACCGAGGTCTGCCCTTCCAGCGGCGGCCAGGGCGTCTGGGTGTGTCCGCCGAGGTAGTTGTACCCGATGATGTAGCCGTGGTGGAACCCTTCCCAGTCGGTCTCGACTTTCCAGCCCTCCGGGCGGTTGAACTTCCCGCCCAGCCCGGGACAGTCGAGGATCCGGTAGTGTCCACCATAGAGCAGGAACTGCGCGCGGGTGTGGGTGGAGATGACTGGGATGTTCTCGTCGCCGGGCTCGTCCGACTCGCCGCTGGGAAGCCGATCGCCGGAATCTCCGGCATAAAGATGAGTGGCCAGGATGAACTGGCGGAGGTTGTTCTTGCAGGCGGTCCGCCGACCGCGCTCCTTGGCCGCCGACAATGCGGGAAGCAACAGCGCCGCCAGGACCGCGATGATGGCGATGACCACCAGCAGTTCGATCAGGGTGAACGCGCGCCGCGGCTCAGGCGCGCGGGGCAGGACGGTGTCGCTTGCGCGCATGTCACCTCCCCGGCCTCACTGCGGGTCGCGTGCCCGGTAGAACGCTTGCGGCGCCCTCGGACCTTCCGGAGCCGGCACACGCACCGTGCCGTTCGGGGCCACCACCGCGTTCGACACCACGGTCCAATCAGTCAGCGAGGCGGATCTGAGAATCTCCAGACGACTCAACCGGTCCGGCTCCGGCGCGGTCCCATCCGGGTTCCCCAGCCGGAATTCCAGGCTGCCGTCGGGGTGGAGCAACGGCGCCTGCA
>CALJWR010000082.1 GCA_937976685.1 uncultured Verrucomicrobiae bacterium
CGACAATCCGCCGGCACGTGGACGCGCAGTGCGATCTTTTCAACCGGCTGGAAGGCGTCGGAGTTGAACCGACTGTCGCGTTGGTGGTTGACGAGATGGACGATGATCCGCTTGGGCTGGCGGAAAAGCGTGACGCCGACCATGCCCGACGCCTCGATCTCGACCGGCAAGTTGTCCTGCGACACCCAGCGGACCGCTTTCGCAAAGACCTGCTCAATTTGGGGGGAAGGGTCATAGCACTGCATGGAATCCAGCCGTCCCGGCAGATAAACGACGCGGCCTTTTCCGTAGTGATGGGCCATCACGCTGTCGGCCTCCGGCAGCCAGTCCATCGTTTCGGCTCCCGCCCGCTCGACTACGACGCGCGGCTCCTCTTCGCCCGCCGCCTTCACCGTCGCCTTGTAGCGGACGCCTAGCACGTCCGCCAAGGCGAAGTCTTGGCGCCGTTGGCCTTTCTCGTCATAAAGCGACGTCTCGTGGGTGGCGATCAGCCCGCCGCCGCCGTCTACGAACCGACGCACTGCCGCAACCTGGGTCTCGCTCATCAGCGCCACGTTGGCGAGCACCAGCACTTTGAAGCCCGCAAGGTTTTCCTCGAAACGCGGCCGATGGAGGGTCACCAGCGGCAGCCCGGACCGCATCAGCGCCGAATAAGCGCCCACATACGGCGCGAGAAAGCGGTCGCGGGAACCGTAGCTTACGCCCGGGGCAGGAGGGGTTTTGCGTTGGGTGTCCGACTCGCGGAGGTCGCGTGGCAGGGCGAGGAACTTGACGGGCACGGCCGTGTGGAAATCGAGGTAATCCGCGCAACGCGCCATGTATTCAGCCACCGGCCTCATGCCCAGCGCGCTCCAGAAGTTCGGATACGCGCCGGCGGCCAGCCCTTGCAGGGCGTGGTAGCGGGCTTCGGCCGCGGTAAAGTGTCGATGGGGATAGATGTTGAACAGTGTAGGCACGTGATAAACCGACGAATAACCGGCCAACTCGCCGCTGCGCCACGCGATGTGGACCCACGGCCGCGGCGAGTAGACCTCGGTCAGCGTCGCGTCGTAGTCGTCTTCACAGCCTGGTTTCGGATGCGAGTGAAACGCGGTGATCGCGGAAGGATTCGCCTTTTTCACCGTGGCCGAAACCTCATGCGTCATTTCCACCAACGTGCGGAGCATGAACTCCGTCCATCGCCGCGCGTCGGCATCGTTTTCCACGTCGCCAACCGGCTGCGGGTCCCGTCCGAACTCGCCCCACACTGCCCAACTCGGCGGATTTTTCCCCAGCTTTTCCACCGGCATCTCCGTGCCAAACATCGCGCGCCACTCCGTGCGGCAGTGCTCGCAGAAGCAGGCATGGGGGGTCAGCCCGTCCACGTACAGCCCATGCGCCTGATAACGCTCGAAGATTTCCGTCAGCACCTCGCGGAGGAACTGGCGATAGCGCGGATGATTGATGCACGCGTAGCGCGCGCCGGGCCGGAAGCTCGCCCCATACGCGGCCCGTTGGGAAAGTCGGCCGTCGGCGTCGCGGAGCACGCACTGGCTGAAAAGCGGATGTTCGGGATAGAGCGCGTTGGGGTTCATATAGACCACGATGCTCACGCCGGTGCGTGCCGACTCGTCCATCGCCTCGCGCAGGTAATCCAGTTCGCCCAGCCCTGGCGCGTGCGGCGCCACGCGGCTCTGGAAATAAACCTCGCCGCCCCAAAACACGCTCAGCCGCAAGGTCTGGCCGCCGTTGGCCGCCACCTCGCGCACCAGCGCCGCGATGTCGCCCGGGCGGCGGTGCCGCAACTCCTCACGCCAGGAATCCTTCGTGAACCACCGCGGCACGCGCATCCAGTCCGGCACACGTTTGCGGTTCTCCGGCAGCGGCTGGTCGGCGGGCAGCGACGCGAGCTTTGCCGGCAACACGCGGAACTGCTCTACTCTCATCCTCATCAGGCCAAGCGCCTTCGTCGCGTCGTCGTCGCTGGGCCTGTAACGCGGGTCGCCGCTGAGACAAAGGACGTTGAGCCGCGGCGTCTGCGTCAACTCGGCCTGGTGCCACTTCAGCGGGCCGAACGTTGTCGCCGCCGCGCGATGCGGATACACGCGGAACGTCCACGGCCCGGCGGGCAGCTTCACTTCGCCGCCGTCCACCCAGTGCCAGCGCCACGGGTCGTGACCAGCGCCAAGGATGATCTCGCGTCCCTCCTTTGCAGAAGCGATGCGAAAGGACTCTTCGGCTCCCGCGGGAAATCGCACCCGGCCCCACAGGCGATAAACGCCTTCGGCCGGCGCCTCGACCGTAAACTCCACCCAACTGTCCGGGGCGGGCGTCTCTGGAGTGGCTGTTACCGCCGGGAGAATGAAATCCCCCAGCGCATCGGCTTCCGGCAACGCCACCTCGGATGCCGTCACCATCAAGGGCGACGCGGCCCGCGGTTGCGCCGCATGAATCCAGATCGGGGATGGCGCCGGTCTCTTGGATTCGCTGGCAGCAGCTACTCGCCACGCAATGCCGATGACCGCGCACCAACAAAGCCATCGGATTGGTTGTTGTCGAGCAGACACCTCATGGTCCCTCAGCTAGGTGAGCGATTGCGTTTATCAGCAGTCGAATGGGCTGGAGATTTCCAACATAGGCTTTGTGTGCCTATTGGGGAACAAGCAAGCCCCTGGGATCCTGGACAGGGAAGTTGTCGAATCGGCCGCCGACGCCAATACCGCCCTTGGCGATCTGGCCGCCGACATCACCCGCCTGCCGGCGGGGTGGGCGGGG
>CALJWR010000083.1 GCA_937976685.1 uncultured Verrucomicrobiae bacterium
CGGGCACCGTCTCCGCCACCAGCGCCACGGCCAGGCCAAACACCCCGCCCACGCCCATCCCGGTCAGCAGGCGGAACAGCGCAAAGTCCACCCACGTCTGGCTGAAAAAGGTGAAGCCGGTGCAGAGCGAGTAGAGGAGGATCGTCACCGTCAGCATCTTCGCCCGGCCGTAGCGGTCACCGAGCGCGCCAAAGACCAGCCCGCCAATACCCCAGCCCACCAGGAAGATCGCAGTGACCTCCTTGCCCGCCGCTTGAATCTCGCCCGGGCTCGCCCCCTGCATCAGAGAAGTCAGGGCCGGAATGCGCGCGAGGGAAAACAGCCGTTGATCCAAGCAGTCGAACAGCCAGGCCGCTGATGCGACGCACAAAACGAACCAGTGGTAAGGGGCAAGTTGTCGCCACCACGGAAGTGGCTTCGCCGGGTCGGAATGGGTCGTGCTCATTCGGGTGTCTGCGGTCCGTACCCCGGCAGCGCGCGACGTTGACGAACCCCGAGGAACGGGCCTCTGTGTAAGCGCAGCGCCGGCACAGGCCAAGCTCAAACTCCCCCGGCGTACCGCCAAGCGCGCATCCTCCGCAGGACCGCTCCGGTCCGTGCGAGAGCCGGTTGCCGCGCCGGCTCGCGGCGGATCAGTCAGCCGGGAAACCATGCTGCCGCTTGCAGCCAGACCAAAGCGCGTGAAGTCCGGTCATCGCTCTGGAGCAAGGTACCCTTCGTCGCGACTCAGGCGGTCGTACCAGGTGAACTTGAGGAGGACCGCCCCGGCCACGAAGGCTGCCAAGGCCAGACCGAGTCGGTCCCACTGCCGGAGGATCAGGTAAATCGGCGCTGCGATCATCGCGATCTGCCAGGCGATGCCGACCAGGACGTTGAACCAGTCACGGGCACAGTCGCGATTGGGCTGAATCTGCGGCGTCTCCGCGCGGCACTTGAGCAGGATCAGCCGCCAAAAGCCCCACGGCCGCACGGTCCGGTAAAACGACTTCAACACGTCGTCCGGCTCGGGCGCGGTCGCCAGACAGACGGCAACCGAAGCCAGCGCACTGATGGCGAGGATGGACATGAAGAGATTCACGTCCTTGAGTCCTGGCCACAGCGCCGGAACGGCCAGAGCGGCGGCAGTGCCGGCGGCCATGCCCGCCCAGAAGCCGTGGCCGTTGAAGCGCCACCAGTGCCACTTCAGGACGTTCGGAACCACAAAAGCCGGCACCAGCGCATTGGCCACCCACTTGGTCACGGAATGCACGTTCAGCGTGGTGTAGCCGAAGCCGATCCCGGCGGCGATGACCACCGCCGACCAGAGGTAGCCGAGACGGACGAGCTTCCGCTGCGGCGCGTCCGGCCGCACGTAGCGGCGGTAGATGTCGTTCACGATATACGCCACGCCGGAGTTCACGGTGGAGACAAACGTGCTCATGAAGGCCGCCACCAGGCCGGCCACGATCAGCCCCTTGCAGCCCACCGGCAGGTAGTTCGCCACCACCGCCGGCAGCACCTGCTCGAAGTCCACCTTGGTGCCCATGCCCCGCAACTGGTCGCTGAAAAAGACCATGCCCAGCACGCCGATGCCGGCGATGAGCAGGAAGCGCGGCGCCAGCGAGACAAGGCACATCACGAGATTTTCGAGCGCCGCCTCGCGCGGGTTGCGGGTCGAGAGCACGTGTTGAATGGCGTAGTTCGGCGTCGGCCCGGCCATGCTCACGAGCACGCCCTTGACGAAGAGCATCAGGATGAGGAAGCCGAACAGTTCGTAACCCTGGCTTTGGATGACGCCGGTGAGCGCAGGCATCTTCTCCGACCAGTCCAGGTCAAGGCGCCAGCCGAAGAACAGGTTGTCCCAGTCGGCCGGCACGGCGGCCAGGACTTGTTCCGGCGTCGTCTTCACCATCGCCACGAAGGCGATGATGACGGCGGCGGTGAGGATCAAGCCGAATTGGATCAAGTCGTTGAGGATCACCGAATACATGCCCCCGAGCACGCAGTACACGCCGGCCACGAGCATGATGACCAGGGCGTAGGTATCCGGGCTCCAGTCAAACGGGAAGAACGGCGCGGCGAACTTGCCCAGCGGCTTGAAGGCGTAGCTTAGGAACCCCACCACGCTCACCAGCGCGTAAATGACCACGCTCAGGTACGCTAGCTCGCCACCTCGGCCGCGACCGAAGCGGGTGCGCATCCATTCCGCGCCGGTCAGCACATTCGATCGCCGCACCCAGGTGCCGAGATAGACCATGCGAAAGATCACGTTGAACAACGGCCAGATCCACAGCAGGAACAGTCCCTTCGCGCCGTAGATATAGAGCATGGTCACGAACCACATCGTCCCGCCGATATCAATCCCGCTCGAACCGTGCGCGACCCCGATGATCCACCACGGCAGGCTCTTGCCCGCGAGGAAGTACGATTCGGAATCCCGGGCGGCCTTCTTCGTCACCCACGCCCCGACGGCGACCATGAGGATGAAGTAGCCAACCATGATGGCGATATCGAGCGCGTGCATGGCCACGGTATCGGCGGAAGCACGCCGGCTGACAAACCCATTCTCCGCTCGACCGGTTCAGCGCGGCCGCGCCATCCACTCGACCGCGCCCTCGACCAGCCGTTGAGCAATGCCCGCCACCACTTCATCAGGCACCCCAATACGCGGATCCGCGCCCTGGCTGAGCAGGTGGCACTGGTCGTTCACGTAGTCAATCAGCACGGCCTCGCCCGCTTCCGTCAGGGCGACTTCGCTGGAGAAGAACCGCATCCCCGTCAGGGCGGCGAGGCGGCACACCAAGTCGCGAAGCGGCGCCAGCCCGTGCGCCGCCTCCTCTGCCGGCTGGACGGCCCGATACGCATCCGTGTAGCAGTTCCACCAACACAACCACGTGGCGCCGAACACGTGGTACACGCGGAAGTACGCGGGCTGGTCGCCGATCCGCGCCGGTTGGATCCGCCGCTGGAGCAACAGGTCGCCCCGCGGCCACGCCGTGCGTGACCGGGCCAGGTCGGCCTCGCTGGTGGCGTCGAGGATCAGGCCGCGCCGGCCATAGCCCAAGGCCGGTTTGATGACAAACGGGCTGCCAAGCTGGGCGCGGTCGGCCTCGGTCAGTCGGAACCCGCCGACCGCCGTCGCCGGGACGATGACCGACGGCGGGACGCGGAAGCCACCCGCTTCCAGCCGGGGATGCAAACGGGCTTTGTCGAAGGCGGCGAGGGCTACATCGGGTGGATCAATCACCCGCACGTTGCGCGCGTGCGCCGCCCAGACAAGACGGTGAAAGACGTCCTCCGGCAGATGGTGCTCGCTGTGCATGTTCAGCAGCACCCGGGCCCAGACGGCCCCGCGCTCCAGCAGCGTCAGGAACTCGTGGACCCACAGCGGTTCGATCAGGAAGAAGTTCAGCCGGCGCTCGGCGCAATGCTTCTGGACGCGGTGCAGGAAGAAGTCGTCCGCGTCCAGTTTATGAGTCATTACAAGGTCATACACCCTGGCCACGCCGCGGACTATCCGGGCGCAACGCCGGACGTGTCAACCCGCCCCCCGGCTCCAACTCGGCGGATCAGGGCGGGTGGCAGGCTCATTGGTTTTCATGCGCCGATTGGGGACGCCGCTTCGGCGGTGACGGGTTGGCTCGCCCAAGCCTCCAACGCCGCCAAAATCAGATCAGACCCAAGACGGTCTGTCGGCGCACGCCCCAGCCGCAAGGGAGCCGCCACGGCCACGAGCGAGTTGACAACCCGGCCGGACCCAGAATCTTGGCCGCGACATATTGATGCCATGACCACCACCCCACCTCCGCTCGTTGCCATCCTCATGGGCAGCAAATCCGACTGGGAAGTGATGAAAGCCGCGCGCGATACGCTCCTCCAGTTCGGCATTCCCAACGAGTGCCGCGTGTTGTCGGCCCATCGCACCCCGCATGACACCGCCACGTTCGTCGAGGGCGCCGAAGGCCGGGGAGTGGAGGTGATCATCGCCGCCGCCGGCGGCGCCGCCCACCTTGCCGGCGTCGTGGCCGCGCACACAGTGGTGCCCGTCCTGGGTGTGCCCATGGAAGGATGGGCCTTGAAAGGCTTGGACGCGCTGCTCTCGACGGTCCAGATGCCCCCGGGCATTCCCGTCGGCACGCTGGCGATCGGCAAACCGGGGGCCACCAACGCGGCTCTGCTGGCTGTGGCCATCCTGGCGGCCAAGCGGCCGGAGTTGCGGGAAAGACTGCGTGCCTTCCGCGCCGAGCAGGCGAAGAAGGTGTTGGCGGAGACACTGGAATAGTCCGCTTCGTCAGCCGTTTTCGAACAAACGGCGGAAGTTCGCTGCCACTCGCGCAGCGAGCGACGCCGGCGACTCGCCAAGCCAGTTGGCCAACCCAGCATAGACGGCCTCCACGTTCGCCGGGTGATTCAGCGCGCGGCCGTCCGGCCCCCTCAACGGATGGCGACAGACCTTGTCCGGCAGCGGCTGGTCCGGTGCATCCGTCTCGACCAACAACCGATCGGGTGGCACGCGACGGAACGTCTCCCGCTGACGCTGTTTCCGTTCGTGCAGGTAATAACCGGGAAAGCTGAAGTACGCGCCCAACGCCGCCAGCGAAGGCACCATTTCGGCCGGGCCGCCGTAGGAGTGGAGCAGAAAACCTCGCGCCGGGCGGGGTTCCGCGCGGAGCAGATCGTACAGCCGGCCCCACGCGCGCAGGCAGTGAAGGCTGATGGGACGGTTGCGCGCTGCCGCCAGGCGAAGGTGCTGAAGAAGCACCTCCTCCTGCCCTTCGTAACTCAGATCCGGTTTCCACCGATCCAGGCCGGCTTCACCAATGGCCGCGTGCGGCATCGTGGCGAGCAATCGGTCGAGGGCTTCAAACCAGCGCACCGAGCGTTCGTGGACGTACCAGGGATGGCAGCCGAAACTCGGAATGACCAGGTCTGGATACTGCCGCGCGAGAGCGGCCACCTGCGGCCAATCCGCCTCACCGGCGCCGTTGACGACCATGCGCACGACCCCCACTGATCGGCAGGTCGCCGCCAAGTCCGCCTGCCGGCCGGCAAAGCGCTCGTCCTGCAGGTGGTTATGGGCGTCGTAGAGGGGGAGCGGCATGGCGGAACCTGGCTTCAACTGCGCGCGAGTTCGGCGGCGCGTTCCTGAATGCGCCGCACCACGCGTGCCAGAGCGTCCCGCCGGTTGGCGGTCAGCACGCGATCCAGTCCGGCACGCGCCAGCGGACTGGCATCCGCCGCAGCCACGAGCGCCGGTTCGGCCCCGCTGAAGTACTCGCAGACGAACCCCGCCACCGCGCGCAAAACTCGGGAGTCCGAATCGCACCGGAACCAGCAACGACCCTCCTCAACCACGCCATCCAGCCACAACCGGGCCAGACACCCCGGCACTTGCGTCGCCTCGTTCCGCGCTTCGGCCGGAAGACGATCCCCACTGCCGGCGCGCGCGAAGAGCCACGCGAGGCGCTCGCGGGCGTCACGGAGCGCAGCCAGTTGATCGAGCAGTTGCTGCTGATGATCGGTTAACGTTGCCCCCAAGCCGCATTCCTTTTCACTCCCGCAGGGCCTTGCGGCCCTCGGCGCACTGAACCAGCGAGGCGCGCAGTCGCTCACATTCCGCCCGCGATGCCGGGGCCAGCGGACGCCGCGGCGGGCCGCAGGGGTGCCCCATCACGCCGCAGGCCGCCTTGACCCACTGGGTGTATTTCCCGCCGCCCTCCATGAGTTCGAGCGTGGGCAGCAGTTCGAAGAACAGCTTGCGCGCCGCGGGGTAATCTGGTTGCTCGACCGCCAGGCGGTACAACCGCGCGTGCGACGCTGGCAACACGTTCACGACGCCGCCCACCCAGCCGACCGCCCCGACGACCAAGCTTTCCAGCGCGATGGTGTCGCAGCCGCAAAAAACCCCCAGCCGGTCGCCGCACCGCCGCAACAGTTCGGTGATGCGGGCCATTTCCCCGGTGCTTTCTTTCACGTGGCGGACGTTTTTCAACCCGGCCAGACGTTCGATCAGGTCGGGCGACATATCCACTCCCGTGCGCCCCGGGTAGTTGTAGAGCATGATGGGCACGCCGATCGCATCGTTGACCGCCTTGAAGTGCGCCCACAACTCGTCCGGGCGCGGGAGCGAATAGTAAGGTGCGGCCAGCATCACGCCGAAACAACCCAGCGCCTCGGCTTGACGCGAAAAGGCAATCACCTCGCGGGTGGAACCGGCGTTCGCCCCGGCGAGCACGGGTACCCGGCCGTCCGCCGCCTCGAGGGTCGTGCGAATGACCCGTTCCCGTTCCTCGGCAGTCAACGCGTAATACTCACCGGTGCTTCCGAGCGGGATCAGCCCGTGGACGCCCTGCCGGATGAGATGGTCGGCGAAAGCCGCCAGCCGGGCATAATCAATCTCCTCATTGGCTCTCATCGGCGTCACGAGCGCAGCCAGGACGCCGTGAAGACCCGATCTGGTAAATCGCTGCTTCATAAACTGCCGCTCGTTTTTGAGGTCGTTCGCCCCGTCCTTCAGCTCCTCCCCGCTCAGGTCAGTTGCATCCAAACCGTCTTCAACTCGGTGTACTGCTCATGCGCCCAGATGGACTTGTCACGGCCCGCGAAGCCCGATTCCTTGAAGCCACCAAAGGGTGTCGTGAGGTCTCCCTCCGAGAAGCAGTTCACCGAGACCGTGCCGGCTCGAATGGCCCGGGCCACGCGATGCGCTCGATTCACGTTCCCGGTGTAGATGGAGGCGGCGAGGCCGTAATTCGTGTCATTGGCCAGCGCAACCGCCTCCTCGTCGGTCGAGAACGACATGACGGACAGCACCGGCCCGAAGATCTCCTCGCGGGCGATCCTCATCCGGCCGCCCACCCGGTCGAAGATCGTCGGCTCGACATAGTATCCGCCCGACTTCTCGAAGATGCGGCGGCCGCCGAGCAGCAACTGGGCCCCCTCGGCTTTCCCCGACTCGATGTACCCGAGCACCTTCTCAAGGTGCGGTCGCTCGATCAGCGCCCCCAGCCGGGTTTGCGGGTCGAGTGGATCGCCCACCTTCCAGGTCTTCGCCAGCGCCACCACCTTCGCGACCAGCTTGTCCTTGATCTTCTTGTGGACGATCAATCGTGAACCGCAACTGCAGTTTTCGCCCATGTTCCAAAACGCCGCGCCCACCGCGTGGCCGGCCACCGCGTCCAAATCCGGCGCATCCGCAAAGACCACCTGCGGGCTCTTGCCGCCGCATTCGAGGATGATGCGCTTGAGGTTCGACTCCGCGGCGTACTTGAGAAAGCAGCGGCCCACTTCGGTCGAGCCGGTGAAAGCCACCATGTCCACATCCGGATGCCGGCCGATTGCCTGCCCGGCGGTTTCGCCGAGGCCGGGCACCACGTTCAGGACGCCCGGCGGCAAACCTGCCTCCGCAGCCAGTTCCGCCATGCGGATTGCGCTCAGCGACGTCAGTTCGGCCGGTTTGAGCACGACGCTGTTGCCGGTGGCGAGGGCTGGCCCCAGCTTCCACGCCGCCATTTGCGCCGGAAAATTCCACGGGATCACGCACCCCACCACGCCCACCGGCTCCCGTACAATCAGCGCCAGATTCTCCGGCCCGGTTGGCGAGACGTGGTCATAAAGCTTGTCGGTCGCTTCGGCGTGCCAACGGATGCAAGCGATCGTGTCGGGAATGTCCATCGTCGCACAGTCCGCGATTGGTTTCCCGGCTTCGAGCGTGTCGAGCAGCGCCAGCTCGCCCGCGTGGGCCTCCAATCGGTCGGCAAATGCCAGCAGAATCTTTTTTCGCTCGGCGGGTTTGCGCCGCGACCACGAGCCGCTATCGAAAGCCCGGCGCGCGGCCTTCACGGCCCGATCCACGTCCGGCGCCTCGCAGGCCGCGACCTGCGCCAGCGGTCGCCCGTTGGCTGGATTCTCCGTGGTGAACGTCCGACCGCTCTGCGCGCTGACGAATTGGCCGTCAATAAAGGCGCGGGCACGGAATTGGAGTTTGGCCGCCGCCGCGCGGATGGCTTTGGGTTTGAGCTGGAGATTCATGGCGTCGGGTCAGACAGATTTGAAACCGGCTTCGAATGTTCAGACGCCGTCAGCAGCGACTCCACCCGAACCGGGAACACCGGCGGGCGAATCGAATCAGATTCCCAGCCGAAAAGGAACTGCGTTGCCGCGCCGCATATCCGCCCCTGGCACGGTCCCATGCCACAGCGCGAGTGCAACTTCGCCTCGCGCGCATCCCGGCACCGCTCCACTGCTTCGCGGGAAACGTCCTCACAGCGGCAGACCACCGTTTCACGCCCGGCCAGTGCGCGCAGTTCCGGCCGCAGGGCAAAGGCTCGCGTCAGCGCCGCGCCGAAGCGGTGCCAGCGCCACCGTTCGGCAAACAATTCCCGGGCCGCGCCCGCCGCGCCGGCCGCCGACAATCCTGCAATCTGCCCTTGCACCAGGGCGGCGTCGCCCCCGGCGATGGCCGTGAGCTCACCCACGCAGAATACGCCCGCGACACTCGATCGCTGGAACTCGTCCACGCGGACGAATCCGCCGGCGAGCGCACACCCGAGCAAACGCGGCAGTTCGGTGTTGGGCACGAGATTCCAACCGCACGCCAGCAGGTCGCATTCGACCGTCCACGAGCGTTTCCCGTCCGTCAGCACCACCCGCTCCACCCGCTCCCGACCTTCCGCCCGCCGGGGCCAGATTCCCGCGCGATAGGGGATCCCCAAGAGGCGGGCTTTCATCGCCACCGCCTGCGAGAGCTTCTCCGGGTAGCGCCACAGCCCGGTCGCGAAACGCGCCAACCGCACCTGCGGCGCCTGTTCCGCGATCAGCGGAATCCGCGCGCCGTAGCGTCGGAGCCCGTCCGCCACGGCGACCAGCAGCGGCCCACTGCCCGCCACCACCACTCGCCGGCCCGCCACCGGCCAACCGGCTTTGACCATGGCTTCCAGCCCACCCGGTCCCACCACACCCGGCAGCGTCCAGCCGGGGAACGGCAGGAACAGTTCGCGCGCCCCCGTGGCGAGAATGAGCTGCTTGAACCGGACGGTGAGCCTCCCCGCCGGCGTCTCCGCCAGCAGCACGCCGCGATCTGGCGACGCAAAAACCGACGCTTGCATGACCGCGCGCGCGCCCGAAGCCAGAAACCGCTCGATCCACTGGCGCGCCCGCGGCACCGCGGGCCGGGCTTGCTCGCCGCGCCAAATCTGGCCGCCCAACCACGGTGAGTTGTCCAGAAGCGCGACGCTCCCGCCGCGCTCGGCCGCCACGCTGGCGGCCGCGAGTCCGCCGGGCCCCGCACCCACGACCACCAGATCGAAGGAGAGACGGGCGCTATTCATCGGTCCGCACCTCCATCCCGTCCGCGCACAAGATCAGACAACTCCGCGCGTGCGGCTCGTCGTTGATGGTCAGACGACACTCGAAGCAGATTCCCATCCCGCAAAGCGGGCCACGCGCGTCACCGTGGACACTACGCCGAAATCGTGTTTCCCCAGCCAGCGCCACCGCCGCGGCCACGGTTGTCCCCCAGGGCACACTGAGGGCCCGCCCGTTCACCGAAAGCTCGACTCGTTCAGGCATGGAGCGTGGCTCCCTTCCCAAGGCGGGCCGGTAGATACGGCTCGACGGGGATCGCCGGCGCGCGACCCAGCACGTGATCCGCCAGCAACCGACCAGTGACCAGCGAGGTGGTAATGCCCAGCCCTTCGTGGCCGGTCGCCAGCCAGATTCGATCGCTCACGAGGCTGGGACCAATGAGGGGCAGCTTGTCCGGCGTGGCTGCGCGATGGCCCGCCCACGCCCGGATCGCCGACAACCGACCGAGGCCCGGCAGATACTCAAAGGCGCGCCGCAGCATTCGGTCAAGGATGTCGGAGTTGATCTCGGTGCCCTCTGCGCCGAATTGGCGCGACGATCCGATCAGCATTTGGCCCGTCTTCCGCGGCTGGATGTTGAACGCCACCGAGTCAGCCGTGACCGCGTGTGCGCTCTTGAGGTAGCCCAGTTCCACAATCTGGTGATGGACAAAACCCGGATGCCGATCGGTAATGACCAGATGGCCCTTGCGCTTCCGGACTGGCAGCCCCGGCGCCAGCAGCGGCGACCAGGGCCCGGCAGCGTTCACCGCCAGGCCTGCCCTCACGCGCGTGCCATCGGCCAGCGTGACACCACCATCCTCGTTCACGGCCGCCACGGTCACACCGGGACGCACTTCGATCCGCCGGGTGTTCTCCTGCGATTCGAGCAAGTGTTGCGCGGCTGCCGGCGGATACACCACCGCATCGTCCACCACGCGCAACCCTCCGGCCATGCCCGGGCGGAGCGCTGGCTCAGCAGCCGCCACGTCGTCACCCTCGAGGACCTCGACGCGAACCCCGCGCTCCCGGTAGAACGCCGCCTTGCGGTGAACCTCCGCCATCTCCTGTTCATCCGCGGCCACCCACAGCGTGCCACAGGGGTCATACTCGACCGCGGCCGGCAATTCCGGAGCAAGTTCCTGCCACAGCCGCCGCGAACAGGCCGTCAACGCGAACTGGGCCGGCGAGTCGTCCATCACCACGATGTGTCCCATGCCCGCCGCCGTCGTCCCGCCGCCGATTGGCCCCCGATCCAGCACCAGCACGCGGAGTCCGGCCCGGGCGCATTCCCGCGCGCACGCGGCGCCGACGATCCCCGCGCCCACGATGACGATGTCGGGTGCCGCGCTCACCCGCGGATGCCCCAGCAGAACGGATCACGCTCATCGAGCAGGTGCGTGCTCTCAGCGTTCACATACGCCGTGCCGCTGATGGTCGGAATGATCTGATCGCCACGGCGACGGTATCGCCCGGTGAAGGTGCTGCCCAATATGCTTTCCTGCACCCACGGCTCGCCTTCGGCCAATTCTCGGTCCGCCGCCAGACAGGCCAGTTTGGCGCTGGTGCCTGTGCCGCAAGGCGAACGGTCGTAAGCCTTGCCCGGGCACAGGACGAAGTTTCGCGCGTGGGCGCCCGGGACAGTCGGCAGCCCGAACAACTCAACATGGTCCACCTCGGGGTACCCCTGGGCATTCACCGCACAGCGCATCCGCCAAGCAAGATCGGTGAGTTGATCCACGTGCGCGAGAGTCAGCGGCACCCCCTCGTGCTTGACCAGGAAGAACCAGTTCCCGCCCCAGGCCACATCGCCCGTTACGCGCCCTGCACCGGGCACTTCCACCACGACGCCCGCCGCCTTGCGAAAGCTGGGCACATTCTCCACCGACACCTCGCCCCCCGGGTGCAGTGTCGCCGTCACCACACCCACCGGTGTTTCGAGGCGATGCCCGCCCGGGCCGAGCCGGCCAAGGTGGGCGAGGGTTGCCAGGACGCCGATGGTACCGTGCCCGCACATCCCGAGGCAGCCAACGTTGTTGAAGAAGATCACGCCCGCCACGCATGAGCGATCCTCCGGTTCAACCAGTAACGCGCCCACCACGACGTCTGACCCGCGAGGCTCGTTGACCACCGCCGAGCGGAAGTGGTCGAACTCGCGCTGGAATCGCTCGCGCCGCGCGGCCAGCGAGCCGGCACCCAGGTCCGGGCCACCGGCAAGAACTACGCGGGTCGGCTCGCCCCCGGTGTGGGAGTCTATGACGGTTATTCGGCGCATCCGTTTTGAAAGGGCGCGTCCGCTGGCGACGCAGCATCGGTGAATTGAGCCGGGCTCTCGCTCGCGCGCGGGGCTGATTTCGACCCGGTTCGCTGACGAAATCCAGAAGGAACTCGCTCCGGCGCATGGCGCTTTCCCCGGCGGGCGATCCAGGCTAGAACCCACCCCATGACGGTGCGTTTCCTCCTGGGCCTCGCCGGCAGCGGCAAGACCTTCCGCTGTCTCGCCGAGATTCGCACGCTCCTCCTTGCGGAACCCACCGGCTCGCCTCTCGTCCTCCTCGCGCCCAAGCAGGCGACCTTCCAACTCGAACGCCAGTTGCTGAGCGACCCGGCGCTACCGGGCTACACCCGACTGCGCATCCTCTCCTTTGATCGGCTGGCCGAATGGGTGTTGGAGCAAACGGACATGCCCGGCCGCGACGTACTCAGCGCCGACGGACGGATGATGGTCCTGCGCGCCTTGCTCGCGCGCCTGGCGCCGGACTTGCGCGTCTTTCACGCCACGGCCCGCCTGACCGGCCTGGCCCAACAATTGAGCGGGCTGCTGCGGGAATTCCAAGAGCACCAGATCACTCCCGTGCGGTTGGAGAAGGTCGCCGCCAGCCTTCCGCCGTCGGATCGCCTCGGTGACAAGCTGCGGGACCTGGCGCGCGTGTTGGCGGCCTATGAAGACTGGCTGCGCGGGCACGAACTCCACGATACGACGTGGCTGCTCGATCTGGCAACCCGCGCCCTGAAGCTGAGTCCGCGCGCCATTCGCCTGGGCGGGCTGTGGCTCGATGGCTTCGCGGAGATGACGCCCCAAGAGTTGGAGCTGCTGACGGCGCTCGTACCCTGCGCGGACCGCGCCACCGTGGCATTCTGCCTGCCCGGTCCGATCGGCCCCGACGAACCGTGGCTCTCGCTCTGGTCGGTGAATGCCCGCACCTGCGCAGGCCTGCAGACGCGGCTCCGAGCCGTGCCTGATGCAAAACTGGCTATCGAATGTTTGCCAGCCGCCGGGCCAAGCACCCGGTTCGCCAACCAGCCGGTGCTGGCACACGTCGCCACTCATTGGGTCCGTCCGCAGCCGTGGCCCGAAGGCGGCCACGACCTGCCCGTTCGGCTTGTCGCCTGCCGCGACGCCCGCGCGGAAGCCGTCGAGGCGGCCCGCGAGATCTGGCGGTTTGTCCGCGCCGGCGGCCGTTTTCGCGAAGCCGCAGTGCTGGTGCGATCGTTGGAGCCGTACCACGACATCGTGCGGCGCGTGTTTCGGCGCTACGGCATCCCCTGCTTCGTGGATCGGCGCGAAGCGGTGGGGCACCATCCCCTCGCCGAACTCACGCGCCAGGCGCTCCGGACCATCGCGTTGGGCTGGCGACACGACGACTGGTTCGGCGCGCTCAAGACCGGATTGGTTCCAGCCGCCCAGGGCGATCTCGACGCGCTGGAAAACGAAGCTCTGGCCCGGGGCTGGCGGGGAGAACGCTGGTTACGGCCGTTGGACTCCGGCGATGCTGGCGAGGGATCGGGCCGCTGGGAACGCCTGCGTCAGCAGTTGGTGGCCCCTTTCCTGTCCCTTCGTGAAAAGCTCTCTGGCGAGGACGCGCGGCCCAACGGGAGTGAACTGGCCGCGGCCCTTCGCGGCCTGTGGCGGCGGCTGGGAGTCGAGCGCCGGCTGCTGGATTGGAGTGAAACGGATTCCGGTGCGGACGCCAGCCTGCCCGCAACCGCCCACGCCACGGTTTGGGAGCAGACAAACGACCTGCTCGACAACCTCGCGCGCGCCTTCGCCGCTGACCGCCTGCCGTTGAGCGAGTGGTTGCCCATTCTCGAGGCCGGCCTGGCCAATCTCACGGTGGGCGTCGTTCCCCCGACGCTCGACCAAGTGCTCGTCGGCGCGGTGGACCGCTCCCGCAACCCCGATTTGCGCCTTCTGATCGTGCTCGGAATGAATGAAGGCGTCTTCCCGGCCGTACCCCCCGCCGCGATGTTGCTGACGGACGCCGACCGCGACGCCCTCGCGGAAGCGGGACTGAAACTCGGCCCGGACCGACGGCAACGCATCGGCCGCGAGCGCTATTTCGGCTACATTGCCTGCACCCGCGCCCGCGAGCGGCTCATCCTCACCTGGGCTGCCGCCGACCGGCTCGGACGCGGACTGAACCCGTCTCCCTTGGTCGAGCATCTCCAGCAATTGCTGCCATCGGCCAAGCCCGAAGACCTCTCCGCCGACGCCGGCGGGAACCCGCCACGAGCGGCCGGCAACCCGGATTACCGCGAAGTCGTGCATCCGACCGAACTGCTCGCCGCCGCCCTGCGCGGTGAGCGACCGGCGGAGCGCATGTGCCAGCGGCTGGCGGCGTCGGGCTGGCGCGAATTGGAGCGGCTCCGGGAAGTGGCCACCGATCGGCGCCTTTCCCCGGCGATGGTGACCGCGCTCTTCGGCGCCACCCTGACCACCTCGGTGAGCCGTCTCGAAGATTACGCCGCGTGTCCCTTCCGTCATTTCATCCGTTCGGTGATGCAGGCGGACGAACGTGAGTTGTTCGAGGTGGATGCCCGCCGGCGGGGCAGCTTCCAGCACGAGGTGCTCGCCCGCTTTCATCATCAACTCCGCGCGGAAAACCGACGCTGGCGGGATCTGACGCCAGACGACGCCGCCGCCCGCATCGAGGCCATCGGCCAACGTGTCGCCGCCGAGTTTGGTGCGGGACTTTTCGAAGCCGACGACCGCAGTCTCTTCACCGCCGCCAGCCTGACCCGATCCCTCAGGGAATTCATCCGGGTCGTGATTCGGTGGATGCGCGAAAGCTACGACTTCAACCCGGTGGAGGGAGAACTCGCCTTCGGCCTGCCCGAAGCCCCCCTGCCGGCGTGGGAGCTGGCGCTGGGTGACGACCGGCGCCTAAAACTGGTGGGCAGGGTGGACCGGCTTGACGTCGCCGCCCTGGGACCGAACCAACCCGCGTGGTGCGTCGTGCTCGACTACAAGACTCGTGCGCGAAGCGTGGATCCGGTTCTGCTGGAACACGGCATTCAACTCCAGCTCCCGGCCTACCTCACCGCCCTGACACGTCTCGCTTGGCGCCCACAAGGCGTGGTTGCGACCGGCCTGCGTCCGGCGGGCTTTTTCTACGCGAGTTGGCAGCCCAAGCTCGTTCGTTGTCAGAGCCGCCGCGACGCCGAAACCGAGGATGAACCCGAAAGGAGAAAGCAGTTCCTGCATCGCGGGCGATTCAACCTCGAAGCGCTGCCGTGGTTGGAGCGGCAACCTGGCGCAGGCCAGTTCGCGTGTCGCCGGAAGAAGGACGGCGAGCTGGCGGCCCGGCAGGCAGATCCAATGACCGGACTTGCCTTTGAAGCGCTACTCCGTCGCACGGAGGTCCTCCTGAAAGATCTCGCGCGGGGCATTCTTTCGGGCAACGCCGCGGTGGACCCGTTCCAGAAGGGCGGCAGCCTGCGGGCCTGCGTCACGTGCGACTATCAGGCCATCTGCCGGATTGATCCGTGGACGCACTCGTTCCGGAGGCTCACGCTGCGCCCGGAAAGCGCGAGGGACGAAGACATCTCTGTCCCGGACGCCGACGCTTGACCCGGTGGCGGAGATTTCCACGCTGTCCTGCTTGTGGCGCCAACCACGACGCTGCTACCCTCTCTCCGGTGAGGGTGCTCTGGCGACGGGGGCCGTCAGCGGGTTACCCGCCGGCTTCCCGTCCCAAGCAGCGCACCCTCGGACTCTCGATTCACAACCATGACGACATGTCTTCGACTCACCCCGTTGCTCATCACCGCGTTTCTACTGGCCGGTTGCCAATCCGTCAGCCGCGACGCCCAGCCCAAGGCCGCGTTCAATGGACGCGACCTTTCCGGCTGGACCTACGTGCTGGAAAAGCCGGACGTAAAAATGACGGAGGTCTGGAGCGTGCAAGATGGCATTCTCATCTGCAAAGGCGAGCCGCTCGGCTACCTCGCCAGCCGGGAGTCGTACACCAACCTGCGGCTCGTCGTGGAGTGGCGTTGGGCGCCGAATACCAAGCCCGGGAACAGCGGCGTTCTGTTGCGGATCAACGGCCAGCCTCGACCCTTGCCCCGGTGCCTTGAAGCGCAGTTGCAGCACGGCAACGCCGGCGATCTGCTCGGTCTCCGGGGCATGGGTATCACCGGTGACGCCGCCCGGCTGAACACGATCAAAAACCATCCGCTGGCGGGCGACATCACCATCGTGCGGAAACTGGCGGCGCTCGAAAACCCGCCGGGCGAGTGGAACCGTTACGAAATCGAGCTGCGGGACGGTTCGCTCAAGGCGTGGGTGAACGGAACCTTCGCCAACGAGGCCAGCGGTTGCGAAATCCTGAGCGGTCCCTTCGCCGTGCAATCGGAGGGCGGCGAGATTCACTTCCGCAAAATCGAAGTCACCCGCTTGAAGTAGGCCGGAAATCATAGCCAGAACCGCGCCCCGTCCGCAACCGGCGGACTTCAGAAGGCCGTTGAAAGCGAGGCTCGCCCGGCTACTCTTCCGACCGTGATCTACGATCGGCCGTACATGCGAGAACCGCCGCAGTCCCCGCTGCGACGGCTCGATTTTTCGGCGACCGCCTGGCTGGTGGGCATCAACGTGGTCATGTTTGCCGCGCAGTTGATCGTCCCCCTCACTGCCGCCGGCGGGCGGGCGGCCCCGCGGCTCGAAGGCCTGCTGGCGTTGGATCCGGAGCTGTTTTTGCGCGGGCAGCTCTGGCAGTTGCTGACCTTCCAGTTCCTGCACGGCGGATTGCTGCATCTGCTGATCAATTGCGCGATGCTCTACATCTTCGGGCGACCCGTGGAAGCGGCGCTGGGCAGGCGCAACTTCGTCTGGGTGTACCTCGGCACCGGAGCCGCCGGCGGGCTGGCGCAATTGCTGTTTTGTTTCGCGTTCAAGGATTTATCCGGATGGACTCCGGGGTTTGGATGGCCGCCGCTGCTCGGGGCCTCGGCCGGCGTTTTCGGCATCACCGCGGTCTTCGCCTGCATGAACCCGCACCTGCAGATCACCACGCTCGTGGCCTTCATCATCCCGGTGTCCATGCGGGCGATTTATCTCGTTCCCATTTCACTCGTCATCGGCGTCCTGGGTCTGCTGGAGCGGAACAGCGGCATCGCCCACGCGGCCCACGTGGGCGGACTGCTCGCCGGAGTGGCCTACGTCCGATGGGGCCTGAATCGCCGGCGCGCCGGCTCCATCCGGCGAGTGGTTTCAGAGCCGCGCCGTCGCCCCCTGCAGCCGGTCCGGGCCAATGTGACCCACGCCGTGTTGCCCCGCCCGCCCGCTCCGACGACTGAGGACACTTCGCCAGCGGAATTCATCCAGAAGAAGATTGATCCCATCCTCGACAAGATTTCCGCGCACGGGATCCAGAGCCTGACGGAAAACGAACGGCGCATCCTCGAAGCGGCCCGCGATCGAATCGGGCGGAAGTAAGTCCGGCGGGCCTGGAACCCGCGGCGGCGCCGTGACTTCCCCTACTCCACCTCGCTCACGAGGTAGCCGCCGGACTTCTCGTCGGGCTCCAGCCGGATCCGGCCCTGCCGCTCGGCCTCGATCAACAGGTCATTGAACGAGCGGAATCCGTGGGCGCGCTCATTGAAGCCGGGGTTTCGCCGCTTGATCGCCTGTTTGATCATCGAACCCCAGACGTGTTCGTCCTCGCCCCGTTCCTCGGCCAGCGCCTCGAACGTTTCCACCACCTGCTCGATGGCCCGCTCAGGCGACAGACTGCCGCCGTCCGCCGGGGCTGCCTTGCCAGCCGGCTCGGCGCTGGACGTGCCAGCGGACGATGACGCTCCGCCGCCGCCCCGCCGCCGGGTCTTGGTGCGTTCCGTGCGGACGAAGTCGTCGTAGTACAGAAACTCGTCGCAGTTGTTGATGAACAGGTCCGAGGTCGAGTTCTTGACGCCGACGCCGATGACCGTCTTCGCGTTCTCGCGCAGCTTGCTGACCAGCGGCGAGAAGTCCGAGTCGCCGCTGATGATCACGAACGTATCCACGTGCCCCTTCGTGTAGCAAAGGTCCAAGGCGTCCACGACCATGCGGATGTCCGCCGAGTTCTTGCCCGACTGCCGGACGTGGGGAATCTCGATCAACTCGAACGCCGCCGCGTGCAGGTCCTTCTTGAACGCCTTGTAGCGATCGAAATCACAGTAGGCCTTTTTGACGACGATGTGCCCCTTGAGGAGCAGACGCTCGATGACCTTCTGCACGTCGAAGCGCGGGTAATGCGCGTCCTGGGCGCCGAGGGCGATGTTCTCGAGGTCGAGGAACACGGCCATCGTCGCGTCGGTATTCGGGCTGCCAGCGTTGGGCTTCATGTCGTGCTAGCGTGAGCCGGCAGACCGGAAATTGCCAGCCCGGAAGCAGGGGGTGGCCGGCAGTAATCCAGATGCCGCCCTTCCACGGTGGGACATCGTCGCCGGGCCAAGCCAAGCTCCGGCCGCAGGGTCAGCGGAACGACGCCGCCAACTTTGCGTCCCGCGGGCCCTTCCGTTCCCCGCGCCGCAAGCGGTTCAGGCCGGCTGCTGCTGGGTCAGACAATGCAGGCTGCCGAAGCCGAGGACCAGGTCCACGGCGTGAATGCCGACGACCGGGCGGTCATTGAACAGCTTCCCGAGAATGCCGAGGGCGATACGGTCACTGGGATCATTGAACGTCGGCACAATGACACACGCGTTGGCGATGTAGAAGTTCGCGTAGCTGGCCGGCAGTCGTTCACCGTCGAAGGTCAGCGGCGCGGGCATGGGCAGCGGCACGACCTCGGGCTTCGAACCGTCCTCCAGCCGCAGGTCTTGCACCCGCTCCCAATTCTCGGCCAGCGGGCGGTAGTTGATATCGCGCCGGTTGGACTCCCGGATGAGGACCAGCGTGCGGGGATTCACGAAGCGGGCAATGTCGTCAATGTGCCCGTGCGTGTCATCGCCGACAGGGCCGTTGCGCAGCCACAAGACGTTCGTGACGCCGAGGTATTTCCTGAACGTCGCCTCGTAGTCGGCGCGGGTCAGGCCGGGATTCCGCACCTGGACCTCGGGATCGAGATAGCACTCTTCCGTGGTGAGCAGCGTTCCCCGGCCGTTCACTTCGATGCCACCGCCTTCGAGCACGAACCGGCGACCGTTGCACTCCGCGTGAAACAGCCGCTTCTTCAGAATTCGGGCCGCCGTCTCGGGCACCTTGGTGTCGAGCTGCCAGTCCGCATACTTGGCCCAAGCGTTGAAGTGGAAGTGGACGATGGCGACTTCCGCCTTGGGCCGGCGTCGCCGAACGCAGATGGGCCCGCTGTCGCGCGTCCAGCCGCGGTTGGTCGGATGCACGATGAACTCGACGCGCCCGAGATCGCAGCCCGCGCGACGGAGATAACTGGCGACCGACCGTTGCTCGGCACGATCGCGCACCAGCAGGCGCACCCTCTCTCCGGCCGAAATCTTCCGCACCATTTCCCCGTACACCCAGCGGATGGTGTCCAGCTTACCCGGCCAGTCCGTTTCGTTGTGGGGCCAGCCCAGCCACGTTGCCTCGTGCTTCTCCCATTCGGCTGGCATGGCAAAGCCCAGCTCCGCCGGCGCGGAAGCGCT
>CALJWR010000084.1 GCA_937976685.1 uncultured Verrucomicrobiae bacterium
GCCTGCTCCTGCCCGCCCTGGCCGGGGCCAAGCGCAAGGCCCAGGGGGCGGTCTGTATCAACAACCAACACCAACTGCTGCTGGCCTGGCAGTTGTACGCAGACGACAACCACGGCACCCTGGTCCCCAACAACCCGGCGAACGGGGAGCTTCCCGCGCCTTCGCCGACCGGGTTCGGGCCCCACAAGCGGTGGATGCCCTCCTGGTCACTGGGCCTGCACGGGTACACCGACCCCGACGCCACCAACGTGGACTACCTGATGGGGAAGCGCGTAGCAGCTCGTCAGACCGTCGTCAGGGAATGACCTTGGACCCGGCACTGGGGGACAACCGGCTTGGTTTTCCGGTACCCCTGCGGACTTTCGCCTTCAATTCAGGAGCGGGCTCGCTACGGTCGGCGGCCGTGACTCTGCAGTTCACCAAGATGAACGGCGCGGGCAACGACTTCCTCCTGCTCGACAACCGCGCCGGCGAAGTGCGCCTGACGGGGGCGCAGGTGACACGCCTGTGCGACCGTCATCGCGGCGTGGGTGCGGACGGATTGATTGCGCTGGTGCCGGCCCGCGAAGGGCGCGCCGAGTGGGCATGGGATTTCTACAACAGTGACGGCAGCGTTGCCGAAATGTGCGGCAATGGCGCCCGGTGTTTCGCCCGGTTCATCCAGCGGCTGACCGGCGTGAGAGACCGGGTCACGTTCGAGACCCTGGCCGGCGTGATCACGGCGACCTTTGCGGGCGACCGCGTGACCGTGAACCTGACCGCGCCGAAGAATTTGCGGTTGCAAGAGCAGCTGCCGGTAGCGGGCACTGATCTGGAGGTGCATTCCTTGAACACCGGGGTGCCGCACGCCGTGGTCATGGTGGACGACGCGGACAAGGCGATGGTGCCGTCGCTCGGCGCGGAACTGAGGCACCACCCGCACTTCGCGCCGCGCGGCACGAACGTGAACTTTGTTCAAGTCCTCGGCCCCGGTTCGATCCGCGTCCGGACGTACGAGCGCGGCGTGGAGGGCGAAACGCTGGCCTGCGGCACGGGCGTGACGGCGGCGGCGCTGGTCACGGCGTGTCTGCACGATTTCGCATCGCCGGTCGGCGTGCGGGTCCAGAGCGGGGATGTCTTGGAAGTGGGCTTCCAGCGGACCGGCAAAACATTCAGCGAGGTTCGGCTGACGGGTCCCGCAGAGTTCACCTTCGAGGGGCGGATTGAGATTTGACCGGCCGCCCGCGCGGCGTTTCTGACATGACCCACAAACCCCAATTCACCGGCACTTACACCGCCATCGTCACGCCGTTCCGCAAAGGCGCGGTGGACGAATCGGCGCTCGAGCGGTTGATCCACCTTCAGATCAAGGCCGGGGTGGATGGCATCGTGCCGGTCGGAACCACGGGCGAGTCGCCCACGCTCGATTACGAGGAGCACATCCGCGTCATCCAACTGGCGGTCCGGTTTGCGCGGGGGCGGATCAAGGTGGTTGCCGGCACGGGCGGGAATTCCACCAAGGAGGCCATCTACCTGACCAAGGCTGCGGAGGAGGCGGGGGCCGACGCGTCCCTGCAGGTCGCGCCGTATTACAACAAGCCCACGCAGGAGGGGTTGTTCCAGCATTTCCACGCGGTCGCTCGCGCGACGCGGCTGCCGATCATTCTCTACAGCATCCCTGGGCGGTGCGCGGTTGAGATCGCGGTGGACACGGTCAATCGGCTTGCCCACGACAGCGTGAACATCATCGCGATCAAGGAGGCGGGCGGCAACGTGGGCCGGGTAAACCAGCTTCGTGCCGCACTGGGGCCGAACTTCACGATTCTGTCCGGGGACGACGCATTGACGCTGCCGTTCATGGCCGCGGGCGCCCACGGGGTGGTCAGTGTGGCGTCCAACGTGATCCCCCGCGAGGTGGCGCAGTTGGTGCGGGCCTGCGCGCAGGGCAAGCTGGCGCTGGCGCTCCGGCTGCAAACCCGGTTCTACCCGCTGTTCAAAGACCTCTTCATCGAGACCAATCCCGCACCGGTCAAGGCGGCGCTGGCCATGATGAAGCTTTGTGACGAGGAACTTCGTCTGCCCCTCGTGCCGTTGACCCCGGCGAGTCGTGCCCGTCTCAAAGCCACGCTGACCGCGTGCGGCGTGCTCAAGTAGCATAACGATCCTGAAGGCCATGATCCGGGTCGTCATCGTTGGTTCCAAGGGCCGCATGGGCCAGGCCCTGATTGCGTGTGCCGCGCACCAGTCGCACGCCCTCAAAATCGTTGGCCAGGTGGATCAGGGCGATGAGTTGGACAGCGTGATCGAGGGAGGCGACGTCGTGATCGAGTTTGCCTTGCACCACGTCACCCCCGGCGTGGCGGCGCTTTGTGCGCAGCGGGGGAAGCCGCTGGTGATCGGCACCACCGGCCATTCGGAGGACGAGAAGGCCGCGGTGATGAAAGCGCAGGCGCGGATTCCGATGGTCTGGGCCACGAATTACTCGACCGGGGTGAACACGCTCTTCTGGCTGACGCGCAAGGCGGCGGAAATCCTGGGCCCGGGCTTCGATCTCGAAATCATCGAGATGCATCACCGCCTGAAGAAGGATGCCCCGAGCGGAACGGCCACGACGCTGGCAGAGATCCTGGCCGACGTGCGCCGGGTCCAGTTGCGTGACGCCGCGCGGCATGGGCGGGTCGGGCTTGTGGGCGAACGGACCGCTGGAGAGATTGGGATTCACGCGGTGCGGGGCGGAGATGTGGTGGGCGATCACACCGTGATTTTCGCGGCCGGAGGGGAACGGCTGGAACTCACGCATCGGGCCAGCAGTCGGGAGACCTTCGCCAACGGAGCTTTGCGCGCGGCGCAGTGGTTGGCGGGCCGGCCGCCCGGCCTGTATTCGATGCAGGACGTCCTGGAACTGAAGTGAGCGAGCCCACGCCGCAGCCTGTGCCGCCCCCGGACGGTCCCGCGCTGGCCATCATTGCGGTGGGATCCAATCTGGGCGATCCGGTTGGCAACGTCCGGGCAGCCATCGCAAGGCTCCGCGGACTTGCGGCGGGTGATTGGCGATGTTCGTCGCTCTGGCGAACCACTCCGGTGGACTGCCCGGACGGTTCGCCCGCGTTCATCAACGCGGTTGTCGCATTTCGGGCCCGGCCGGACAAAACGCCAGAGATCCTGCTGGCGCAACTTCAGGAAATCGAGCGGGAGTTTGGCCGAAGGCCCAAGCAAGTCTTGAACGAGGCGCGTCCGCTTGACCTCGACCTGATCGCCTTTGGCGCGGAGGTGAGAAGTTCCCCACAGCTCACGCTGCCGCATCCCCGGGCGCTCCGGCGTCGTTTCGTGCTCGCGCCGTTGGCGGAAATACTGCCTCGATTGGTTTTGCCGGGGGAGGAATGGACGGTCGCGTTGCACCTCGCCCGGCTCGAAAGCGGGGAAGTGATCGAGCGCATTGAGGACGCTTGACTGGCTTTCGGCTGGAAAAGCGGTCCGCAACTTGCTGGAAAAAAGTGCCATGACACTTTCTCGTTGCGTTGCCCGCCGGCCGTCCTTTACCTGTCTTTCAGCATGAGAGTTACCCTTGGCAAACAGGTTTGTCCCGCTCCCCGCATTGGTGGGTGGGGAATGGCCACCGCTTGCATTGTGGTTGCCGCGCCCGGACTCATGGCTCAATCCGACGCCACCGGTCCCAATCCGGAGGACTGGTACGTGGGGCTCGATGTCGGCGCGGCGTTCGTGATGGATTTCACGGTGAGGACCGAGTCCTCGCTGCACCTTCCGTTTTTGCCCGGTCTTGGCCCGGTCATCGTGCCGGCAGATTTTCCGCAGCGGCTCAGCTTGGATCCGGGCATTCGGGTCAACGGCAGCGTGGCGTTTCGATTCTGGCGGCAGTTGCACTTGGAGTTCCAGCCGGGTTGGATTCGCAATTCCGGCTCGGCCTCGTCAACTTTCGAAACGCTGGGGCCCGATCCCGATAATCCGTTTTACTCGATCGGGATCACTCGCAGCGACGTTGACCTCACGCAGATTCCTCTGCTGGCGCACCTTGTGGGCATCGCGCCCCTGAGTGAGCGTTGGAAGATCCGCGTGGGGCTGGGAATCGGCGCGGTGTTGAGCAGCCTCTGCGTTGATTATTCAATCGATTACTTTAACGATTCGGACTATGGTCGGCTCAGCGCGAAGTCCGAATCCGACTTCGACATCAGTTTTGCCTACCAGTTCAAGGCGAGCTTGGAATACTCCCTGTCGGAAGACTTGGCGGTCGGTATTGGGTATCAGTTCCTGGGGGTCGGAGAAACCCAGTGGGACCTGCTGGGCGGTAAGGTGAGCACGCCGGATTTGTACACGCATTCCGTGCTGGCGACGGTGAACTACAAGTTTTAGAACTCGGATCGAATAAAGATACGAACCATGAAAACGAACACTTTCAAAGCGGGACTGCTGGCTTGGGCTGCCGCCTTCGCCCTTCTCGCGACGGCGCCGATGGTTTCAGCTCAACTCGCTTTCACCATCGTTGCCGCCCCGGGATCATCCGAAGACGTTCTGGACGATTTGGTTGTCGTCGGAGGGAGCGGGTCGAAGGCCGATCCGGTAAAGCTCAGCGTTTCACTCACGGACATCGAGCAAATTGGGCGGCTGAAGGTGAGCGGCCTCACGAAGATCGGGCAGGTCGGGAGCACGATCTATCGAAATAGCGCCTGGCTGGAGATCACCGTGCGCAACACCTCGGCTTCGGCTTGGAACGGTCTCAGTCTGGCAATCCTAAACAAGTCCGACCGTTCCGTCGTCACGGACGGACTTTCTTTCGCCTCATTGTCGGACACTTCGGCGAAGAAATTCGATCCCCAAGCGGGTTCCGTCCAAGCTCTCGGGGTGAACCCGTGGGGCTTCGACGGATCCGTGGGGGAGCGCAAGCTGGCCGTCGCAGGTTGGGATCCCGCTCGGCAGTGGCCCAGCGGTTCGGTCGTGTCGGACCTGCTGAAATTCACCGTGGCTGCGGGCGACCAAGCCTCGGTGGGAGAGCACGTCACGCTCAAGGTGTTGGTCACCAACAACGGCAAGGACGACTATGCGTTCCTGAATCTCGGCGCCACGCCGGTTCCAGAGGTTCCGTGGACCGGGTTACTGTCGGCTTCCGGCTTGGGCGCGTTTGTTCTCCTCCGCCGCCGGCTGCGGCGTTAAGCGCCGGCCAGATCGGTCCCATCGGAAGGCGGCCAGCCGCCTGCGCCGGGAATTAGTGCTTGGAGCGGGAGCACGACTGGCTAGCCTTCTTGCGGCATGGCGAAGTCCGCCCGAACATCTCAACTGCTGGTCTTGGCGCTGTTCCTCAGCGTCGGGCTGGCGGCCATCCTGTGTTACCGGCACGTCGAGAGTTTTCGGCGTGTGGGTGATCTCCAGGTCAGGGCCGCCCGGTTGCAAGTGCAGACCTTGCTCGTGAACCGCAATCGAGCAGTCCTGCAGGCACTGGCTCGCGAGGTGGCGGAATACGCGCGCCGCAATCCGGGGCTGCAGGGCTTCGTCCAGCAGTACGGGCCCCTCTACCAGCAACTCAATTTGGTCCCGGGCGGGGGAGCCACCGCCCCAACTGCCGGCCAGCCATGAAACCCGACGCCGAACCGGAATTGTTCCCGGAAGACCCGGGAGAAGCGCTGGTTCCCGACCCGGTGGAGACGGCTGCCTTGAGGCAGTCCATTGGCGAGCTGCGGAACCTTGTCCACTTCGTCATCGGCCTCGCGATTCTCCTGACTCTGGCGGTGAACGTCTTCATGTATTACCAGACCCAGGTCTTGCGGGCGCAGGCCGCCACCCTGCAACGCAGCGTTGAGGAGATGAGCGCCGTCGTCTCGCAATACGAAACCAACAGTGTGCCCTGGTTCGAGCGATTCGCGATGGATCTCCATCGGTTGGCCGCGCGGGATCCGGAGATTGCGAAGCTCGTCACCAAGTACCAGCTCCCCCAGCCGACCAACGCTCCTTCGCCGCTGCCGCCGGCGGTTTCGCGTTAGAGCGTTTCCAGCCATGATGTAGCGCCGGTGTCCTCGCCGGCAGGTTATGGGATCGTCCAGCCGCCCAACGATTCCCCGCAACAGGACGGAGCGACGACTTGGAGACAGGATGGTCTGCGCTGCATGACAGGTGCAAACACCCGCCGGCCCACCTTGAAGGCCGGGCCGCCTGTGCCCATCGAGGCGGATTGATTGGTTCTCCGAGGCCTTGGGCGGTTCAGAACCCGGTTGCGTGGGCGCCCGGGCGGCGTATTTTTCGCGGCCCATGAAATTTGAAACCCTTTGTCTCCACGGCGGCACGCAGCCGGACCCTACCACCCTGTCGCGGGCGGTCCCGGTGTATCGCACTTCTTCCTACGTTTTTCGCGACACGGCGCATGCCGCCAATCTGTTTGCCCTCAAAGAACTGGGGAACATCTACACGCGGCTGATGAATCCCACCACCGACGTGCTGGAAAAGCGCGTCGCCCTTCTCGAGGGGGCGCCGGAGTTCGGTGGGTTGGGAGTGGCGTCCGGCACCAGCGGCGTTTTTTACTCGGTGATCAACCTCGCCCAAGCGGGCGACAACATCGTCTCCGCCCGCAACCTCTACGGCGGCACCTACACGATGTTCAACAACATCCTGCCGACCGTGGGGATCACCGTGAAGTTCGTGGACTCGAACGACCCGCAGAACTTCGCCCGCGCGATTGACGACCGTACCCGGGCGCTGTTCTGCGAAACGGTCTCGAACCCCGCTCTTGAAGTGACCGACCTGGAGGCCGTCGCGCAGATCGCCCATGCCGCCGGGCTGCCGCTGCTCGTGGACTCGACCTTCTCCACGCCGTATTTGACGCAGCCCATCGCTCACGGCGCTGATGTCGTCATCCATTCCCTGACCAAATGGCTGGGCGGACACGGAACGGGCATTGGCGGCGTGGTGGTGGACAGCGGCCGTTTCAATTGGGCGGCAGGCAAGCATGCGCTTTACACCCAGCCGGACAACTCCTACCACGGCCTTCGCTGGGGGCTTGATCTGCCGGACATGCTCCGGCCATTGGCCTTCATCCTGCGAATGCGCACGGTCCCGTTGCGCAACCTGGGAGCCTGCATCTCGCCCGACAATTCGTGGATGTTTTTGCAGGGCATCGAGACGCTGCCACTCCGGATGGAGCGGCATTGCGCGAATGCCCTCGCCGTGGCGAAGCACCTGCGTCAACACCCCGGAGTTTCGTGGGTGCGCTACCCCGGTTTGCCGGACGATCCGCAGTTCGCGAAGAACCAAAAATACCTGCGTGGCAAGGGCGGCGCGATGGTCGTGTTCGGCATCAAGGGTGGCAAGGCGGCCGGACAGAAGTTTATCGAGGCACTCAAGTTGTTTTCCCACCTCGCGAACGTCGGCGACGCCAAGTCCCTCGCCATCCACAGCGCCACGACCACCCACTCGCAATTGTCGGAAGAGCAGCAACTGGCCGGCGGCATTACGCCCGATCTGGTGCGGCTCAGCATCGGCATCGAGAGCATCGAGGACATCCTCGCTGACCTGGATCAGGCGCTGCGGGCCGCCGCCTGAGCCAACGCACCGAATCCACGTTTCATCCGCCATAGAGCGAGTTGCCAATCGGGCAACCTCGCGCTCCCTTGGTGGCAATGAATCAGCTTGTCGCGATGCGCCGGATTTTTAACCCGGACCGCGCCATTTACCTGGCCCTCTCGCTGGAGGCGGCGCTGACGGGTCGGTTGGCCGCCGCGGACCTGACGATTGCGCCGGCTGTCGAGTTGCGTTTCCAAGCGGCTGGCGGCCTCGGCTACCAGTTGCAGACTACGGGGAATCTCGGGAATTGGAGCGACCTCGATTCGCCCGTGATCGCCGGCCGAGGCTTGATCGCCCGACTCCTGCCGGCAGCAGGTGACGAGCAAAGGTTCTTTCGCCTGGAACAATTCCCCGTCCGCGATCTCAACACCGACCTGGCGCCCATCCGCACCCAGTTCAACGTCCCGGCGCTGGCCTGTGCGGTCGTCCGGTCGAATCGCATCGTCGGCGTTGGTGTCGTGGGCGTGCGCAAACACGGCGTGGGCGAGCCGGTGACGCTGACCGACAAGTGGCACCTCGGCTCGGTCACCAAATCTTTCACCGGCACCCTGGCGGGAATTCTTGTGGATGAGGGGCGTCTGACCTGGCAAACCGAGCTCGCGGAGGTTTTCCCCGACGCGGCCCCCGCGATGCACGCGGACTGGAAGACGGTCACGTTGGAGCAGTTGCTCTCGAACCGAAGCGGCGCGCCCAACGACCTGAACCCGAGCGGCATTTGGTCGCAGCTTTGGAACCACAAGGGGACGCCGCGCGAACAGCGCCGCTTCCTGATGGAGAAGCTCACGCCGCTCCCGCCGTCGGCCAAGCCCGGTACCGCTTACATCTACTCAAACGCCGGCTTCGCACTCGCGGGGGCGATGCTCGAGGAAGTGATGAACCGCAGTTGGGAGGACCTGCTGACCGAGAAGCTCTTTCAGCCGCTGGGCCTTGCCAGCGCCGGTTTCGGCGTGCCGGCCACACCGCGCCATATCAATCAGCCGTGGGGTCACACCTTCAGCGGCACGACTCCCGTTCCGGTGGAACCGGGCACCTCGGCCGACAACCCGCCCGGCATCGGGCCGGCGGCGACCGTGCATTGCTCATTGCTCGACCTCGCACAATACGCCGCCTTTCATGTCGC
The DNA here is from genome assembly GCA_937976685.1 of uncultured Verrucomicrobiae bacterium. Taxonomy (GTDB): domain Bacteria; phylum Verrucomicrobiota; class Verrucomicrobiia; order Limisphaerales; family J093; genus JADJWF01. The sequence goes on from CALJWR010000084.1 coordinate 8,663, forward strand.
CGGCGAACTCGGCCGCGGTCGGCTCATGTCCACCGCCACTTTCCGCAAACTCCATGCGGACGCGGCCGGTCAGGGCTATGCCATGGGCTGGGTGGTGGGCACGCGGCCCTGGGCGGGTGGGCGGACCTTCAGCCATACCGGCTCGAACACCCAGTGGTACGCGAACGTCTGGCTCGCGCCGGACCGGGATTTCGCGATGGTCATCGTGACCAACATCGGCGGCGACCGCGCCTTTCAAGCGACGGACGCGGTGGCCGGCAAGTTGATCTCGCTCTTCCTCGACTGAAGCCCGCTCCGACGCAACGCGGCGGCGTGGCGATTGCCGGCGCGGGTGGGCGTGCTGCGTGGGGCATTTCCAACCTTGCCACCCGCCGCCAGCGCCCCTAACGCTATTCCCCACCAGTTCAAGGAAACGATCATGTCTCTGCTCGCCGGAAAAATCGGCCTGGTCTTTGGGGTCGCGAACAAGCGCTCGATCGCGTGGGCCATCGCCCAGGCCTGGTCACGGGAAGGCGCCACCCTGGCCTTCACCTACCAGGGAGAACGGCTCAAGGAAAATGTCGAGGAACTGGCCGCCACCTTCGGCCCGGACACCCTCATCCTGCCCTGCGATGTCACGAAGGACGAACAGATCGCCGCGGTGTTCGAAGCGGTACGCGCCAAGTATGGCCGCCTGCATCTGGTCCTGCATTCGGTGGCCTTCGCGCCCAAGGACGCCCTCGAAGGCAAATTCCTGAACACCAGCCGCGAAGCCTTCCGCATCGCCCATGACGTCAGCGCCTACTCCCTGGTGGCCATCGCCCGGGAAGCGGCGCCGCTGATGACCGAGGGCGGGAGCATCATCGGCATGAGCTACTACGGCGCGGAAAAGGTGGTTCCGCACTACAACGTCATGGGCGTGGCCAAAGCCTCCCTCGAGGCCTGCACTCGCTACCTCGCCTATGACCTCGGCCCCCGGAAGATCCGCGTCAATTGCATCAGCGCCGGCCCGGTCAACACCCTGGCCGCCCGCGGTATTTCGGGTTTTACGGCGATGCTCAAGCAGTACGAGGAACGCTCGCCGCTGCGCCGCAACCTGTTGCCGGAGGAACTCGGGGCCACCGGCGTCTTCCTCGCCAGCGACGGGGCCGCCGCCATCACCGGACAGGTGATCTACGTGGACTGCGGCTACCAGATCATGGGGATGTAAGCGAGTGGAAGTGCGCCTCCGCCCGACGCTTCTCGCTCGCAAGCAAGTGGGCACGCCTTGCCTTCCTTCTCCCTCGCCAACTGCGGCACAGCCAAGGCGTCTTCACCAGACCGCGGCTCCCTTCGCCGACTCTGGTCCATCCCGACGCCACTTTCGACCGCCCGCACGGCCGGGATTCCCGGAACCGGCCCCGCTCCAGAGGACGCCGATCAACAGGTCCGAGGTTGGTGGTCGCACTTACCGGGTGCCTTCGCCAACGGAGGCGCTGGAACCGGAGGCAAATCGTCGCGGAGCCGTTGGCGTCTGCCGACGGGTGATTGCCTTGGGCCTGATTGGGCCGTCTCGCGCAGGGCGGGGCGACGGCGCGCTCGGCCTTGGCCGGGAGTGCCCGCCCTTCCCGTTCGAGTTGCTCGATCATTTCCCCAGTGCCCTCGTAGCTCCCGGCGATGGACCCGCTCGCACCGGCCGGGGACTCCGCTTGCCGACGGTCACGGCCTGAACCAAGGTGGCGGCCGACGAGTGTCCGCATGAATCAGCCGCCATGAACGCTGATCACTCCCGCTGGATCGCCATCGTCCGCACCGGGGCAGCGTTGATTGTGGCCTTGCTGGCGGGGCCGGACGGCGGCGGCGCTCCCGCCGAGCCGCACACGGCCCCAGAAACGGCAACGCCTCTCGCGGCGACGGGCCCCGCTTCAAGATACTCAGTCACGGAGGAGGATGGAATCTGCTGGCTGGTGACGCCCGCCGGCCGCCGGTTTTTCTCCCGGGGCGTCTGCGTGGTCACTCCCGGCCTGTCCCGGGAGACTTACGACGCGGAGAATCCCGCCTACGCGGCCTGGCAGCACTATCCCGACACGAGCGCCTGGGCCGCCGCGACCGTGCAACGACTGCGTGCCTGGGGATTCACCACCCTGGGGGCGTGGAGCGATGTCGCCGCACTGCGAGGGTCCCGGGACGACGGCTTCTTCCTGACCCCGGTGCTGCACCTGGGTTCGACTGCCGGTGCGCCGTGGTGGGACATGTGGGATCCCGAAGTCATCCGCCGGATGGACGCCGCCGCCCGTGAGACCATCCTCGCCGTGCGCGATGATCCCCGCCTGATCGGCTACTACAGTGACAACGAACTCGGCTGGTGGAATGCGACCTTGTTCAAGATGACGCTCGAGCAGGGCCCCCGCAGCGGCCAGCGCCAGCGTTTGATGCAACTTCTGCGTGACACCTACGGCGACACTTGGGAACGGCTGCTGACCGATTTCACCGTGGAAGGAGCGGCAAACTGGGCGGAACTCGAACAGCGCGGCATGTTGTACCTGCGCACCGGCGGCCGCGGCATCCAGGTCATGCGCCGCTTTCTCCACCTGGTGGCCGAGCGCTATTACTCGCTCGTGCGGGAGATCATCCGGCGGTACGACCAGCGCGCCTTGATCCTGGGAGACCGCTACCAGTCCTTTTTCTATCCCGAAGTGGCGACCGCGGCGGCGGCCCACGTGGACGTCATTTCCAGCAACCTGAACGCGCCGTGGAACGATGGCAGCTTCCTGCGCGGCTATCTCGACTGCCTGCATCAACTCACCGGGCGCCCCATTCTGGTCAGCGAGATTTACGTGGCGGCCCGGCGGAACCGCAGTGGCAACCGCAACGACAGCGGCATCTTTCCGGTGGTGGAGACCCAACGCCAGCGGGCCGCCAGCCTGTGCCACTCGCTGGAACAACTGCTGCGCGTTCCCGCCGTGGTGGGCGTGGACTGGTTTCAATACTTTGACGAGCCGACGCACGGCCGCGAGGACGGCGAGAATTTCAACTTCGGTCTGGTGGATATCCAGGATCAACCTTACGACGAGATAACGCGGGTGTTCGCCCGCTTGGATGTGTCCCCGGCCTCCCGGGCCCGGGCAGCGCGCGCCGATGCCCGCCAAGGCATTCCTCCCGCGCCCCGGAGGCCGTTCGACCGGTTCGTGCCCGGGCTGGCCCTCCAGCACTGGGATCGCGAGCGCGGCTACGTGCCGCCCGTCACGGGGCCGGCTCTGGCGGATCTGTACGCAGGCTGGAGTCCCGACGCCCTCTATCTGGGCCTGTACCTGCTCGACATCGTGGAGGAGGCCTACTACCGGGACTACCGGGTGCCCAAGGAAGACCGCGCCCAGTGGATCATCGAGCTGCCCGGCCAGCCCGAGCCGATTCGCGCTCGAATCGGCGCCGGCCGGGAGGCGCTGGTCAATGAACCGCGCGTCCGCGTGGAGAGTCTGTCCGGCCGGAACCTGAACGTTCGCTGCGTGGCGGCGATGCAACTGCCGGCGTCCCTCTGGGGGAAACGGGTCTTCCGCGCGGGTGATTCGGTCGAGTTCAACGCAACCCTCCGAACTCATGCGCAAGCGTACCGGATCTCCTGGAGCGGAGGTTTCCGGCTGCGCCGATGAGGCCGGGTGAAGGCGGGCCAGGGCCGTTGGCCGCGCGCGGTCGCGCGCCACGGTGAAGTCGCCGCCGGCACGGCTGACGGGCCTGATGCCGGACCTGCTTTGAGCTGTGCTCCAAACCGTGCCCAGGGGGCCGGCAGGATAGTCGCCGGTTCCTGTGACTTCGCCGTTCCAGATCCGTCCGGCAAGATTTCGGCAACCGTCCGGAGTCCACTCCCAACGGCCGCCGAGGCTGCCTGCAAAAACCAATTCTGCCACGCACTCGAAGGTCTGGATGGGGTCCCGCGCTGAGTTGGCCGGGGTGACTTCGGAAGCCAACCGCCGGCCGTCCCGTCAAGGCCCCCGCAGGCGGAAGAACAGGGCGGTTCCCGTGACCGGTGCCGGGTGTGGGCTCGTCGCGCCGGCTACCGGCGTCCACGGGCCGTTGGGAACGGGTGCTTGTTCCAAGAGCGCGCCAGGGCTGCTCCAGGAGAGGATGACTCCCGGTTGCCCGTTTACCGGGCTGCTCGCGATGAGGAGGGCAAGTTTTGCAGCCGCCGGCGTACCCTGCAGGGTGATGGCCTCGCTGGTGGCGCTGCCACACCTCCCCCGGACCACGCAGCGATAATGCCCCCGATCCGAGCTTAGAGCCCGGTCCACGACCAACGTGTCGTTCGTCGTTCCAGAATAGGGAAAGCTCTCGTTGAGCTTCACGCCGTCGCGTTGCCATTCGTAGGTCAGCGGCGGCGCGCCGGCCGCGACGAGGCGCACGAAGATCTGGTTGGTCGCTGGATCGTCGAACACGACGGGTTGCCGAAGCAGGATGGGTTCATCCGCGAGCACCCGCTCGAACGTGCGGCGCGCGAGCCCGCGGGCTGCGGGGTCGCTGCCGGAGTAGTTCCCTCCGAACTGAACGAGGGAGTGACGGCGCTCGTCGTAGGCGGCGGCGGCGTAGAGGTGGTAACCGACGAACCCCCCAATGTCGTCGCGCCGCCAGGTCTCGCCATTCCAACGCCAGAGACGCATCTGATCGTTGCCCGCGCCGCCCCAGTAGATGACCTCGCCGCGGAAGGCGTCGTACACCAGCCCTAACCCCGATCCGGCCTCGGCGGGGGAGATGCCGAACCCGGCAAAGGCATAAGGCCGCCGGGTCCACTGGGTGCCGTCCCAGGTCCAGGTGGCGTAGTCGTTCCCACCGCCTTGATTGAGGCTGGTCGGGGGGAGAACCGCGTAACCGCGCCGATCGTCCCAGACCATCTGGGGATGCGGCGGGCTGCCAGCGGAGCCAAACTGCGGGCGAGCGCCGGTGATCACCCGCTCGGTCCAGTTCGTGCCGTCCCAGGTCCAAATGTCTCCGGCACGAGGATTCGGCAATTGGGTGTCGCCGCCGTAGAGCGTGGTGACGCGCCGGACCGGGTCGTAGAACAGGGCATGGCGGGCGCGCGGCGCGGGCGCCTGCGCGGGGAACCGCTGGGTCCAGTTCGTCCCGTCGTACTCCCAAGTCTCCCCGTTGGGAAAGGCCCCCGAGAAACCGCTGTTGGTCAGGCCCCCAAACAAGACGGCGACCCCGCGGTGCCGGTCGAAGGCCAGGCCGAAATCCGCGCGCGGAGAAGGCGCGTGGGTGGTGGTGCGCCGGGTCCAGTTGGTTCCGTCGTATTCCCAGGAGTCGTTGCGGTAGATGTCCGCGACCGTTGCGCCGGTGCCGAGCCCGCCGAACAGCAGGGAAACGCCGCGCCGGGAGTCATAGACCAGCCCGTGCCGCTCGCGGGCCGGTGGACCGTTGGTGTCCGCAAGGACGAACGGCGGGTTGGGGTTCACGGTGATCGTGGCGACGCGGGTCGTCACGGTGTGGCAGGCGTCCCGGACCAGGCAGTCGTAGGCCGCGTCATCGAGGTACCGCAGACCCGCGAAGGAGAGGGTTCCGGCGTTGACCCCCGTCACCCGGGCCGAGTTGGTCAGCGCCTCGCCATTACGTCGCCACTGGTACGCAAGGGGTCCCTTGCCGGTCGCGCCCACGCGCATTTGCCAGGCGGAACACACCTCGTTGGTCGAGGAAGCCGGTTCGAGCCGCAGCCACACGCCAGCCGTGAGGATGATCACCGGGGTCCAGACGGCCCCGCAACGGTTGGTGACGCGCGCGCGGTAGAACCCGTTGCTTTCCGGCCTCATGCCCGGCAACCGCAGTTCGTTCGAGTCCGCGCCCGGTACGGCGGAGAA
>CALJWR010000085.1 GCA_937976685.1 uncultured Verrucomicrobiae bacterium
TTATCGCAGATTCTCGAAGATCACTTCCAATTGGCGATGCCGGCTTGGTAGTCATCCCGCCCAGTTGAAATTGACGTGGCGCCAGACCAGCACGACGTGGAGTAACACGAACTCCCCGAACACGACCCATTTCCCGGCCACCCGGAGCCTCGACGGTTCGACGGCACCGGCGACCTCTGCCGCTGACGCCCCCACCTCCCGGAGCCGGCCGGCGTTGAAGTACGCCCCCAACGCCAAAAACACCGGAAACGCACACGACGCAAACCGCGTGTAACTCGTGAACGTGCCGCTCATCGCCGGCAGCACCCCAAGCCAGTACGTCCACACCAGCAACCCCTTGTCCAGCCGCCAGAGCACCGGCACCGTGTACACCAGCACCACGAACACCGCCCGGTCCAGCAGCGACCCTTGGATCTCGTGCCCTGCGGTAGGCCGGAAAAACTGCCACACGAAGTTCGGCACGTTCCACAGGTTGCTGATGAAATGCACGCCCCAGGTCTTCTGCGCCACGAACCCCTCGAACGGGTTGCCCGTCCACCGCCACATCAGCGCCAGATACAGCCCCCACCCCGCCAACGGCGCCACCACCAACACCCAGGGAATCCCACCTCCCGCCGGACCGGCACCCCCTCGCCGTAGCGTCGGCCCTCCAGCCGACACCGGGGCCGAATGAAACGGCGGCGTTACCCGCTGAAGGTTGTCCGCAGCAGATCCGGCTGCTTCCGCCACGCCCGTTCCCCCCTGCGCCGTGCGCCTGCCCCATTTCCTTCTGCCCCATTCGCCCACCCGTGCCCACAGCCCGCTCTCCCGCGCCGCGTGCCACGCAATCGGCAGCACCGCAAACACCCCAATCGCCCGCGTCATCGGCAGCAGCAAACCCGCCACCCATACCAGCCCCCACCGCCGTTCCTCCAACCCCCACCACAACCCCATCACCAGCAGCAGAAACAGGCTCTCCGTGTACGGAAACTGAAAGAACAGCGCGCCCGGAAAGGCCACCAGGAACGCCAGCGACCACCCCGCCACCCCGCCGCCCCAGCGCCGTCGGACGCGTTCGTGGAACAGCACCCACGCGGCGAGGGAAAAGAGGTTCGCCAACACCAGCCCGGCGATCAGATGGTTCCCGCCCGCCAACGGCGCCGCCCACCGCATCAACAACGGCCAGAGCGGATAAAAGGCGCAGGAACGGACGCCCTCAGCGTAGCCCACCTCGCTCAAATACAGGTAGTGCGCCGCGTCCCAAGTGGCGAAGTGACTGAGGCTGGTCGGCTCGGTATCCCGGGGCCACGCGAGCAACCCACGCGGCTCGAACGGCTGGGATGGAATCAGCCCGAGCCACGAAGCGGTCAGGAGGAGCAGCACGACGCCGACTTTCCAAGCGGCGGGCAATGCGAGCGATCCGATTCCTGCCGCAAGCGGCGGCCGCCCCGAATCAGAGCTGGCCTCAGGCAACGCAACCATTCCGGTAGTCTAGCAGAGATTACGCGGACTCACGTTTGCGTGACGCCTCGGTCACCCTGGGGCGATCGCGGAGCCACGCCCGGACAATGACCCATGTGCTCGCCGCCAGCATTGCAAGGACAACATAGTCCGCAAGCTCCTGCTGAACGGCCGTCGGCAGCGGGACCACACGGTTCAAGCCGACCAAACACCCACAAGGTCCCTTATAGCCAACCAGCGCCAGTCCGGCCCTGTAGGCCAACACGCTCGTACCGAGCCACAGCAGCAACCACCCACCCGCCACCGGCTTCCGAACGCCCAAGGCCAGCACGCCGACGACAATCTCGGCCACACCTGCCAGACCGACGACAACCGCATTTGTCAGCGGGGCGAAGATGGGATTCGGAAGGACAAGAAACCCATCGCGCTCCATCAGTCCCACCAGCTTCAGGTTTCCCAGCGCCAGCAACACACCTCCCAAGGTTCGCACCAGCACCCGATCAAGCAGCTTGCCCATCGCTCGCCCTCCATCGCGGAATCTCGCCCCGATCGGACAATTTCCCTCCCGTCCCTGCTGCCGATAATCCCTCAGTCGTACGTGCAGGGAGGCACGCTGAAGGTGGGAGGCTTGGTCGCTCCCAAGACACACGCACACCCGGCGCCCGCGCAGCTTCCCGGGGTAAAGAAGACCGTGCAAAGAAACAGGGGTGGAGTCGGCATATCAACGCACCATGACCATGCATACGGAACACAGGTTGTACACCCGGTGAGCACGGTCAGCCCACAAGCCCCTTCGCACTTCCCATAAACTCCTGTTTTGCACGTATCAATGTACACCGAACCACCGGCATTAGCGCAGTCCTGCATGAACGTATCTGTTCTTGCGGGCACCACCGTCGCCACGGCCATCACTGCCGCAACCGTGATCACACACCGATGCTCCCGGAATTGACTAATTAGCCTTACCATTCTGATCTGCTCTCCTTTCTTCCCGTGCATGTTCTTGACCGGCTGTTCCGATCCCGCGATTGCCGTCGTTGTTCCGAGATCAGAAATCACGACCTTGAGCGTTCCGGCGGAGGATCATTCTTCTCGCCGCCCACACGATCAGCGGAGCAAAGAAGATTACCACCAACCCGACAACCACGATTGGCCGATGCAACCGCAAATGGCGTTGCTTGACCCTGCGATCTTCAAAAAGCTCGATGAGCCGGCGGTCCGTTTTTGCCGGCCAACGGCCGTCTTCGATCGTGTACCGTATAAATTCGACTGACGCCGCGCGGTCCTGAAACCGGTAGTCTCCCACGCTGGTCGGCCGATCCAAGCCCGGAAACGGCTCGAACTGCTCTATCCGCGTCACCGTCTCAACGAGTCCTAAATAGACTGCCTGCTCCCGTGCCATTTCTGATACCGGGTCCCGTGATTTACCGGGTGGATACGAGAACCACGTCAACCGGAAACGCGTCGGCAAGGTCAGACCTGATCTTCGTTCAACGCCGTCTGCTTCAAACACAGCTTCCGGGCCCAGCCAGTTCGTGCCGTACTTGCCAGCCATCAGCGCATATCGTTGTCGTGTCGTAGCGTCCAGTCCCGCCACCAGCGGGTGTCGGCCCTTTTGGATCAGCCTGATGGCTTCCAGATCCGGGAAGAATTCCACCCTCAGCGGGAACGAAGGGCTTCCGTCGTTACATTCGATCTTGCAGCGGAAAACCTGCGCGAGTGGGTTCAGTAACGGCACGGTCCAGACAGCCGGCAGCGTCGCCCAATCGCGGCTGACATTCGCACATAAGTAGGGCCCAGAGGCGTACGCCAGCCACGGCAACAGCCCATAGTGCGAGGTGTCGAGTGGAATCGGCCCCTCCGTCACATTTCCTGCTGCCATCTTGGTCCCGAACTGGCGGCTGGCCTTTTCGTCCACCAGTACCGAGCACACTGTCCGCCCATCGCTGCCGTGAATCGAATAGTGGCCCTCACCAAAGCCCGAGCGGACTTGCCAACCATTGACGCCGGTTGCGACGACAAAGGTCGTCGGTGAATTGGTCCGCCAAGCACCGCTGGCCTCGCGTTCAATCGCGACAAGATTTCCGGTGATTTGCCAGGCTCCGTCACCGGCCTTGCCGTCTGCGGCGAGGGAACACCACGCCAACGCCATCCCGAACCACAGGGCAGTGGATACGCACCGGAGTCGCCTGCTGTAGGTCAGACGGCGTGAAGGTTCGCAGGGACTTCCCAATGCCGGGGCGTTTGTTCTTGATTGTGATGGGTTGGGCCTCGTCACGCCGGCGGTTACTGCCCGGGCAGCCCGAACTGGGTCTTTCGCATCCCCGGGCCTCGAAGTTTCGACCCGGAAGTCGCCCGCCGGACGGAGCGGGGAGTCCCGAGGCACCGGCGAATCCGGCGCAATCAGACGGGTCGCCTTCCGGCACGGACGCAGCCGCTCCCGTCTCTCAGCCTCGTTGGGACCTTTCGTGGTCATCTTGGGGAATTGAACTGGAGCGACGGTAATCTGGGGGGGGGGAGGGCATGTCAAGCGACTTGTCGCGGATTCTCGAAGATCACTTCCAATTGGCGATGCCGGCTTGTCAGTCATCCCGCCCAGTTGAAATTGACGTGGCGCCAGACCAGCACGACGCACAGCGCCACAAACACCGCGAAGCACCCCACGTGCTTGCCATCCTGTTTCTCCGCTCTTGCCAATCCCGGCCGGCGAGCGCCCACTTGGGCAGGTCGGTCCGGGTCACTTATCGCCGCCCCGGGTCAGGCAGCATTGCCGATGAAAACGGCAACGATCTGTGTCCACTGGATGCTGGCCGCTTTGCCGCTGAACTGTTTTTGGTTCCCGCCCCTGTCCCTGCTGGCCGAGGTGCCAGACAACCCCGCAGCCCATTCCGCTGGTATCCCGCCGGACTTCAGCGACAACGACTGGGTCAGCTTGGGGAGCCATCTGAGCACCAACGGTCCTGTTCATGCGCTGGTCGCCGACGGTGAGGGCAATCTCTCTGTCGCCGGAGACTTTACCGCCGTCGGCGACTTCCCGGCCAACCACCTTGCCCGCTGGGATGGCAGCCGATGGTCGCTGCTGGGATCGGGTCTCGGCGGGGGCGACCTCGGGATGAGCCCGTTCCCCGAACCCTGGTACGATCCGACCGCGCGCGCCCTTGCGGTTTTGGGCGGCGAATTGTACGTCGGCGGTCGTTTCACCACCGCCGACGGGAAAATCTCGCCGTATGGCGCCAAGGCCCGGATCGCCACGCCGCCCAGGCTCCACTTCAGCCGAGCTGACGGCGAAATCCGTCTGATCTGGGAAGGCGGGGCCATCTTGCAGCACGGCACCTCCCTCGGGGGCCGACCGATTGGCTGGTGAGACGTACCCAACGCCTCCAGTCCTCACCCCCTCCACCCGCCCGCCGACTCGCTCAGCTTCTACCGCCTGCACGTCCCACAGTCGGTTTTAGGGGATGGGGGCGGACTTTCTTGGCACCAGCCGACAGGCCGGTCTATAACCCGCGGCGCATGACGACCTCCACGGCCGCCCCCAAGAAACTGCTCGCCGCCAACCGCAGCGAGATTGCCATCCGTATCTTCCGCGCCGCCACCGAACTCGGCCTCCGCACCGTGGCCATCTACGCGCAGGAGGACCGCTTCGGCATTCACCGGTTCAAGGCGGATGAAGCCTACATGGTTGGCGCTGGCAAAGGCCCCGTCGGCGCGTATCTGGACATCGAAGGCATCATCGCGCTCGCCAAGGAAAAGGGGGTGAACCTGATCCACCCCGGCTACGGGTTTCTGTCCGAGAATCCCGATTTCGCCCAGGCCTGCGCCGACGCGGGCATCACGTTTGTCGGCCCAAGCCCCAAACTCCTTCGCATGATGGGCGACAAAACCGCCGCGCGCGCCGTGGCCGAAAAAGTCGGTGTGCCCACGCTGCCCGGCACGCCGGAGCCGGTTTCGGAGCGCGCCGAGGCCTTGAAGATCGCCAGGCAGATTGGTTTCCCGCTCATCATCAAAGCGGCATTTGGCGGCGGCGGGCGCGGGATGCGCGTGGTCCACAAGGCCGGCGACCTGGCTGACCTGCTCGATGAGGCGCAGGCCGAGGCGGGCCGCGCCTTCGGCAACCCCGCCGTCTTCCTGGAAAAATACATTCCCCACGCCAAGCACATCGAGGTGCAAATTCTCGGCGACCAGCACGGCAATGTGATCCACCTGCACGAGCGCGATTGCTCGGTGCAGCGCCGTCACCAGAAGGTCATCGAGATCGCGCCGTCCGTCGGTCTGGACGACGAAGTCCGGCGCGCGTTGTGCGACGCCGCCGTGAAAATCGCGAAGGAGATCCGCTACCACAACGCGGGCACGGTCGAGTTCCTCGTGGACGCGGACACGAACGAGTGGTTCTTCATCGAGATGAACCCGCGCATCCAGGTCGAGCACACGGTGACGGAGGTCATCACGAACATTGACCTGGTGCGCTCACAGATTCTCATCGCGCAGGGCCATTCGATGTTCAGTCCGGAAGTGGGTCTGCCGCCGCAGGAGGAGATTCCGCGCAACGGCTACGCGATCCAGTGTCGGGTCACCACGGAGGACCCGGAAAACAAGTTCGCGCCCGACTACGGGCGCATTCTCACCTATCGTTCGGCCGGCGGCTTCGGGCTGCGCCTCGACGGCGGCATGGGATTCGCGGGCGCGGTCATCACGCCGTTCTACGACTCGATGCTGGTCAAGGTGACGGCGTTTGGCCGCTCGTTTGACATCGCGATGCAGCGCATGGACCGCGCGTTGCGCGAGTTTCGCATTCGCGGGGTCAAGACCAACATCCCGTTCCTCGAAAACGTCATCCACCACGAGCGGTTCCGCTCCGGACGCGCGACGACCACGCTGATTGACACCACGCCGGAACTGTTCCGTTTCCAGCCGCGCAAGGACCGCGCCACCAAACTGCTCGCCTTCCTCGGCGAGGTCATCGTCAACGGCAATCCGCAGGCCAAGGGCTATATGCCGAAGTCACTGCCCGTGCCGGTGGTGCCGGCTTATGACCCGAAGCAGGCACCCCCGGAGGGAACCCGGCAACTGCTGCTCAAGCTGGGGGCGACGAAGTTTGCCGAGTGGACGCTCAAACAGAAGAAGCTGCTTGTCACGGACACGACCTTCCGCGACGCGCACCAGTCGCTGCTGGCCACACGCGTTCGCACCTACGACATGGAGCACGTGGCCGCCGCGCTGGCGCGCCGCGCGCCCGAGCTGTTCAGCGTCGAAATCTGGGGCGGCGCGAAGTTCGACACCTCGATGCGGTTTCTGCACGAGGACCCATGGATCCGGCTGCGCAAACTCCGGGCGCGCATCCCGAACATCTGCTTCCAGATGCTTTTCCGCGGCTCGAATGCCGTAGGTTACTCCAACTATCCCGACAATGTGGTCGCCGGCTTCCTCAAGCATGCCGCCGCCAATGGGATTGACATCTTCCGCATCTTCGACTCGTTGAACTACCTGCCCAATCTGAAAGTGGCGATGGAGACGGTACGGGAAACGCATGCCGTCTGCGAGGGCGCCCTGTGTTACACCGGCGACATTCTGGACCCGCGGCGCACGAAATATTCCCTCAAATACTACCTCAAGCTGGCCCGGGAACTGGAGGGGATGGGCGCGCACATCCTGGGCATCAAGGACATGGCCGGCCTCTGCAAGCCCTATGCCGCCCGCGCCCTGGTGAAGGCGCTCAAGGAGGAGATCGGGCTGCCCATTCATTTTCACACGCACGACACCAGCGGCATCGCTGCCGCCAGCGTCCTCGAGGCCAGCGAGGTCGGCGCGGACGTGGTGGACCTGGCCATTGCCTCGCTGTCCGGCTCAACCAGCCAGCCCTGCCTCAACTCGATCGTCGCCGCGCTGCGGGGCCAGAAACGCGACACCGGGCTGGACCTTGAGGCGCTGAACGAGTTCTCCAACTACTGGGAACTGGTCCGCGAATTCTACGCGCCCTTTGACACCAGCCCCAAATCGGGCAGCGCGAACGTCTATGTCCACGAGATGCCCGGCGGCCAATACACCAACCTCAAGGAACAGGCCGCCGCGATGGGCCTGCTGGCCCGCTGGCCCGAGATCGAGCGGATGTATGCCGACGTGAACCAGCTCTTCGGCGACATCGTCAAGGTCACCCCCAGCAGCAAGGTGGTGGGCGACATGACCATGTTCCTGATCACGCGCGGGCTGACCCCGAAGGACGTGCTCGAACTGGAACCCGGCAGCATGCCCTTCCCCGAGTCGGTCATTGACATGCTCCAGGGCGGCCTCGGCCAGCCGATGGGGGGCTGGCCGAAAAAGCTGCAGAAGATCGTGCTGGGCGACCGCCAACCCTACACGGTTCGGCCCGGGGCGCGCCTCGCGCCGCTGAACCTCGAGCAAATCCGCGCGGAACTGACCCACAAGCTCAAGCGCGAAGCGACCGAGGATGACGTGTACAGCTACCTGATGTACCCCGGGGTCTTTAACGCCTACGCCAAGGTGGAGCACAGCTACGGCGATCTTTCGGTGCTGCCATCTCCCGCCTTCTTCTACGGCATGAAACCGGGCGACGAGATCACCGTGGACCTCGAGGAAGGCAAGACCCTCTTCATCCGCCTGATGAACGTCAGCCCGGTGGATCCGGAGGGAAAAAGGGTCGTCTCGTTTGAGCTGAATGGCGTGGCCCGCCAGACCGTGGTGGTGGACAAGTCCGTGCAGCCGAAGGTGAAGTCCCGGCCGAAGGCTGACCCGAACGACCCGATGCAGGTCGGGGCCCCGATTCCCGGCGTCATCACGTCGTTGCCGGTCAACGTCGGCGCCCGCGTGGCCAAAGGCGAGAAGGTCCTCTCCCTCGAGGCGATGAAAATGCAGACCACCGTCTATGCGCCGGCGGACGGCGTGGTCGCCGAGGTGGCGGTAAAGGTGGGCGACGCGGTCGAGGCCAAGGATTTGCTCCTGAAGTTGAAGGGGGGATAAGCGTCGGCCTGTCCGCTCCCTGCGGCCGCGACCAGTGCGCGCCCATTCGCGCGGCCGGTGGTGCCGCCCGGCCGTTTTGCCGTTGGCAGCGGCCGCCGTTGGTGCTTCTCTTCCGCCATCACCACAACATTCAGCCGACTGGATTATGCGACACAAACCTTCCTCGAATCTCTCCTTGCTGAATCGCCGCGACTTCATCGGCCGCTCCGCCGCCCTGCTTGGGACCGCTGTCATGGCACCCGCCGGGTTGGCTGCCGCCGGCAAGCGTTCCCACGCGGATCAGGTCGAGCTCGGCAAAACCGGTGTGCGGTGCAGCCGCCTGGGCATCGGCACCGGCAGTCACAGCGGCAACGTTCAGAGGGCGCTGGGCAAGGAAGGCTTCATCCGTCTGATCCACTACGCCTTTGACCAAGGGATTACGTACATTGACTGCGCCCAGAGCTACGCGACGTTCGAGTGGATCGGCGACGCGATCAAGGGCCTGCCGCGCGAAAAGCTTTTCGTGCAGTCGAAGATCGGCGGGCAGCCCGAGAAGGTGCTCGAGGTCATTGACCGTCACCGCAAGGTGTTCGACACCGACTACGTGGACAGCCTGCTGGTGCATTGCATGGTGCAAGGCCGGTGGACCGATGGCTGGAAGCGGGTCATGGACGGATTCGATGAGGCCCGCGAACGGAAGTGGATTCGCGCCAAGGGCGTTTCCTGCCACAGCCTGCCCGCGTTGAGCGCCGCGGTGGCAAGTGACTGGACGCAGATTCACCTCGTGCGCCTCAATCCGCAGGGCGCGCACGTGGACACTCCCGCTGAAACATGGAACGCAAAGAGCGACCCCAGCCACGTGCCACCCGTGGTCGAGCAAATCAAACTCATGCGCGCCAAGGGTCGCGGTGTCCTGGGCATGAAACTCGTCGGCGACGGTGATTTCACCAACGCCGAGGACCGGGAGAAGGCGATGCAGTACGCGATGAAATCGGGGTTGCTGGACTCCGTGGTCGTTGGCTTCAAAAGCACAGCCGAGATTGACGAAACCATCGCGCGCATGAACCGAGCGCTGGCCGCGTAGGCGAGGCGAAGACGGGTTTCCGCCCTGCCCTTCGTCTTCCTTAATTCCGGCAACCAACTCCCCCCCGCAACGCGGCGTTACTTCGTCCCGCCAAGAGGGCGAAGCCCAGCGATATTTGCGTCCCGCGCCGAGGGGAGTACGTTCACGGCGAAGAACACTGCCGTGTCCGCCTTGGCGCTGCCGTGCGCACCGTGGTGATCGAGTTCGCAAACATCACGACAACCCCGAAACCAAATCAAACCCATGGCCAGCAACCGCCGCGCCCTTGTGGTCGGCATCAATCAGTTCAAGAACCTCCCCGACGCCGCCCTGCGCGGCTGCGTGAACGACACCGTGGAAATGAACGCCCTCCTGAAGGCCTATTCCGGTTTTGGCCAGGGCGATATCATCACGCTCACCGACGCCGAAGCCACGAAGGCCAGCATCCTCGGCCACCTGAAGGACATGGTGGACGGCGCGAAGGCCGGCCGGTACACCTACCTCGTCTTCTCACTCTCCAGTCACGGCACGCAGGTGCCCGATCTCGACGGCGACGAACCCGACCGGGCCGATGAGGCATTCTGCCCTTACGACCTCGCGGAGAAGAACGGGGCTTGGGACCCTGCCCACATCATCACGGATGATGAATTGCGCGATCTTTTCATCCAGTTGCCTAAGAGCACGCTGCTCGAGGTCTATCTCGACACCTGCCACAGCGGTACCGGGCTGCGCAGTATTGACCTGCTGCTCGGGCGCAAGCCGCGCTACCTGCCCCCGCCCTCGCTTGAGGCGTTCGAGGAGGTCGAGGGCGCGCAGTCGCGCGGCCTGGGGCGGGCGTTACTGGAACGGGGCGTGGTTCACCACATCCTGTGGACCGGTTGCCGTTCGGACCAGACCAGCGCGGACGCTCTGATCGAGGGCAAGTGGCGGGGCGCCTTCACGTACTACTACGGCAAGCACCTGCGGGCGGCGAAAGGCAAAATCAGCCGGAAAGCGTTGCTGAAGAAAGTGCGCGCCGACCTCAAGGCCAACCGCTACACGCAGGTTCCGCAGTTGGAGTGCGAGGCGACTTCCCGCAAGGCGAAGGTGATGTAAGCGGCGTTACGGCCCTGTCCGGTCCGGACCCGAACGACGATCAAGCAGATCGCGGTAAAGACGGGCGATGGCCGCAACCATGTCCTCGACGGCGAAATGCCGCTCCACAAAGGCCCGGCCACGGAGCCCGAGCCGTCGGCACTCGTCCGGCGCCTGGGCCAGCCTCGTGAGAGCCCTCAGCAAGCCCTCTCGATCTCCGAGCGCCAAGAGAAATCCCGTCTCGCCGTTGAAGCACACCTCTGCCGCGCCATCCGCATCGTAGGCGACCACGGGCTTGCCCGCCGCCAGCGCCTGCGGGAGTGCCCGCGCGAGGCCCTCCCGCAAAGACAGATGCACCAAGGCGTCCATGATTCCGACATACCGCGGCACCTCCTCCGGAGCCACCAGACCGGTGAAGACAAAGTGCCCCGCCAACTGCGGCGCGCGGGCCAGAGATTCGAACCGATCACGCCACCGCCCATCTCCCACCAGCAAGAACTGAATCCGCGGACACCGGCGGATCAGCTCCGGCGCCACCGCGAACAGGTCGTCGTGGCCCTTGAGTTGGAAAAACCGCGCGATCTTTCCGACCACGAAGTCATTGGGTCGCAACCCGAGCGACCGCCGCAGGTCCGGATCGTTGGCAGCGTTGAGAAAGGGGCGCAGATCGAAGCCGCTAAAGATCCGCGTGTAGCGATCCGGTGCGCCGATGCCGGCCGCCAGGTACTGCCGCGCCATGGCTCCGGCAACGACCACAAAGTGATCCGTGAGCCGCCCGGCCAGCCGTTCGGCGCTCGTGAATGCCAAGTTGGCGAGCCAACCTTGGAACGGCCCGAACGATGGTCCGTGAATGGTGTGAACGATGACCGGCACGCGCGCCCTGCGGGCGGCCAGACGACCGATCACACCCGCCTTGCCGCTGTGGGTATGGACGATGTCCGGCTGCCGTGCACGGAGTGTCCTTGTCAGCGTTCGCCACGCCCGAACATCGTGCCAGGGATGAACGGGCCGCACCAAGGACGGTACGACGGTCAACAGGCCCGGCACCTGGCTGACGCGAGACTCGAGCGAACCCTCGGGGCCGGCGGTCGGTCCTGAGATGAGATCCACCTCCATCCCCGGCAATCGGCACAACCCGAGCACCGTTGCAATTGTGTTCTCCTGCGCGCCGCCGACAATCAACCGGGTGATGATGTGCGTGACACGCATCCGCCCGGATCAGCCCGCCCTGCCGCCCCGGGCCTCGCGCAGGCGCTGCTCCACGGCGCGATACTCCTCGGTATTCCTGGGGGCGGTTTCCAAATAGCTTTGCCAGTGACGGATGGCGACGGCCGTGTCATTGCGCCGGGCAGCAATCTCGGCAAGGCCGTACTGCACGGCATGAAATTTCGGGAGTAACTTCGCCAGCGCCAAGTAGTCGCGCTCGGCGGCATCGAGGTTGCCGAGCTGGAGGTTGGCGGTCGCCCGGTTCATCAAGGCTGGCGGATAATCCGGCGCGGCCGCGAGCAGGCGATCCATCGTCGCGACCACTTCATCGAACTTCTTCTGCTGCGTCTTGATCACGGCCAGGTTCAGGAGCGCCCCGCGGTCGGTTGGATCCAACGCCAGTTGCCTCTCCAGCTCCGGCAGCGCTTTTTCGAACTCACCCAGAGCCAGATACATCTGGCTCAGACCGGAGTGCGGCAACGTCTTGTTGGGAAACTCGGTGCGAAGTTTCACCAGCTCCCGCTCGGCTCCTTCTGCGTCGCCCGCCGCGAGGCGGGCCATGCCCAACGTGTAGCCGGCCAGCAGTCGGATGACCTGATTGGTTGGAAACCACGACTGAACGCGGCTGAGCTCCGTGTACCCCTGGCGATGATTGCCGCCTTGGGAAAACACCCACCCGACCTGCGCGGTGAACGCCGGACTGTCGAACGGACCGTTCATCAGGATCAGATCGTCCCACGTCCGATAGCCGGACCTCAACGGCGGGAGCTGGTTGAAATCCCGGGCTGCCAGCGGCTCGCCTTTCGTGGTCGCGGCCACGAGCTCCCGGTTGAAATCCAGATTCGCGCGGGCCTGATCGCTGTAGGGGTTCAGCTTCAGTGCCAGTTCGAAATGCGCGGCCGCATGGGTCCAGTCGCCCGCCCGCTGGAGGGCGACTCCCCAGTGATTGAGCGCCCGCGCATAGTAGTTGCGCAGATAAAAGCGCTCGTTGTTCGTCTCGTCCTTGACCGCCCCCAGCCGCACCAGCGCCGGCCGAATCCCATCCCAGAACGCCTCGTTTTGCTGGATCACGTCGTCGCCGAGGGGGATCGGCGTCGCTGGGTCGGGTGGCCGCAATTTGAGGGCGAACACCAGCCCACGCGGTTCGGCGTAGAGCGTCTCGAAGTAATAGCCCAAACTCGGGTGCAGGTAGAACATCTGGTTGGTCGTCGCCACCGCTGTCACCAAGTTCGCGAGGAAGGACGCCGGCAGTGGCTCGGGCAGATTCTGCGGGTCAGTCAACGGCGTCCAGCGACCTGGGTAGCGCTTCACCAACTGGGCATGATAGGCGTGATAGGGCAGCAGCGAGGAGCGCAGCAAGACATGCGGGTGGCCCGGTTTTCGCCGGTGCAGTGCCGCCTCCGCCAGCATCAATTCCGTCGGCGTGTCAGCGATGAGATAAGCGCCCGCTTCCGGAAGGTTATGCACCATGGCCTCCGCCATCTGCGCCAAAGCCCGCCCGTCGTTCTCCCGGAGCACACGCACATTCTTGTAGATTAGGAACAGCGCGGTCGTGGCTGCCGTCAGAATCACCAACGTCGTCACCGCTTGGAGGGCGAAGGCACTGGCGGCCGTGGGTCGGCGCCAGACGCGGCTGGCGGGCTGCCGGACGATCAGCAGCAGATAGCCGGAATAGTACGCCAGCCCCAAGGCCGCCAGAAAGTAGAACGGCAACAGGGCCATCCCGAAACCAAGCTGCCGCGGTCCCCACCGGAGATCCAGAAACGCGGTCAGACACAGCGCCAGCATCAACACATGAATCAGCCCCACGATCATGCGCGTCACCGCCGCGCCGGCCGCGTTGGTGTCGGCGGGGTTGGCCTTGGTGCGGATGCCCATGACCAACACCGGCACCATCACCTGCAGGGCGAGCAGCAGCACCACGTAGGGCGGGAAACTCGCCAATGCCTGCTTTTGCAGCCCGAGCACGTTCTTGAGATAGAGTCCGAAGGTCAGGTCGCCCACGTCTCGGACCATTCCCACCAGCGGCAGCACCAGGTAAAACGCCAGCCCCGCCAGCCCCAACAGGAACATGCGAAGCAGGAAGCGCGGCTGGAAAAATTCCCAGCCCTTGATCCACACCAGCGCCACGAGGAACGCCGGGAAAAACGCGATCATCGCGTAGTTGTTGGCGACGGCGGCCCCATAGACCACCGCGAACTGCCGCAACCAGCCCTCTTTCCGTTCCACCCGGAACTCCAGGAGGCACCGGACCAGCCACGCGAACAGGAACAAATCCAGCATCTCCCCGGTGGCGGCCGTGGCGTGCTCCCAGAACGTCAACTGCAGACCACACGCCACCACCGCGAACAGGGGCGGCAGCCAGCTCAGCGGAATCGAGAGGAAGGCGTGCTCGTGCCGCTCCCGCAGTCGCGCCTCGCGCGTGCGATCAAACGGCAGCAACCCGATGCACCGGACCAGCACGCCCAGCGTCGCTGCCGCCAGCACCGCGGACAGGGCGTTGAGCGCCATCGGCAGATGGCCCGGCGACAGCAGCTTGAACGGCAACGTCAGCAGGTAGTGCAGCGGCGCGTGCGCGGGGGCTGTCCAGTCCCAGCCGGCGACCCGGGCGACGGTCGGCAGACTGTCCAGCCGGACCCAGCGGTTCAGCGTGACCAGATACACGATCAGCATCACGGCCGTGACGATCCACGGCAGGCGTTGGCGGACGAACTCGGCAGCGGTCGGCGACTTTGGTTGCATCGGCGTCACAACACCATGTTCAACCCACGGCCGCTTCCCCGGCAAGGTTAGTTTGGGCGGGAGCCGCCGCCGCCGACTTCGCGCCCAGCCGCAGGTCCGCCACGCACTCGACATGCTGCGTCTGCGGAAACATGTCGAGCGCGTCCAGCCGGACCAGCTCGTACCGCCCCTCCGCGCACAGGGCCTTAAGGTCCCGGGCCAGCGTCGCCGGATGACACGACACGTGGAGAATCTGCGCCGGCCCCGCACGGCGAAGCGCGTCAATGGCGGCCGGCCGGCAACCGGTGCGCGGTGGGTCCAGGATCAACACCGTCCGGGCCCGGTCGAACTTCTCCAGCAGCCCGGGCAATTCCTCGCCAACATCGCCGGCGATGAACTCCCCGTTCCCCACGCCCCGCTGGCGCGCGTTCTGACGCGCTGCCCGGATGGCCATCCGATCGTATTCCACCCCGGCAAACGACTCCACGTCCGCCGCGAGTTCGAGGGCAAAGAATCCCACCCCGCAGTAAGCATCCACCAAAAACCGCGCCCCCGAATCTCGCAGTCGCTCGCGGACGGTGTTCACCAGCTCGGGCAGGAGAAAGAAGTTGTTCTGGAAAAACGAATCCGGCGGGACCTCCCAGCCTTCCGGCTGGATCCGCAAGGACACCTTGATGCCGCCCTTGGGCGGCGGATTGCGCCGCACTTCGCGAATCTGCTCGTTCAGCGCCGGCTCGGCGATGGCGCATTCCTCGATGTCTTCCACCAGACCGCAGTCGTGCCGCAGAAATCCGATGTTCAGGCGCTGCTCGGGCTTGTTCCACTGACTGCGGATCAGCAGGCGATTGCGATAGCCGTACGGCTGGGGACACGGCCTCACCGGCTGCACCAGTTCAGGATCGAACCCGCCGAGCCGCTGCATCAGGTCGGCCACCTGCTTGCACTTCAGGCGAAGCTGTTCTACGTAGGCGATGTGCTGGTACTGACAGCCGCCGCAGCCCCCGAAGTACCGGCATTTCGGCTCCACGCGCAGCGGTGAAGGCGTCACCACGCGCACGAGCTTCGCGCGGGCAAAATGCTTCTTCACCTCCGTCAATTCCACCTCCACCTCCTCGCCGAGGACGACAAACGGCACGAAGATCACGAAGTCCCCCACGCGGGCGACACCATCGCCGCCAAAGGCGATGTCGCTGATGGTGACCGTGTACCGCTGGCCGAGGTTCGGCGGCGGCAGGTGAACAGCCTCTGCTTGCATCGCGGCGACGCTGCCACAAGCGCGACCGCTCTGCACGCACAGAGGTGACCGTGCCCGGGCTATGACCGACCTTCCCCGGTCAGCGTAGTGACGCAGGTAAGCCCCCCTCCGGCCCAGCCGCGCCGTGACCACACCGAGCCGCCAAGGACCAAACCAGCAGACCGTGCGTCGTGGCTCGCGCGGTCGCTCGCGGATCACGGCGCCTGCCGCAGCCGGTAGAAGCGCACGCGTTCGGCGGAAGCCGCGTTATCCGCCCAACGCATCAGTTCGCCCGTGCAATGGACCGTGTCCAGCGGCGTCCAGGAACGCAGGTCCGCGGAGGCTTCGATGACGTAGCGCGTGCCCGCGCGCCCGCTGAAGGCAACCTGGAACCGACCATCCGGCTCGAAGCCAATCGTCGGCCCAAACACCGGCAGCGCGCCCACCACAAGGGTGGATCCCGCCAGCGGCCTTACCGTGTAGCCGTCCGGGCTGGTCACCTCCGCGCCGCCGAGAACCAAGGTCCACTCCCGCTGGGCCGCCGCGCCCGGCAGCACTTCGAAGACGAACTCCGCCACGCGCGAACTCGCCGCGGACCAAGCCTGCAAGGCGCTGAACGCCACGTTCACGCTGCCCTCATCGGCTAGCCACACGCCCAGCGCGCCCGCCGGCACCATCGGCCCGGCCCGCACGCCCCCTTCCACCAACCGCAACGCCTGTGCGGGAAACTCGATCCGGAACGACACGCCGCTGATGCTCTGCCCCAGCCCCGCCAATTCCACCCGCACCGTGATCCGCTCGCCCGGCATGGCCCGGGGCGCCTCGGACACCAAATGCGCGGCGGGACCCGAAAGGACCGGCGCCACCGGTGGCGCACCATGGATTTCCCCTCCGGCCCCACTGGGCTGGATGGCCCCGCGTCCCAACGCCCCACCGCCCGCCGGCCTCGGCTGCGGATCCAAGCCCACCACTGCGCGCAAGACGCGCACCACGTCGCCCGAATCGAGCGACCGGCTTTCGTTCAAATCGTTTGCCAGCACGTCCCACGGGCGTACCGGCTCCAGCGACGCGACAAACCGCTGAATCACCGTGGCGTCGCCGATGTCGAGCCGGTCGTTTCCGTTGTTGTCACCAGTGAACCGTCGCGGCTGGATCGTCACCGCGCCCGGCATGACGGCGGTTCCGAAGAGGATCGGAGTGCCGCGTTCATCGGCGTGATCGAGCAGGACCAGGCCCAATTCCGTCCGCGTCGGCTCTGGCACACTGCGCGCGCGGAAGCTGAGGTTCGCCAGCACCTGCTCGCCGGCGGCGATCCCTGTTCCCGCCCGCGAGAGGGTCACCCGCACGGTGCCGGGGGTGTCCGTGTTCACCTCGGCCAAACCACCGCCAAGAACGTCGGTGAACGTTACGGCAGGATCGCGGAGCCATTCCGGGTCGTACCGCACCTCGAAACTCAATCCGGCCACGTCACCGCCGCTGTTCAGGATCACTGGCACGTCGAAACGCCTCCCTTCCTGCGTAGCACCCGCTTCCCCGAGGCCGAATACCCGCAACGGCTGCCACGTGACGACCATCTCTTCCGCCGTCGTGTTTCCCGACGCGTCGCGAGCGGTGACCTTGAGGCGGTTTTCCCCCGCCAGCAGCCGGATGCCGGTGATGTTGAACCGTCCTTCAACCAGCGCCAGCGGCCCCATGGCCTGCCCGTTCCATTCCCAAGCGGCCGCCGCCACAGCCACGTTGTCCGTCACGCGACCCGCCAGCACGACCCGCTCATCCGCCGTCGTGCCGAACGCTGGCGACACGATCGCGATCACCGGCGGAACCAGCTCCGCTCTGACGCGGAAGGACGACAGCCCGATCAGCGGTGCGGGCAAGCCCGGCGGTTCGCCGGCTCCACCCGTGATCACCGTCACCGGCGCTGACATCCCGACCTTGCCCCCGGCTGCGGCGGCCTGCTCGAAGGTCGTGCCAAACACGGCCTCCCATACCTTGACCACGCACACCGCTTCGCCGCCCGGCGCCACTTCGCCCACCGACCGCGCGCCGCTCAGCCAATAGCCCGCCGCCGGTCCGCTCCGGAAGGGCGCCGCCGCCCCGGCCGGACGCAACCCGTCCAGAGTGGGTCCGGCATACAATTGCGCGAGGAACGCGGGCCCTTCGAGCTTGGTCACTCCGTCAGTGTCATACACCGGCGCGTCCACGCCTTCCGTGCGATTGGCGAAATGCACCGAGCCCGCCCGGCCCTCGGGAACGACCTCCAGCACGGCGGACGCCGTTGCCGCCCCCCCGGCGTTGGCGACCCGCACCGTGTAGGTGCCGCCCTGCGCGACGGTCAACCCGGTCAGCGCCAGCGTCGGCTCGCTCGCGCCGGGCAGGGGCGCTCCGTTGAAGAACCATTGGTAGGACAGCGGAGGCGTACCCGCCGCCTCGACCGTGAACGTGCGGTCACCCCCGACCAACGCAATCCCACCCTCCGGCGCCCGGGTAATCACCGGCAGTTCCGGCGCGCCGGCGACGGTGAGCCGCGCCACCGCGCTGTCGGCACTGCCCACCCGATTCGCGACGCGCACCCAGTACTCGCCCGCGTCGGTCAGCTTGACGCTGGGAATTGTGAAGCTGGGCGCGCTCGGTGCCAGGCCGATGCGCTGACCGTTGCGATACCAAAAAAAGGTCAGCGGATCCGTGCCGGTCACGGCTACCGAGAACGTGGCCGGCTGCCCGAACACCACCTCCAACGACTGAGGCTGGGTGACGATCGCGGGCCTCTCCGGTCGCGGGCTGACCGTCAATTGCGCGGCGCGGCTGACCACTGAACCCGCCACGTTGCTTACGCGCACCGAATACGCGCCCGCGTCGGCGGCCGTCACCTTGGCCAGGTACAATACCGGGCCGGTCGCGCCCACGATCTCCGCGCCGTCCAGCATCCACTGAAACGCGAACGGCACCGAGCCGCGACCGCCCACCCGGAACAGTGCCGTCCCGCCTGCCGCCACATATTGATCGGCGGGCTGGGACGTAATTGCCGGGGGAACCTCGCGGACCACGTAGTTGCCCGTCACCACCCCCGAGACCGGGTTGCCATTCACAAAGACCCGCGCCCGTAGGGTGGCGGACCGGCCCAACAGCACGGGCGTCCCGGACGCCCAAGGAGATGCCATGGTCGGCTCGGTGCCGTCGGTCGTGTAATGCACCTCGCCACGAGGGACGACGGTGCTCAGCCAGACATCCACCCGCAGTTCAAATTCCCCGCCGGGAGGATTGAGCGTGACCAAAGCCACCGGCGCGGCCGGTTTCGAGGCGCCATCCACCGGGTTGGTCTCTGCGATCCACTCTTGATAGGTCGTGGCCTGGTCGTTGTCCGCATCAGCCAGCGCCAACGCCTCCGGCCGGGTGAACCAGTTCTCCCCGAAGTACTGCGCCCGCCAGGCGGCTGGAATGCCATCGTTCCAGTGGTTCTCGAGGTACAGCGCGCTGAAGATTTCCCTGGAGGGTGTACCGTCCTCGAAGACGCGAGCCTTGAGCCGCGTGGACGACATGAGGACGAGCGGTTCCTCATACCGCGGCGAACTCAGTGTCGGCTCGGTGCCATCGAGCGTGTACCGAACTTCGCCCCCCGCGACGCGCGACGTCAGGGTCACCGTAACCAACCCGGTGAAGAAACCGGGCGCAGGATGCACCGATAGATATTCCGGGGTCCCACTCAACGTCATGGTCGTGTTGGCTGGCAGATTGCGATACTCGCGGGTTGCGCCGGAAGGCCAAGTCACGACCAAAACATCCACGGTGCTCGCCGTGCCGAGGCCAAAGTGCAGTGTCGAGTCCGTACCGCCCCAACCATCGAAGGCCACCAGTTCCCGCATCTGCCATGACTCCCCGCTGTCCGTACGGGTTTTCAGGCGGGCTCGAAGCCCGTTTGGAGACGGCTCGCCGGCCTTCTGGGCGACGCGGATCTTGAACCACCGGTTGCCGTTGCCCCGATTCCGATACAGTTGGTCGTTCCCGCCACCCCATTTGGAAACGAACAAGTCCAGGAACCCGTCACCGTCGTAGTCCGCCAGAACCACGGAGTTCCCATTGCCGCCGGGCAAAGCAGGCGGTTCATCCAGCACCCGTTCAAACACACCGCCTCCGAGGTTCCGGTAGAGGAACACGGCCGATTGGTTGAAGCTCGCGACGAACAGATCCAGGTCGCCGTCATTGTCGTAGTCCGCCCACGTGCAACCGTTGGAATCGGACGCGTCGGTGACAATCGCCCCCGTCGTGATGCGCGTGAACAGGCCCCTGCCCTCGTTTCGGTACAGGAAGTTGGGGCCGAGCCGATTCGCGACGTACAAG
This sequence comes from uncultured Verrucomicrobiae bacterium, assembly GCA_937976685.1. Classification (GTDB taxonomy): domain Bacteria; phylum Verrucomicrobiota; class Verrucomicrobiia; order Limisphaerales; family J093; genus JADJWF01. Next base: position 20,028 of record CALJWR010000085.1, read on the forward strand.
TCCAGATCACCGTCGTTATCGTAGTCTCCCCACGCCGCGCTCACGGAATATCCGCGGTTGTTCACGATGTCCCCGGTGGTCACCCTTCCAAAGACGAAGCTGCCGACTTGGTAGAGCGCGTTGTTGAGGTTCCCGCCGTTCGCGACGAAAATGTCCAAGTCGCCGTCGTTGTCATAATCGGCCCACGCACACCCCACTCCCGTGGTAGCCTCCTTCACCGCACCCCCCTCCAACTGCGCCAGGCTCGCCCCGCCTTCGTTCCTCCAGAGCCGGTTGACGCCGGAAAGATCGGTGAGGAAGGCATCGAGATGACCATCCCGATTGTAGTCGCCCCAAGCTGCTCCTACCGCGTCGCCGGCGAATGCCGGGACGACCGTCGGTCCCAGCAGTTCGAAAGCGAAGTTGCCAGAATTGCGGTACACCAGGGTCGGTCGGCCGTTGCGCTTCGCCAAAAGAACATCGAGCCGCCCATCGTTGTCGAAATCTCCCAACGAAACGCCGTGCCCATCACCGCCGGCTTCAGGCAGTGCCCCGGCAACGAGCGCCAACTGGCCATCGCCGAGGTTGCGATACACCCGCGGTGCGCCTTGCGAACGGCTCACGACCAGATCTGGCCAGCCATCATTGTCCAAATCTCCCCAAGCCGCGCCCGGACTGTCCCCGACCTCGGCGACCACGCTTGCAGTGACGGGAACAAACAAAGGGTTGGCTGGTTCAGCAACAAGCCTGGCAACACCAAGGGCGACCGAGCTGATGGCGAGCGAACGGATGAACACAGTTGAAGATTTCATCCCCGATCCGATAAGAACTGGCCTCTCAACTTACTGACAGGCACGAATAGGCTTCAGTCCCGTGAACGTCAATCCTGAATCGGCGCTTCCGGTCGGCAGAACACGGTGATTCTATTTAAATTTCTGAAGGGTTGCTGTTGTTGAGGTTGGAGAAAGTCCTTGCCAATTGGCGTGGTTTGAGTCGTAGTAGGCGTGCGATGATCTCGACAAACCAAGAAGTCTTCACTGCCGATCCGCCCGT
>CALJWR010000086.1 GCA_937976685.1 uncultured Verrucomicrobiae bacterium
TGCGCCGTGGCGTAGTCTCTCGGCCGGCGCGGTGGCGCGCCGAGCGTCGCGTCTCGGTCGGGGCGACGTGCAGCGTCAGGTCGAGCGGTCGTCCTCGTCAACCATCGCGCCAGGTGAGCACCACCTTGCCCGCGTCGCCGGAGCGCATCGCCTTGAATCCCTCCTCGAATTCGTCGTAGCGGAGCCGATGGGTGATGACCGGCTCGATGTCGAGGCCGCTTTGAATCATGACGGTCATTTTGTACCAGGTTTCGTACATTTCGCGGCCGTAGATGCCCTTGATCGTCAGCATGTTGAAGATGACGGTGTTCCAATCGATGGCCATGTCGCCGTTGGGAATGCCGAGCATGGCGATCTTGCCGCCATGGCACATGTTGGCCACCAAGTCGCGGAACGCAGCCGGACTGCCGGACATTTCGAGACCGACATCGAAGCCCTCCTTCATCCCGAGCTGCCGTTGGACATCCGCGACGCTTCCGCTCTTGATGTTTAGCGCCACCGTCACGCCCATGCGCCGGGCCAGGTCCAATCGGTGCTCGTTCATGTCCGTGATCACCACGTAGCGGGCACCGGCGTGCTTCACCACGGCGGCCGCCATGATCCCGATCGGCCCCGCCCCGGTGATCAACACATCCTCCCCCAACACCGGAAACGACAGCGCCGTATGCACGGCGTTTCCGAACGGGTCGAAGATGGACGCCACCTCGAGGTCTATCCCGGGGCGATGATGCCAGACGTTCGTCATGGGCACGGCGATATACTCGGCAAAGGCGCCGGTCCGATTGACGCCGATCCCCTGGGTGTCCTTGCAGAGATGCCGCCGACCCGCCAGGCAGTTGCGGCAACGACCGCAGACCACGTGCCCCTCGGCGCTGACGATGTCGCCCGGGAAGAAGTCCGTCACGTTTGCACCCACCCGAACCACCTCGCCGACGAACTCGTGGCCCACGACCATCGGCACGGGGATCGTCTGCTGGGCCCACGCGTCCCACTTGTAGATGTGGACGTCCGTGCCACAGATGCCGGTCTTGAGGACCCGGATCAAAACGTCATTCAGCCCCACTTCGGGCTCCGGCACTTCGGCCAGCCACAGTCCGGGCTCTGCCTTGCTCTTCACCAGTGCTTTCACGATCTCGATTCCATCGGTTTCATTTACCACGCCAGCTCCGCCCGGCGCCGCGTCGCAAGGCTTGCAGCCCTCGCGCTGAGTGTCCATTATGATGGACGGAACGGCCGATATAGTGGATGGCGTGTTCCAGTATGCAAGAACTTTTTCCAGTATAATGGAATCCCCATGAGTTTCCGAAAGTCACGCGGGCCGGAAAAGCCGGCCCGCAAAACCACCGAGCCTGCCGACGCGGTCAGCCACCACCTGGGCAGCCGGGTCCGCCAGTTGCGGACCGAACGCGATTGGTCGCTGGAGACCCTTGCGGGCGCGAGCGGGGTGAGCCGCTCGATGCTCAGCCAGATCGAGCGCGAAGGCGCCAATCCCACGCTGGCCGTCACCCTGCGCATCGCGCGGGCCTTTGGCATGACACTGGGCGAGTTGCTGGAGACGCCCGGGGCGGTGTCGTCGGTGATCGTCATCCGCGCCGCGGACAAGGCGTATCACTATCGCTCCGAGAAGCTCTGCCGGATTCGCACGCTCAGCCCGTTGAACCTGGAGAAGGACGTGGAGTTCTACGAAGTCCTGCTGGCTCCCGGCGGCGCCTTGCGCAGTTCGCCCCATTTTGAGGGCACCCGGGAGTTCCTGACGGTCCAGCAGGGCGCGGTGCGCGTCGAGTCCGCGGGCGACGCCGAGGCGCTGGAAGCCGGCGATTCCGCGTCATACCGCGCCGACGTGCCCCATGCGATCGTCAACATTGGCAAGACGGACGCTGTGATCTTCCTCGTGGTCATTTACCGCTAGGCCAACCGTTCGGAACTTGGCCGGCGATCTTTACGGGGCTTGTGGTGCGCCGCGGTGAGCGGCCCTTGCAGGTTCAAAACCATTCGCCCTCCCCACGGCACGGCGGCCGCGGGAAGGGCGATTCGATTTGGGTCTCCAGAAGGATCGCTCAGCTTGTTTGCGATTCGTCCACCACGATGAAGTGGCGGTTTCCCTCCCGCCAAACCCGGAGCAACGTAGTCCTGTCCTCCGGGTTGGCCGTGAGCTTGGCCGCCTCCTCGGCGTTTCTGACTGGCTGACGGTTGATCTCCAGAATGACGTCTCCCGCCCGCAACCCGGCTTCCGCCGCCGGGGACGAAGGCTCCACGCGGGAAACGAGCGCGCCCTTGACCTCCGAGGGAATTTCGAATTGCCGTCGCGCGCGGGCGTCCAAGTCCGCCAGCACAACGCCGTTCAAGGTCTGTTCCGCCGTGTCCGGGGTGCCGGCCCGCGCGATGTTTTCTGAACCGGGCAGTTCGTCGGGAACCACGCGCAGCTCTTTTGGGCGGCCGTCACGTATCACCGTCATGTTGACAGCCCGACCGGGCTTCGCTTGCGCGACCAGGAGCTTGAGGTGCCGGCTGTCTTTGACCACCCGGCCGTTGAACTCGGTCACAATGTCGCCATCGGTGATGCCCGCTTTGGCCGCCGGACTCTTGGGCGCGACGTCGCCCACCAAGGCGCCTTGGCGGTTTTCGAGGTCAAATTTGCGCGCCAACGCCGGTGTCACGTCCTGGATGATGATCCCGAGATAGCCCCGGGTGACCCGACCCTCATGAACGATACTCTCCATGACGTACCGGGCCAGATTGGTCGGGATCGCGAAACCGATTCCCTGGTTGCCGCCGCTGCGGCTGATGATGGCGGTGTTGATGCCGATCAACCGGCCTTCCGCATCCACGAGCGCGCCGCCGGAGTTGCCGGGATTGATCGCGGCATCCGTCTGGATGAAGTCTTCGTAGTCCAACCCGAGACCGCCTCGACCGCGGGCACTGACCATGCCCATGGTTACGGTCTGGCCGATGCCAAACGGGTTGCCAATCGCCAGCACCAAGTCGCCAACCTCGATAAGGTCACTGTCCGCCATCGCGATGTGCGGCAGGCCGGTCGCCTGGACCTTGAGCACGGCGATGTCCGACTTCGGATCCTTGCCAACGATGCGGGCCGAGAATTCGCGACCATCTTGCAGCGCGACCTTGACGTCATCGGCCCGGTCCACGACGTGGTTGTTTGTCAGGATGTAACCATCCTCGGTGACGATCACGCCTGAGCCCATGCCTTGCTGGCGCGGCGTTGGAAGGTCGGGCATTGCTCCCGGCGGGCCGAAAAACCATCGAAACGCTGGGTCCCCAAAACCCGGCGTTTCGCCCCGTGCCAATGGGCGCGGCCGGGAGGTCGTATAGACCTTCACCACGCTCGGGGCGACTTGCTTGACCACCGGCGCAAAGCTGGTGGCCAGACCGCCCGTGCGCCCCACGGGCTGGTCATCCAGCTTGACGTTGAGCACCGCAGGCTTCGCGGGCGTTTCCTTTGGCCTCTCGCTGCCGACGACCAAGCCGACAGTGGTGACGATCAGCGCACCGGCCATGATCACGGACGCGCCGCGCACCGACAAACAGTTGAAGACGGCTTTCATAGGTTCCAGTTCCGTTCCTTTCTTTCCGAGGACCGCCACCTTGGCGGTCCTTACACGGTTGATGGGAGCATCCGGACGTGACCCGAACCTTTCGCCTGCATTACACTTTTGTAAGTCGGCCAACCGCGGCAAGGAGGCGGGTTGTGTTGCGGCGGCACCGATCCTGGTAGAATCACGCAGGTCTTTCCCCGGACTTCGCGATCGCCGACCCTTTGCCCGACCGGAGCCGCAGGTCGCCCCTCGTATGTCCGCAGCCTGCTGGCCGTGACACCACGGGTCTGCCGATCAAACCCTCAAAACAGCCCGGGCATATCGCCGAAGAGATTCCGCGGTGGGATGCCAGAAGTGATACCGTGGAAGGCGGAAGCACGGCTCCGCTCCCGGCCGCCGCGTCCAGCCCGCCAGTGAATCACCCGCCTCGCGGCAGTTCGAGGATAGGCAGTGGACGAAGGCCGTGACGCTGCGCCGGCCGGGAAGAGTTTCGGGGGAGCCTCGCGCTTGCCGCTCAGCGGTGCCGGTTCAGTCGTTACGGCATCACCGAGTGGCGTTTTCGGCACGCATCCGGACGGCGCGGTCGTGGTCAACGGGAGCGGGCGCGGCGGCGACAGGGGACTGCCACAGTTGATACCCGATGGCGCGCCCCGCCACAGCGAGACGTTTGACCCCAAAGCTCACCAGTCGAGCCGCCAACTCAGCGTCCACCGTGCCCACCTGCGGCAGAACTTCAGTGAAGCCGTTCGCCCGCTCCAAGTCCGCCCGCCAGACCGCCAGATTGCCGCCCCGAAAGCCCTCGCAATTGCCACGAACCCGGCGTCGAGGCGAGGGCCAGCGAAACGCATGGAGAACGCCCCGGACCTGCAGCGCCATCAACGCCCGCGAGCGGTCGCGCCCGAACGCCTCCCTGCCAAAGAACCGAGTCGCGATCTTGCCGATCGCCGCCCGGGGCGCCTCAACAAAGTGTCCCTGCTGCGCCAGGTCAAGATGGTCTTCGATGTAGCGCGGGTGCGGTACCGTGTCCCCTTCCAGGAGGACGCAATAGTCGGCGGACACCTCGGCGATCGCGGCATTCAGGATCCGCGCACGTCGAACACCGATCCGCTCCTGCCACAGGTGCTCGCAGCGATAGGGCTGCGCCGCCTGCCACCGGTCGAAAATCTTTCCCGTCAGCTCGCCGGAGCCATCGTCTGCCACGATGACTTCGTCCGGGTGCCGGCTCTGACCGGCCACCGCCGAAAGCACGCGGGCCAGATACTCCGACTGGCCGGCGGTGTGAATGATGAGGGCGAGGCGCGGGGGATTCATCGGGAAGCAACCGAAGCGAGTTTCAACGACGAAACGGCTCGGGCCACAGACAAGCCCGCAGGCGGGGGGCGAACACCAACCAGAGTGACAACATCAATAGGAGCCCGTTTTCGGCGAGCTTGGCGCAGATGAACACCTCGCCGGCGCCGCACCCGCAATCGAACCGCACCGCGCAGAAAGGGAGCTGACCGGCCGCTTGAAGTTGGAGCGCGCGTTGCCAAACCAACACCGTGAACGGCGCCAGCATGGCCACCGACATCAGCGCGGCGCCCCGCACGGCGATCCCCGTGAGCAACAGCAGCCCACAAAAAACCTCAAACCATGGTAACGTGGCCGCGACCAGATTCAGCACCCACGGGGTCTCCACGAGGCCGTACTGACGCATCAGCTTGAGGAACTCGACCGGCTGGAACGCCTTGCTCAGGCCCATGAACACGTACAACCCGCCCACCACCGCCCGGGCGAGCCAGGTCCCCAAGTCCTGACTGCGCTCCCCCCATGACCAGTTGACCGGGTCGTTCATGGCGGCTGCGGGCGGAAATCGCCGCTGCCGCGCGGCCCGACCTCGACGGGCATCCCGTGGCGGCGCCATTCGTCCATGCCGGCGGCAAAGACTCGCAGCCGTTCCCGAGCCACGCCGGCGTGAAGCAACGCCCGGGCCGCGAACTCGCTGTCCTCACAGTCGCCGCCGGTGCAATACACCACCACCAGCTCGGCCGTGTCGCAGACCGGCAACACGGTGGGGAAGAAGCGTTCCGGGTAGTAGCGATCGAATTGATAAGCCCCAGGGATGTGGCCAGCCGTGTACGCGGCGTCGTTGCGCGCGTCCACAAACACGATCAACTCCTGGGCGTGGCGTGGGTCCTCGAACAACGCCCGTGCCCCGGCGAAATCCACCGCCGGCAACCCGAGTTCCGCGAGCCGGACCAGTACCCGGTCTTTGGCCGTAGCCGCACCCGGAGCCGTCTGTCGGTCACCACTGGGGAGGGCCCGGGCCTCGCGGCCCTGCACCGGGGTGGGCGGAAAGTAGTCCCGGCTCAACACCAGCCCGCGCGGCGAAACACCGTTGGCAATCAGCCCGAGGGTCAGCCCCACCGCAGCGATCGCGGCTGCCTCAAGCAGAAGTGCTTGCAGCTGGGGCGCAGGCACCGACGAGCGAGGCTCGACCACGGGCTCCGCAGAACCGCTCATGGCACCGGCGGTGTTTCCCGAGGACGCGCCAAATATGGCGGCGGTTCCGGCACCGACCGCACCGTGGGCGGTGGCGGCGCAGAAACCGGCGACGGCGGAGCCACCGTCGCCACCGACTGCAGTACCGGCACGACGATGGTTGGGAACTGAGGCAGGTTCGATTTGACCCTCGCTTCGATCCGCTGGTTCGGCGGAATCTGCAACCCGGCCGGGAAATCGAACGCGAGCGTGAACACCTTGCCCGGTTGCACTTCGTTCACCGTCACGTTGGCGCCCTCGAGATTGATCGTGGGTTCCGACAGCACCAACGCGCGGGTGCCGGTGTTGCGGATCGTCACCGTGGGGCGAGCCGCCATCCGGAGCGGTCCCGGTGCCAGGCTGATCTGGGACGGCACGGTCGTGATAATCGGCTGCAGCCGCGCGTACACCGGGACCGAGATCGCGGGCAGATTGGTAGCCGAGGTCCTGATGACGACCGTGCCGTTGGCGTAGGCCCAGTTGAATGGCGGCTTCACGCTCACCTCGAGGTTGAACTCTTTGCCCGGCTGAACGGTGGTCAGCTTCGCCGCGAAAACCTGGTTGGTGCATTCGGGTTCCGACA
>CALJWR010000087.1 GCA_937976685.1 uncultured Verrucomicrobiae bacterium
CTGGGGCTGGGGGGGATGTTCCTGGTGTTGGTCCACCACCTGTTTGATGCCGGCTGGTCCGTGCCGATCCGCCGTTTTTGCGAGCACTTGGCGTGTCTGCTCTTTCCCTGGCTGGCGATCTTTTTCGTGCCCATCGCGCTCTTGGCGCCGCGCCTCTACGGCTGGATGAACGTGGCCGATCCGCACACGGACCACGCGCTGCATGCCAAACTGCCCTTGTTCACGAAACCCGCTTGGTATCTGGTGGCGACACTGTGTTTCGCCGCGTGGTGGTTTTTCTCGTCACGCCTGCGCCACTGGTCCTTCGAACAAGACAAAACCGGCGCGGCCGAATGCACCTTCCGCATGCGCCGCCTGGCAGCCATCGGCGTCTTCGTGTTTGCGGTGACGCTGACCTTCGCCGCGATCATGTGGATGAAGGGGATGATGCACCAGTGGTTCTCGACCATGTACGGGGTGTACTACTTCGCCGGGAGCGCCTGGCTGACACTGGCGACGGTCTATTTGATCACGATGGTCCTGAAGCGGAACGGCACACTCGCTGCGGTGTTACACGAGCACCAGTTTTACTTCCTGGGCTCGCTGCTCTTCGCCTTTACCGTGTTCTACGCCTACATCCACTTCTCCCAGTATTTCATCATCTGGAACGCCAACATGCCGGAAGAGACGTTTTGGTATGTCATCCGGGAGCAGGGATCGTGGTTCTACGTCGGGCTTGTCCTGATCTTCGGCCACTTCTTCCTGCCGTTCCTCGCGCTGCTGCGGATTGACCTGAAGCTGACGTTCTGGTGGATGGTCCCCATCTGCGTTTGGGCGTGGTTGATGCATTACGTGGACATGGCCTTCAACATCAAGCCGTCCATCAGCCCCGACGGGTATCCGTGGATGTGGGCGTGGCTGGACCTGAGTTGTCTGGCTTTGATCGGCGGCGTGTTGGCGCGGGTCTTCCTCAAGAGCTTTGTGAGTCACCCGCCGTTTCCCCTCAAGGACCCGAGGTTGATCGAGGCCATGGGACACCGTCATCCGGTTGCTTCGCCCATCTCCGGTGGCGAGATGGATGAGACGAATGAACTGGCCGACGTCGGGGCCGAAGCCGGAGGAGGTGCGCGGTGAGTCTCTGGAAGCGAACAATGGATCGGACCACCCTGACGGCCTGGGTGGTGGGGCTTGGGGGTGCATTTCTGATCGTGGGCGGGCTGGCGTGGTTCGTCATTCAACGCACGGCTCCTCCCGGCGTGGATGTTGCCCGCGCCGAGCTGCGCCGCAAGAACCTGAGCGAGCTCCAGGCCCTGAACGCGCGGGCGTTGACCACTTACGAATTGCTCGACAAGAACAAGGGGCTGTATCGCATTCCCATCCGGCAGGCCATGGCGATGACGGTGGATCTGTGGCGTGATCCGGCCGCCGGGCGGGCGGACCTCTTGGCGCGGATTGACAAGGCCACCGCCAAGCCGCCCGAAAAGCCCAACGAATACGAGTGAGCGCGTGGGCGCAGTTGCCGAACCCAGGATGAGTTCACCCGCTTTACCCGTCAGCCCGCCGATTGCGGATCCCGCGCCGCCCGCCTCGCCGGCGGAAATTGACCTCTCCTGTCGCTGGCCGGTGGGACTCCTGTTGTTCTGCGCCTCCGGCTGGCTGCTGTTCGCCGGCGTGGTGGGGGCGTTGGCGACCATCAAACTGCACGCCCCCGGCCTGCTCGCGCACTGGCCGATGTTCACCTATGGCCGCATCCAGCCGGCGGCTTGGAACGCATTTGTCCTCGGCTTCGGTCTGCAGGCGGGGTTGGGAATCGCGCTGTGGCTCATGGCGCGGCTTTCCGGCGCCACGCTGGTCGGCACCGGCTCGATCATCCTCGGCACGCTGACTTGGAATGCGGGGTTGAAAGTGGGGCTGCTCAGCGTGCTCATGGCCGGCGGGACCGGCATGGAGACGCTCGAGCTGCCCCGGTTTGCGGTGATTATCCTGTTTGTCGGTTACGCGCTCATCGCGGCGTGGCCCTTGGTGGTGTTTCAGCGCCGGCGGCGGGGTGACGTGTACCCCTCCGAGTGGTTCTTCGTCGCGGCGTTGTTCAGCTTCCCTTGGCTGTATCTGGCGGGCAACTGCTTGGCGGTCTGGTATCCGCTGCGGGGGGTGCTGCAAGCGGCGGCCCAAGCTTGGTTCACCCACGGGCTGTTCGTCGGCTGGTTTGGTTTCCTGACGATCGGCGTCGCGCTCTATCTGCTGCCCAAGATTTCGGGTGTGGCGCTGCCCAGCCGCAATTTGGCCGGCTTCGGCTTCTGGCTGCTGGCGGTCTTCGGATTTTGGGGCGGCGCGCAACGCTATTTTGCCGGCCCGTTGCCGGCTTATCTGACCGCCCAGGGCGTGGTGGCCACGGTGCTGACGGTTTTCCCGATGATTGCCATCGGTTTGCTCGTATGGCCGGTGGTCCAAACCAGCCGGAAGGCGATCTTTTCGGTGCCCGCCGGGCGTTTTGCCGTGGCGGGCTTGGGAAGTTTCCTGGCGTGGGGCGGGCTTGCGGCCATCAACTGTCTCAGCCCGGTGCGCGCGATCACTCAGTTCACCTTGGCGATAGTGGCGCTGGATCACCTCTTGCTTTGGGGGGCGTTCGGCCTCACCGCGATTGGCGCGTGCTACTACCTTGCCCCGCAGGTGATCGGCCGGGAGCTCCCTTTCGCCGGCTGGATTTCGTGGCACTTCCGGCTCGCGACGGCTGCCGTTTTGCTGCACGTCATCGCTTTCGGCGTCGGCGGGTTGATTCAGGGAGCCGGATTGGAAAATCCCGACAAGCCTTTCATTGATGTCATGCGCGGCTGGATTCCGTTCGCCGGAATGGGAACGCTGGCCATGACGTTGCAGGCGGTGGGAGGGCTGCTGCTGTTTGCCAATGTCGTTGCGGCGGTCGTGGCTCAAGCGCGGGCAGCGGTGGTCCCGGTCGCGCAAGAGTGGCTGGCACCCGGTGCCCCCAGGGCGGAGGTGAGGCCATGAATCACGGCCCGCTTCTATTCCTCGGCGTGCTGTGTTGCGTGGTGGCCTCGTGGTTGGGCTTGGTGGTGGGGCCGCACTTCCAATTTGGCAACCAGGATCTGGTCCTGATCGAAGAGACCGGCGCCAGTTATCCCTCGGCGCGTGATGGTCTCGCCTTGCAGGGGGCTGAGGTTTATCGGGCCAACGGCTGCAACTACTGTCACACGCAGCAGGTGCGCGGGGCCTCGGAGGGCGCAGACATTGCCCGCGGCTGGGGCAAGCGGCGAACGGTGGCCCGCGACTATCTCCGCGACCGGCCGGTGATGCTCGGCAACCACCGCTTTGGCCCGGATCTGGCCAACCTTGGCGCCCGCCAGTACACCACCAACGACCTTTACCTCAAGCTCTACAACGCCCGGCTGCTCCATCCGAGGTCCGTCATGCCACGTTATCCTTATCTGTTCGAGGAAAGGCCGCTGCGGCCGGGCGCACCGCCGTCTCCAGACGCGCTGCAATTTCCCGAGGGCAGCGCAGTCCCGGCGAATGTCGAAGTCATTCCGAAAGCCGACGCGCTTGCCCTGGTCGCCTATCTGCAAAGCCTCAAATCCGACGCGGTCTTTTTCGAGGTCTTCCCTCCCCCCCAGCCTCCAGCCGCTACCAATAGCGTGTCCGGAGTGGACACCAACGCTCCGGCTCTGGGCGACGGGACGAATGCGGCCCCGGCGATGGGTGCCGAAGCTCCGGCCAACCCATGAAGCCCGTTTCCTCGATCCCCAAGGTGGCCGGCGCGGCGGGTGTCGAGACGCCGGAACCGAAGACGGGCAATGCCCTCCAGACGCCGATGTGGTTCATCGCGTTGTTGGGGATTTTCCTCTACTGGGGCACCATGTACCTTGACCGAAACGGGGGAGGCTACAATCCCCTGGTGTTCAATCGCGGCGAAAGACTGGCAGATGTCGAGGCTCGCGTCCCGAAATCGGATGCCGACCTCCTGCTCGCTCAGGGACGCAAGGTGTACGGAATCTATTGCGTGGCCTGTCACCAACCCAACGGACGCGGCGTGCCCAATCAGTTCCCGCCGTTGGCTGAATCCGACTGGGTCAACGTGGATGGTGCCAACCGCCTGATCCGAATCGTTCTCCACGGGTTGAGCGGCCCGATTAGTGTCAACGGCGTCGAATACAACAACGTCATGTTGCCCTGGCGCGACCAATTGTCCGACGACGACATCGCCGCCGTGCTGACTTTTGTTCGCGGCAACAAGGAGTGGGGAAATCACAGTGGCCCGGTGACCGCCGCCGAGGTGAGGAAGGTGCGCGAAGCCACCGCCAGCCGGGATTCAAACTGGACCGTTGCCGAACTGCTCGCGATTCCGCTGAAGGACTGAGCTGGGGTTCCGGCGTTGCCCTACGAGCCGGCCCCCGAAGTCCGGGCCTTCTCCAACTCGGCGATGCGCCGCTCCATCCGCGGCCTGAGGGCGGGAAGTTCCGTCAGCAACCGCTGGTACAGGCCGATGGCGGTGTCCACACGTTTCAGCGTTTCCGCCAGCTCGGCGGCCGCCAAGCCAGCCCGTTTGACCCAATGCGGGTCGGCGAGGTCCCCCGGCCGCAGGTTTTGCCCGTAGAGCACGTGCAGGCAGTGACCAAGCGCCTGGTCGAGTTGCGCGGCCTGCTCGGCTGGCGGCTTCAAGGCGGCCTGCTTTTCGAGCGTGGTGGCCAGCTTCACCTCGGCCTGACTCCGCAGCGCCACCCCGGCGTTGGATTCGATCACCTTGCGAAAAGCCTCCGCCGCGCGATCGAATCGCTTCGGATCCTGGGCGGCCAGGGTGAAGTGGCAGTCGCCGATGCGTCCCCACGCCGCTGGCGCGAGGTCGCTGTTCGGGAACTGATCCGTAATCTTGCTGAAGGCGACGATCGCCTCGCCGAAGCGCTCGAGCGTGTTCGTCCGGGCCTCCCCGTCCTCGAGGATGAAGGTGTCCCCACGCAGCAGGTAGGCTTCGGCGGCCACGTTGGTGGGGATGGGCGAATTGGCCACGGTGAGCGGGCCATTGGTGATGACCCAGTCGAAGTGCTCGCGGGCACTGCGGAAACTGCGCAGCGCAATGGCGGCCCGTCCGGCCATCAGCCGCGCGTGGAAAGCCACGCCGCTGGCCAGGGCCGCCGCGTTCGGGCTGAGCAGCCGGTCCTGGAAGAGCAACTCAGCGCGGGCGTAGTCCCCTTCGCTGTACGCCTGTTCGGCGATCAGGTACTTGGCCAGTGGCGCGTCGGGGCTGGTGGGGTGCCGCGCGACGAAATCAGTCAGCAACGCCAGCGCATTGGTGCCCGGCGCGGTGCGAAAGGTCAGCCGCGCCAACTCAAAGCGTGCCCGGGCCACGAGGTCCGGCGGAAGGTTGGTCACCGGTCCATATAGCGCCAGCCAGTTGGAGTAACTCTGGATCGCTTTCGGCCAGTCCTGTTCCCGCTCGTAGGTCTGGGCCGCCGCGAGGCGAACCTCCGGAAGGAGAATCGAATTGGTGAAACGAGCGCTGAAATCCGCAAACAGGGTGCGGGCCGCTTCGGCGTTGCCCCGGCGCGTCAGGGCCTGGCCCAGCAGCAACGATGCCCGCTCGGTCAGCGACCCTTGCGACTCGGTCGTAGCCAGCCGATTCAGGGCGTTTGACGCGCCCTCCAGATCGCCGGTTTCGATGCCCGCGCGAACGACCTGGTACAAGGCCTGACTGAACAAACTGTTGGTCAGCCCGGGAACGCCGACGTAATTGGTCGCCACCATCCAGTAATTCGAGACCGCGGCGGGAAATTCGCGGAGCAGGAACTGGCTGTCCGCCAGTTTGAACCGCGCAACCGCCTGATCGGCTGAACGCGGGAGGGCGGCGACGGCGGCGGCAAACGCGGGCAGGGCGGTTCCGACGCTGTTGGTGGCTTCCTCCCAAAAGGTCCAGCCCCGCCCGAGGTGTGCCCGTCCCACCAGGGCGCTCTGCGGCCAGTTGGTGAGCACGCGGTCAAAATCGGACCGCGCCTGTTGCAGGAGCGTGAGCCGGACGGTCGCGATCTCAGCGTTGGTCGCGGAGGAAGCCTGCAGAATCTGGGCCTGGCGCAGCCGCAACTCGCCCGCCCAGAGACGAACCGCATCAAGCGATTCGTCGCCCGGATACTGCGCCGCGAAGGTGTCGAGACGACTGATGGCGTCAGCAAGGTTGCCGCGGCGAACGCTCGACTCCACCAACCGCTGCAGGGAGAGCCGCCGGAGGGGCGCCGGGACCGCCGGCGCGAGATTGCGCTCGTAGCTGTGGGTCGCCGCGTCGAATTGCCCCAGCCGCTCGGACGCATCACCCGCGAGAAGGGTCGCCTCCGCCAGCACGTCAGGCGTGACAACGTGCGCGGCGGTGGCCATCAGGTTCGTGACCCCAGCAAGGGCCTCGGCGAAGCGCTGGCTGGCAAAATCCAGTCGGGCCAGAACGAACCGCCGTTGCCACTCCAGCGGGGCCGCCAGCGTCCAGCCGTTCATTTGCTCCACCGCCGCCGCGGCGCTGGCGACATCTCCGCCGCGCAAGAGCAGGTCCGCCAGCAGCAACAATCCTCGCGCTTCCCACTCGCCGCCCGGCCGCGCTTTCACCGCCTGCTGGAAAGCACCGTCCGGATTTCGCAGCAACTCGATGGCTGCCGAGTTGTCGCCCAGTTGCATCCGGGCGAACGCGGCTCGATACAACGCCTGCGCCCGGCGCGTCGAACTGGGGTGCGCCGCGGCCATCGCAATGAAGGCGTCGGCCGCCGCCGCCTGCTCACCCCGCTCCAACCGCACCACCGCCTGCCAGAACGCGTACTCATCTGCCAGGGTGCCGGCCGCGGGAGCCCGCTCGCTCAAAACGGCCAGCGCCGCGTCGTACTGTTTCATTCGCAACCGGGCTTGTGCCTGGAGCAGGAACAACTCCGGAAGACGCGGCGAGCCGGTGAAATTGGTCGCGAAGACCGCCGCCTCGCGATCCACCACCTCGAAGAGCCCGTCCTGAAACATCTTGACCACCGCCTCGTACGCGCGGTCCTCCTCCACCGTTGCCGCGCGCAGTGCCGGTGAGAGCAGCAGCCAGAGCGCCGCCGCGCCGGCCCAGATGATTGGTTGGAATCTTCGTCTCACGGTCGGTTGGACGATCGCGCCGCCGGTGTCATTGCCTGCCTTGCAGGAGACGGCCGAGATAACGGCCGGTGTGCGAGCCGGGGGTGGCGGCGACCAGGGCGGGCGGGCCCTCGGCCACAATTCGGCCCCCGCCCGCGCCGCCCTCGGGCCCGAGGTCAATGATCCAGTCGGCGCACTTGATCACCTCCAGGTTGTGTTCGATCACCACCAGGGTGTTGCCGGCGGCACGCAACCTGAACAGCACGTCGAGTAGTTTGGCCACGTCGTGAAAATGCAGGCCCGTGGTGGGCTCGTCGAGCAGGTAAAGGGTATGGCCGAGAGACCGCTTGCTGAGTTCCGCTGCCAGCTTCAGGCGTTGCGCTTCGCCGCCGCTCAACGTGGTGCCGGGCTGGCCCAGCCGCAGGTATCCCAGGCCCACTTCTGCCAGCGTCAAACACGCTTCGTAGATGCCCGGCACGGATCGAAAGAACGTGACCGCCTCGTCCACGGTCAGATCGAGCACGTCCGCGATGTTCCGGCCCTTGAAGGTGATCTCCAGGGTCTCGCGGTTGTACCGCCGGCCGCCACACGCCTCGCAGGTGACATAGACCGGCGGCAGGAAGTTCATCTCAATCTTCAACAAGCCGTCGCCCTCGCACTTCTCGCAGCGTCCGCCCCGCACATTGAAACTGAAGCGCCCCGCTTCGTAGCCACGCACCTTCGCGGCTGGCAGGCGGGAAAAGAGATCCCGGATGTCATTGAAGATGCCCGTGTAGGTGGCCGGATTGCTGCGGGGCGTCCGCCCAATCGGCGACTGGTCAATCACCACCAGCTTGCCCAGGTGTTCGATCCCGTGCAGCGCCGTGTGCGCGCCCGGCCGGTCGGTCGCGCCGTACAGCCGCCGCGCCAGGGCGCGCCGCAGGATGTCATCCACCAACGTGCTTTTGCCCGAGCCGCTGACGCCCGTCACGCAGGTCAGGGTGCCGATCGGAATGCGCGCGGTGATGTTTTGCAGATTGTTTTCCCGCGCGCCTTCGATCGTCAGCCAGCCGCGCTCGCCGCTCTTCACGGGCGCGGTTCGCGGGGGCGCGATCGCGAGTTCGCCGCGCAGGTAGCGGCCGGTGAGCGATTTCGGATGTGCCAGGATTTCGGACACCGTGCCCGCGGCCACGATTTCGCCACCATGCACCCCGGCGCCCGGACCAAGGTCCACCACGTGGTCAGCGCGGCGGATCGTTTCTTCGTCGTGCTCGACCACGATCACCGAGTTGCCCAGGTCCCGCAGGCCCTGCAGGGTCGCCAGCAGTTGTTCGTTATCCCGTTGATGGAGGCCGATGCTCGGCTCGTCCAGGATGTACAGCACGCCCACCAGTCCCGCGCCGATCTGCGTGGCCAGACGGATGCGCTGGGCTTCGCCGCCGCTCAGCGTCCCGCTTTCGCGGTCCAGCGTGAGGTACCCCAGCCCCACGTTTTTAAGGAAGCCCAGGCGCGCGCGCACCTCGCGGATGATTTCGCCTGCCACCTTCTGTTGGAACTCGGTGAGTTTGAGGTTCGCGAGAAACTCATCCGCCTCGGTCACCGACAACCGGCAGAGATCCATGATCGAAAGGCCGGGAATGGCGGCCTGACCTCCCGTTCCGGCCTCGGGCGGGGTTTCGGTCGTCGCCGGACCGCGGTTTGGTTCGCCGCCCAGGGTCACGGCGAGGATTTCGGGCTTCAACCTCCGGCCGCCGCAGGCGTCGCAGGGTTCAAGCGCCATGAAGGCTTTGAGCCGATTGCGAGTGAACTCGCTTTCGCTTTCCGTGTAGAGCCGCTGCAGGTGGGGCAGCACCCCCGCGAACGGCCGCTTCACCTGGCTCTGCTTGCCGGCGCGCCAGAAGGTGAAGGTGATTTCCTCCGTTCCCGACCCGTGCAGCAACACCTGCCGAAACGCGGCGGGCAGATTCTTGAAGGGGGTTTCCAGACTCACCCCGTAGTGAGTCGCGAGGCCGCGCAACAGCGCCTTGTAATAGACGATCATCCGCTTGCCGCCACGCCGCCAGGGGAGCACCGCTCCCTGTTCCAGCGACTTGTCCTCGTCCGGCACGACCAGTCCGGCATCGAAGACGTATTTCTGGCCCAGCCCGTGACATACCGGACATGCACCGAAGGGGGAATTGAACGAAAAATGCTTCGGCGTTGGTGGATCATAGCTCAGCCCCGTGGCCGGGCTGAACATGCGGGTCGAATGCAACGCTTCTGCCCACGCTTCCGGCTGCGTTCGGGCCTGGTCCGGGGCCTGGCTGAGCACCACCATCTGGCCCTCGCCCCATTTGAGCGCCGTCTCGACCGAGTCACTCAACCGCGCCCGGATCCCCGCATCCACGACCAGCCGGTCCACCACCGCCTCGATGGTGTGCGCCCGTTTGGGATCCAGCTTCACCCGGATGTTCGCGGCCAGTTCCACCACCTGCCCGTCCACCCGCGCGCGCACAAAGCCCTCCCGCGCCAGCCTCTCGATCACGTCCCGGAACTCGCCCCGCTGTCCCCGGACTACCGGCGCCAGCAGCATCACCCGCGTCCGCGCCGGCAGGGCCAGCACCCGGTCCACAATCTCGCTGGCCGTCTGCGACGCGATGGGCTGGCCCGAGACGGGACAATGGGGCTGGCCGAGATGGGCGTAGAGCAGACGCAGATAATCGTAGATCTCGGTGGTGGTCGCGATGAGCGAGCGCGGGTTGGCGGCCGCCGTCCGCTGTTCGATCGCGATGGCGGGGGACAGCCCCTCGATGAAGTCCACATCCGGCTTCTCCAGCAGGTCCAGGAACTGCCGTGCATACGCGGAAAGCGACTCCATGTATTTCCGCTGGCCCTCGGCGAACAGCGTGTCGAAGGCGAGCGACGACTTGCCCGAACCGCTGGGCCCCGTGATGACCACCAGGCGGTCACGCGGAATATCGAGCGAGAGGTTCTTCAAATTGTGAACCCGCGCGCCGCCAATCCGGATGAAGTCTTTCGCCACAGTTTTCAATCGGCCAGTGCTGGCCGAACCACCAAACTAGCCGCCCGGACGCTGGCCGCAACGTCGCTCCACCGGCTTGCGCGCGGGCGGTTTTGAGGCGTACTTGGCCCATGCGGATTGTCGTCGCCATCACCGGAGCCACCGGAGTTCTCTACGCGCAGCGGCTGCTGGACAACCTCGACTCGCAAGCGCACGAGATTCACCTCGTACTCAGTCGCTACGCGCACCAGGTCATTCACGAGGAATTGCCGGACGGGCTGCGCGTGCCGGCCGGCGCCGTCACTCACAATCTTAAGAGCATGAATGCACCGTTCGCGTCCGGCTCAAACGCCTTCGATGCGATGGTGGTCATTCCCTGCACGATGGGCACGATGGGGCGAATCGCGCACGGATTGAGCGACGATCTGCTCCTGCGCGCGGCGGACGTCATGCTCAAGGAGCGCAAAAAACTCATCCTCGTGCCGCGCGAGACGCCGTTGAGCCTCGTCCAGGTGAAGAACATGGAGCTGCTGCTGCTGGCGGGAGCGACCGTTCTGCCGGCCAATCCGTCGTTCTACGCCAACCCGAAGACCGTCGTGGAAGTGGTGGACACCGTGGTCGCCCGGGTGTTGGACCATCTGGGCGTCGCCAACAATCTCGCGCCGCGCTGGCGGGAGGAACCGGAGTAGGGGCGACCAATCGAGGCACTGGGAATCCTGCCGGCGACTCCTCCCTTGCGGGCGCGCCGCCGGAACGGGAAATTCGCCACGCATGACCGCGTCGCCCCAAGTGCTCGAGATCCACACGCCCGCCCTCTTCGCGGCGGCGGTGGCGCGGGCCGCAGCTCGGTTGCGGGCCGGCGACCTTGTAGCGCTGCCCACGGAAACCGTGTACGGACTGGCCGCGAATGCTTTCGATCCGGCGGCGGTCGCCCGCATCTTTGCGGCCAAGGAGCGTCCGGCCCACAATCCCATCATTGTCCATGTGGCTGACGTGGCGATGGCCCGCGCCTGCGCCGCCGCCTGGCCGTCCCTTGCGGATCGGTTGGCCGTGGCGTTCTGGCCCGGGCCGTTGACCTTGGTACTGCCG
>CALJWR010000088.1 GCA_937976685.1 uncultured Verrucomicrobiae bacterium
AATGAGCATCTCTACGGCATGATCCTTGAACTCCTTGTCATACGGTTGATGACTCTTCCCCGTCTGATTCATCTTACCCTCCTGTCTGTGTCAGTATAACCGCTTCGCTACACTGGCCCAATAAAAGGGGTAAGATTCAAAGGGCGGCTTGCGAAACTGCGGCTGATCGTCCGCCACGTCGTCATACGACAACCGCCACGTGCCGTGACGGTAGAAGCTATCGGCGCGCGTGGCCGCAAAACCTTCGTCGGTTTCGTAAAGCGGGGTCGCGCCCAACCGCCAAAAGCAAACCGCCGCCACGCCCACAAACACAAGCAGCTTGACGGTGGGGCCGACGCTCACGGAACCGTAGCGTAGGCGAGGGCGCAACGAGCGTCAAGCCAAGGCCCCGTTTACGGAGCCGGAACCGGGACAGTCACGCGATAGAAAAGCGCCGGTCCGGGAGGCGCGTTGGTGTCGGTGAAGGCGTGCGTGGAGGCCGACGCCTCGATCCCGTCAGCTACCACCGCGTCAAACGCCTCCCACAGGTTGGTGCTTCTACGCAGCCTGTAGATCACGCCCGTCACACTGGCCCAAGTGACCGAGACATCGGGCCCGGCTCTCGCGATGGACAGCATTTCCAAGAGCGACAGCCTGTTGGTCGGATCGGTCCGCGCCACGTATTCCTCCCACGCCGTCATCCCGTCGAAGTCGGTGTCGCCGTCGGCCGCTACGTTCGTCTCGCCGCCGTAATACTGGATCGCCCACCAGTCCGGAATGCCGTCGCCATCCATGTCGGTGGGGCTGAAGCGGATGAGGAATGGCAGGTTGGTCATGAGGGCTGCGGTATCCCAGCCGTTCCAGATGCCGTCGGCGAGGCATAGCTCGCTCAGTACCGTGCCGCTTTCCAGCGTGCCGCCGGTAACCCGCCAGCGAATGTTCATCAATTCCAGCACGCCGTTGGTTTCCAGATCGGCCCGGCTGAAATCGGACCACACGAAAGGCACGAGGCCGCTGGTGAAGGTATTGGTGTCGGTGGTAAACGCGGCTTCGGTGAGCAGTCCGGTAGGCTGGATATCCACCACGATCACCTTGGCAGGGTCGAATGTGAGCCAGCCGCCGACCAGCCAGGGGGGCCATGATTCGACCTCGACCGCCACGGGGGTTTCGAATTCGCTGTTCAAGTGAATGTTCGTTGAGGGCGGGAGGGTCAGTATCGCCCGCTGCGAAGGAGCAACCCGCGTGACCGAAACGGTGACATTGGAGACCGGCAAGATATGGCTGTCCAACGCGGGCGCCGTCAGGAGGCGTCCGGCGGAGAGCGTGACTTCCTCGCCCGCGGCGGGTGGCGTATCGCGGACGGCCAGCCAGACGGTGGCCAAATCTTGTGCCCCGGATCCCTCGCGCAGCGTTGAACCTTGGACACCGAGGAGGCGGGTCTGCCCGCCGACAGCCGACCAGGTGACGGGGCGCTGCCGGTCGAGCGTGGAGACGTCGAGCACTTCCAGCGCGCCCGTCGGATAGGACAGCGTCGCGTCGAACCCCGAAAGAAATTCCCCGGCGGCGTCTCCGGTCAAGCGGATCGGATAGAGTTTCCCCTTTTGCCATTCCGAAGGAAAACCGGCGACGTTTAGTGCGTGGCCTTCCGCTCCGGAGATGGTCAACGAATACTCCATGGCGTTGGAGGCCAGGTCCAGCGGGCGGCAGGGGGCGATCGCGGCGGTCTCGTTGGTGGGCAGGGCGGCCGTGCTCCAGAGCTCGGCGTTGGTCAGAATGATCGTACAGTTTGCGCCCGGCTCGCCAGTCACCTGGAACCGCAACGTGGCCACGCGATTCGTGCCCAGCGGCGCATCGGGGCGGACGGCATTGAACGCGGCCACGCTGGTCAGCGAAGGCGCCGAACCGGGCGTGGCATCGGAGAGGGGAACGAGCCCTCCGCGAGCCATGATCTGGTCTCCGAATACCGCCACGTGGCGCAGCGCCTGTGTGTTGCTGACCAGGATGTCGAATCGCGCGGCGCCCAGCGGGCGGGCTTCGGTCGCAGCCAGCACGGTGACGTCGCGATAACTGCCCGGCCGCCAGTCGCCGGGTCCGGCCTCAAGGATCAGGCGGTTTTCCGCCGCGGCGCCGCCGGCAGCCAGGACAAGCAGCAGAAAGTGGCGCGGTCGCATGGCCGCCTCACGGGACGGGGAGTTTCCACATCAGGCCGTTGATGTAGGATTCGATCAGGAGGGCATCCCGCGTATCCACCACTCCGTTGCGGTCCACGTCGGCGATGGCCTGCTGCTCCGGCGTCAGCGAGATCAGGCCGACGACGGCCTGTTTCACAAGGTCCGCATCCGCCTGGCGGGTCAGGTTGCCATTGTCCGAGCCATCCACATCCGCCTGCGGGAACAGATTGGTCGTGGAAATCGGCAGCGCGGCGTTCGTCGAGACCGTGCCACCGAACAAAGCGGCGGCGATCGCGTCCATGTTCGTGGTGCCCCAGTAGTTGTTGGCGAGGTTGGTCAAACCTCCCACGTTCTGGCTGTACTGCGTGAGAGATAACAGGCGGCAGCGCTCGATGCGGCCGTCAACGCCGCCGGCCCATCCATTATCAGCGTAAACGTGAAGGCTTGGCGACGCATCACCGAGATCACAGTCCAGCAGGAGAAATTTCTGGAACCCAGGGGTCCGCCCCCCTCCGAGCGCTATGCCGGTCCCGCCGCCCACGCGGTTGAACCGGAAGAAATCCCAATTGTTCATGGCCAAGGTGGTGTGGTTAGCAGCGACGACCACGAGGCCGTTGCGCTCGAAGGCATTGTACCAGATGGTCGGACAGGTTTCGTCGGTGAACACACTGCAGTACATGCGCACGCCGTACTTGTCGCTGGCGCCGTCGAGAAACATGCAGTGCAGGATGCGGGCGGGAGCGTTTTCGAGGTAGATGGCGTGGTCCGTGAACTTCCGAAATACACAGTGTTCAAAGAGGTGATTCCCCTGGGGCGACTGGGGCAGCACGCGAATCCCCTTCAGGTTCGTGAAATGACAGAATCGGAACTGGCTTTCTAGCGCTGAGCTGAAGAAGACGTAACCGCCGGGGGCGGCGTCGCTCACGCCGCCGAAGCGGATAGGCGTGTCCGTCGAGCCCAGCGCCCGCAGCCGCGCGCCAGCCTCTACGCGAACCACGCCGCCGCTCGGCATCTGTACGACCGCGCCCGGCTCGATGGTCACGTCCCCCCCGGCATTGATCCACAGATCGCCGAAGCCCCAGGTGTGCGGACTTCCGGCCGCTGTCCAGGTGACCGCATTCGTGATCGGCGAGGTCCAGATGGTGTCCGCGGCGGATGGGCCGATCTTCAGGAGGCCAAGCCCCAAGACGAGCGGAAGCAGGCATTTTACACACACGGCAGCACCTCCAAGGGCAACCTTCGCCTTGCTCGGTTTCTTTCCGGAAGGGAGTGGCAGCGAAGTGCGGCCCTCTGGTTGAATCTTACCCCTTTTATTGGGCCAGTGTAGCGAAGCGGTTATACTGACACAGACAGGAGGGTAAGATGAATCAGACGGGGAAGAGTCATCAACCGTATGACAAGGAGTTCAAGGATCATGCCGTAGAGATGCTCATTG
>CALJWR010000089.1 GCA_937976685.1 uncultured Verrucomicrobiae bacterium
CCCGCCCACGATCGGCACGTTGTCCAGCGAGCGGTTCCAGGAGTATTCCAGCTGGAAGGTCAGCCCAGCCCGGTAGCGCTGAATCGCCTCGAGCTGCAACTGGTGGATGTTCGAATCGCCGCCGCCGGCCAGCACCAGCACGCTCGACCAGGGCTGGAACGGTCGCTGCGCCTGCAACGCCCCCGCCTGCTGCACCTTCGGCAGGTTCATCTCGTAGTTATACCAGGGCAGGTGCGTCGACTTGTTGCCGACGTAGGAGGCCCGCACGCCCAGATTCGGCCGCAGCTCGCGCTCCAGGGTGAAGTTCCACTGGTAGGACTCGCTGTTGCGAATGTTGCGCTCCACCGCCGTCAGGCTCGGGTTCGGCGAGATCGCCCCGGCCCCCGGAAACGGGCGCGCCAGCGTGAGCGACGGCGTTCGCCCCGCCGCCGATTCGAAACTCTCCGCCAGAAGGAACGGCGGGTTGTTGAAGCCCATCTGGTTGAAGCCGATCCACACCGGCAGGAAGTTATAGTAGACGCCGAAGCCGCCGCGGATCACCGTGCGGCTGTCCCGGAACGGCCGCAGCGCGAAGCCCAGGCGCGGACCCCAGTTGTTCTTGTCGGTCTCGAGCAGGTTCTGGGGCAGCCCGGCGTCCCTGGCCAGCACGATCGGGTAGGCCTGCATGAGCCGGGCTTGCGCCTGCGGTGGCAGCCGGTCCGCCGCGATGAACAGGCGGCTGGAGGCGAAATCGAAGTTCGAGCCCGCCCGGTCGCGCTCTTTCCAGGGCGTCTGCACCATGTAACGGACGCCGTAGTTGAGCGTCAGCAGCGGCGAAACCTGAAAGTCATCCTGGATGTAGACGCTGTAGCGCGTCGAGTACCACAGAAGCGGTGGGCTGGGGGTCGACCGATAGGCGAAGTTCGGATAGCCCAGCAGGAAATCGGCGAAGGCATGGGCGGGTTGCGCCGCCCGCGCCAGGTCGTCGTTGGTGAACCGGCCGTTGAAGTCGAACCGACCCAACGCCGCATTGTTCGCAAGACCGGAGAATCGGCCGGCCATAAAAGGATGACGAGCCACGCGGTTGTTGGCAAAATCGAAGCCCATCTTGATGGTGTGCTTGCCGCGCACCAGAGTCGTGTTATTGATGTACTGGGGCGTCAACATCGGTACGCGCGGGCCGCCGCCGTAATCGCCGATCGAGACATGGGAGCTGATGTTGACATTCGGCAGGCCGCCATAGGTGGGCGCATAGAGATCCGGGAACAGGGAGCGCGGATCGAATTCCCGGTTCATTCCCTCGACGCCGACGATGCTGCGCAGGAAAGCGAAGCGAAACTCGTTCAGCGTCGTCGGGCTGAAATTCTTCATGTAAGTGGCGCTGGCGCTCTGCACCAGGAACCACTGCTGCCAGGAGCCATACCGCGCCGGCGAGGCCGTGGCGATCCAGTAGGGAAAGCCCTTCGACGAGCTGAAGTTCACCCAAATGGCGTCCTGGTCCGTGAAGCGATGATCGAGCCGGACAAAGTAGCGATTGACGTCGCCCACGTTGCTGCTGTTGAAAATGTAGTTGTTCAGGGTGCCCGCCGGGCCGGTCCCGGCGGCGTTCGGCAACGGGACCCAATCGAGCAGCGCCTTCGAGCGCGAGTCGATGCGCGCGGCAGGGACCCGGTTGTTGGGGAACGGCTGCTGGTTCAGCGGATCGATAATCGTCGGAAGCCTCGCGAAGTCGCCCTCTCGCATCGCCGCGGTAGCCACGGACAGCGTGTAGGTGGGCGAGGTCCGCTCACGCAACCCTTCGTAGCTGTGATGGAAGAACGTCCGGTTCCTGACAATCGGCCCGTCCACCGCGTAGCCGAACTCGTTGCGGTTGAACGGCGGCTTCGGCAGATGCGTGGCGAAGAAGTTCTTCGCCGCGTAGGCCTTGTTCCGATTGAACCACAGCAG
The DNA here is from genome assembly GCA_937976685.1 of uncultured Verrucomicrobiae bacterium. Classification (GTDB taxonomy): domain Bacteria; phylum Verrucomicrobiota; class Verrucomicrobiia; order Limisphaerales; family J093; genus JADJWF01. The sequence goes on from CALJWR010000089.1 coordinate 1,927, forward strand.
CGAGCCATGAAACTCGTTGGTGCCGCTTTTGGTGACCACCAGGGCGGAGACGGCGCCCTCGAATTCGGCCTTCTGATTGTTGGAGTCGATCTTGAACTCGCTGATGGAATCCACCGACGGCGTCGTCACCAACCCGTGGCGATACGAGTACACCCCGCCGCCGTTGCCGACGTCGTTGAACGATGCGCCGTCCACGGTGAACTGGATGCCGCCCCAGTAAGCGCTGCCGGCGACACGGGGGTTGGAGGCGCTGTCGGTGGTGACGCCGGCGGAGATGCGCACCAGCCGGTCTAGGCTGCGGCCATTCAACGGAAGGGCCGTGATCACCGAAGACTCGATGATATTGCCGATCGTCGCGCTCTCGGAATTGACCACCGGCGCCGAGGCCTGCACCTCGATGGCCTCGGTCACCGTGCCAGGCTCGAGCGCGAGGTCCACGCGCACCGTGCGGTTGGCCAGCAACCGGACGCTGCGGGCCACGTTCCGCTTGAAGCCGGCGTACTCGGCCGCCACCATGTAGCTGCCTGGCGCCAGATTCGGCGCCACATAAATGCCGGCCTCGTTTGTTTGAGTCCGAAACTCGATACCGGTGGCTTCGTTCGTGACGACGACCGTGGCGCCCACGATCGCCCCGCCCGAGATATCCTGGATCGAACCGGTGATGGTTCCAGCGATGTTCTGCGCCCAAGCCGGAGCCAGACACGCGAGTAAATAGAAAGCGGCAGCGATGATACGCCCAACCATGTTCGAGTTGTTAAACCTCCTGGGGTTATTCTAGCTTGATCTTTCCAATTCCGTGAATAAAACGCTGTCGAATATTGTGCAAATTGCAAAAAAATCGCCCGCGGCTGTAACGGAGCCCGCAGTACTTAAACGCTCTCAAAAAGCGTGAGTTAGCTTTCAGAAACAAATGCCGCCGACGTGACGGTCTCGGCGCGGTGCTTGGATCTCCGCGTCATGGGGCCGCTGGCGTGGTTGACGGCCTTGCGACAGAACCAGTAAGATGAAGGCGTCAAGCTTGGCGAGGCGCACCGTGCCTGTGAGGGGTACAGGGTCTGCGCGGACTCGCCACTGAGGACGGAGCACGCATGGCCAAGGAAAATCAAGGGCAAACTCGCAGGCACTTTGTGGCGGCGGGCGGGGCGGCCGTGGCTGCCGCGGCTTTGCGCCGCGAAACATTGGCGCTAGACGGGGGACCGAAGACGGTCACCTTTCCGATGGACCGGCAGATCGCGCTCTCGCGCTGGCCACGTTACGGCCCGGCGGAGAAGCAGGCGCTGCACGCCTTGATCGATTCCAACCGCTTTTACGAAGAGCTGCCCGCGTTCGAAAAGGAGTGGCAGGAATACACCAAGTCGGCCTTCGTCAAGGCCCACATGAACGGCTCGAGCGCTCTCACCAGCATGTACTTCGCGCTCGATCTGCCCCCGGGCAGCGAGATCATGGTGCCCTCCTACACCTTCTTCTCCACCTGCCTGGCGATGCGCTTCTTCGGCTGCGTGCCGATCTTCATCGACATCGATCCGCGCACGGCCTGCTTCGACCTTGAAGACGCCAAGCGCAAGCTCACCAAGCGCACCCGCGCGGTCTGCGTCATGCACTCCTGGGGCCTGCCCTGCGAGATGGACAAGATCCAGGACTGGTGCAAGGAGAAGGGACTCATTCTGCTCGAGGACGCCGCCCATGCGCACGGCGCCGAGATGCAGGGCAAAAAGATGGGCGTCTGGGGCGTGATGGGCATCTTCAGCTTCCAGACGAGCAAGGTGATGCCGACGGTCGAGGGCGGCATGGGGCTCTATCAAACGCGCGAGTATTTCGAGCGCGCTGCCGCTTTCGGCCACTACGAGGACCCGCCGAAGTTCCCGGCCGATAGCCCGGTCCGGGCCTACGAAGGCACCGGCTTCGGGCAGAAGTACCGCATGCATCCGTTTGCGGCGGCCATCGGGCGCGTCCAGTTGCGGGAGCTCGACGCCCTGAATGCGAAGGTGGAAAAGAACGTCCGCGCGCTCAACGACCGGCTGACGCAGTTGCCCGGCCTGAGCGAGCCGCGGCTGCGGCCAGACCAGAAGCGCGTCTACTATTACGCCAACATGCTGCTGCTCGATGAAAAGAAGGCGGGCTTCCGCCGCGATGCGTTACTCAAGGCGCTCCAGGCCGAGGGCGTGCGCGCCACGATCTGGGACTACCCGGAGCAGCACAAGCTCAAGATCTACTCGGAGGCCAAGTGGTGGCACCATCCGCCCACGATCCCCAAATCGATGCCGGGCAACGAGCAGGTCAACAAGACGCACATCTTCATGCCGCTGCTTTACGAAGATGCACCTGAGCTCGTCGAGCAGTGGGTCCGGGCCTTCGAAAAGGTCTGGGCCCACCGCGAGAGGTTGACCAGCTAGGCCCCCGGATTCGTCCTCGCGGGCTTCAGGCGCGATTTCTCGCGCCGTAAAGCCGCTGGCAGACCACCTCCTGAATCGCTTCCTCGGCGGCGAGAAGGGCCGCGCCGACCGCGGCGATGTCCTTCCGCGCGGGCGCCAGACGAAAGGCGAGCCTTTCAACCAGAGTCGGCACGCACTCCTGCCGGACGATGGCCTCCACGCGCTCGAGCATGGGCCGGCCGCCGCCGCGCGCCACGCGCCCGGCAAGGACCACCAGCGAGGGATTCAGCAGTTGCACGGCGTTGGCGATGCCCGCGCCCAGCGCCCAGGCCGCGCGCCCCATGGCCGCCGCCGCCAGAGGATCTCCGAGGCGGGCCGCCCGCGCGACGTCGTCGACGGTGCGCTCCGCCTCGGACTCGCCGCCCGGAGACGCCGCCCGCAGAATCGCCGGCGAACCGGCGTAAGCCTGGACACAGCCGTTCCTGCCGCATTCGCAGCGAGGCCCCGACGGATCGACCACGATGTGGCCGATCTCGCTGCCGGAGCCCGACGCGCCGCGATAAAGCCGCCCGTCAATGAAGATGCCGCAGCCGACGCCCGTGCCGGCGATCACGTAGAGCGCGTACGGATGACGGCCGTCGGGAGGTGACGCGCGCCGCTCGGCAAGCGCGTAGGCCCGGGACCGGTCGACGAGGGCGACCTTCCGGGCATACCGGCGCTCGAAAACGGATCGGACCGGCACCCCGGTCCAGGCCGGCGCGCCGGCCCACAGCAGGCACGCCTCGCCTTCCGCATCGAAGGCCCCGGGGTGGCCGATGCCCAGATAGCGGACAGCCCGTGCGTTGATTCCGGCGTCCCGCAGAGCCTCCTCGATCGCCTCGTCACAGGGGCCGAGAACCGCATCGATGCCCTCTTTTGCCTCGCAGCTTCGGGCGCCGCGCCCGAGCAAATTGCCGGCCGCATCGACCACCACCGCCGTCACCCGGTCGAAGTCGATCTCGACACCCAGGAGCCTCACCAGCGACGGATTCACCCGCAGCAGGCCTCGCCGCCGGCCGCGGCCTTCCGGCGCGGAGAGCACCTCCACGACGAGCCCGTGCTCAACCAGAATGGCGACGGCCCGCGAGACCGTGGCGGGGCTCACGCCATGCAGCCGCCGGAGCTCCTCGCGAGAGCACTCCTGGCGGTCGAAAATGGTCCAGAAGAGGCGCTCTTCGAACTCGACGACCCGGCTGCTGGCCCGCACACCCGGCCGCCTCAGCCACCGCGGGCGAGCGACGCCTTGCTTTCCAGTCTCTGCACCGTCAGCCATGTCGGGCCCGAACGCTCGCCGTCAAGCCGCTGGCCCCGGAGCGCTCAGCAGCGCCAGGCGCCAGAGTTCGTGCCCGGCGCAACGGGAGCGCAAATCGATGCTGGCGTCCGCGCCGGCGATTACGAAGATGGGCGGCGGCTTGCCCTCCCGCCAGGGTTGTGCGGCGACCGCTCCGCACAGCCCCGGCAGGAGAACGGCTTTCCGCATGCCGAACGCTAGAAGAGCACCTTCAGGCCGAACTGGATCTGGCGCGGGTCGCCCGCACTGGTGATGCGGCCGACACTGGCCGGCACGGAGATGTTCGCCGCCGGGCCGCCGAAATTGGCGTGGTTCGGCAGGTTGAAGAACTCGGCCCGGAACTGCACCCGGGCCCGCTCGTAGAGGGAGAAGTCCTTGAGCACGCTCACATCAAAGACGATGTCCCCCGGCGCAAACAGCATGTTGCGGGCGGAGTTGCCCCAGGTGTATGGCGCCGGCACCGCGAAGGCGCTCGCGTCGAACCAGCGATAGATCGAGCGCTCCGAGCGCGGCAGCTTCGGATCCCGTAAGACGTCGGCGCGCCCGCCCAGCCAGCCCGGCAGCGTCGCCGAGAAACTCACCGAGAACGGCGGCCCGGTGCGCAGGTAGGTGATGCCGGCGATCTGCCAGCCGCCCACCACCTGCCCTACGGCGCCTCGACGGTTCAGCCACGGCTTGCCCGGCCCGAACGGCAGCTCGTAACTATAGGCGGCAGTAAAGATGTGTCGGCGTACCTGGTCGGAGTTGCCCCGGTCGGCCCGCGCGTTCCAGGGATTCTGCGGCCCGCCCACGATCGGCACGTTGTCCAGCGAGCGGTTCCAGGAGTATTCCAGCTGGAA
>CALJWR010000090.1 GCA_937976685.1 uncultured Verrucomicrobiae bacterium
GGCCCTCGGCGTCGGTGTTCTGCACCTCGATCGTCTTCCCGGAGTTGGGTCTGACCAACCTCACCGCGGACGACTTCACATCTGCCTTCGTGTACGAGCGAGTCGTGACCGATCTGCGGGTCCGACCCAAGGAAAACAAGATCCAGCTCACTTGGACCAAGGCGGGCGACTACGCCGTGGTGCTGCGCAGCACGGTGGGTCCGCAGCGCGGTTTCGTCGAGATCGGCCGCACGGAGAGCGACTACGCCACGTTCCTCGACACGAACGTCGTCATGGGCGTCGAGTACTTCTACCGCCTGCTGGTGTACTCGTTCAGTCGCCCGGAGCCGCTGGGCGTTTCCGATGTCCGCCTGGCTGTCTCCCGTCCGCGCGATGCCGACAACCGGCCGCCGGCCTTCCTTTCAACCCCGCTGCGCTTGGGCCAGGTGGGCCGATTGTACGAAGTGACCCTCGAGGCGGTGGACCCGGACGGCGACGCACTCACCTTCGGGATACTGGAAGGCCCAACGAACCTCACCGTGAATCCCGCCACTGGACTGGTGCAGTTCACGCCCACCGAGGATCAACTGGGCAGTCAGACGTTGTCCTTTGAAGTCCGTGCGGAGGGCGGGCGCGACGTGTTGACCTATTCCGTGGTGGTGTTCCCGGCGGATAACGCGGCGCCGACCGCCTCCGCCAACGGCCCCTATGTGGCCGTGTTGGGCGAGCCCGTCCAGTTCTCCTCCGCCGGGACCGCCGATCCGGACGGGCACAACCTGAGGATCATCTGGAACTTTGGCGACGGCCGCAGTTCGACCAACGCAAACCCGGTTCACGTGTACACGGCCGCGGGCCACTATCTCGCGTCGCTGTTCGTCAACGACGGCTACGGCGGCACCGCCACGGCCCGCGCGAATGTATCCATCCTGCGCCCGAACCGCGCCCCGACTGCGGTCATCGCGGGCGGTCCGGCCTTTGCCATCCGGTTGGGCGAGCCGCTCACGCTCGACGGCACCGGCTCTTTCGATCTGGACGGCGACGAACTGACGTTCACCTGGAACTGGGGCGATGGAGAATCCGATGCCGAGGCGCCGTCCCGCGCCGCGCACACCTATGCGGCTCAGGGTTCGTTCGACGGACAACTTCTCGTGGTGGACGGGCGCGGGGGTGTTGGCACGGCCAACTTCACCGTCACGGTCGGACCCGCCAACCGGCCGCCGGTGGTGGTGGCGACCGTTTCGGATCCGTCACCCCTTGCCCTGACGGAAATCACCTTCGATGCCACGGCGACGACCGACGCGGACGGTGATCCGCTGACCTTCGAGTGGGATTTCGGCGATCGCAGCCGGACCACCGGACCGCTGGTGACGCACACCTTCCGCGAGGTGGGGGATTACGTCGCCACCCTCCGGGTTCGCGACGGTCGCGGCGGCGAGGCGTGGGAAACCTTCGCCATCACGGCGCGCAATTCCCCGGCGACCATCAGCAGCCAGCCGCCGCTGCTCGTGCGCGCGGGCCAGCCGTACCGCTATGTGCCCGCCGTGACGGATTTGAACGGCGACAGATTCACCTTCGAGTTGGCGCAAGGTCCCGCCACCATGACCGTCAACCCGGGCACGGGAGCGATGGACTGGCTGCCGGGCGACGCCGACGTGGGGCCGAACCCCGTCGTGCTGCGGGTCACCGATTCCCGGGGTGACGCCACCGACCAATCCTGGACGCTGGTGGTCACGACCCCGCTCGGACCGGAGATGGATCTCGAGCCGCTGGCCATCGTGATGACCAACGTCACCGTGGATCCGCAGACGCTGGCCCTGGGCGGGACGGTGCGGGTGGACTTCCGCAACAACGGCGCGGACGAAGTGCCGGTGCCGTTCACCGTCACCGTCTTCGTGGATGCCGACGCGAACGGCCAGTTCTCCACCAATACCGATCCGGTGGTGGCGGTCGGCAACGTCCCCGCCGGCCTGCGGCAGGGCTTTGTCGCCTGGATCGAAATCGGACTGCGCGGGCAGGCGCTGTTCGCGGGCGCGCCGCTTTCGGCGTATCTCGACGGCGAGAATGTGGTGCCCGAGTACGACGAGGCGAACAACATCCGCCGGGCCGGTTTCAACGCCAACACGAATGTGCCGCCCGTGGTGGATCTCACGGCGTCGTTCCTGCGCGTGGACCGTTCCGGACTGCCGGAAAAGGCGCGGCTCACCGCCCGGCTGGGCAACGCCGGGTTGGTCCCGGTGGCCGCGGGTGTGCCGCTGGCGTTCTACAACGGCGACCCGCTGGCGGGGGGCGCGCTGCTCGGCGTCGCGCACTCGGCGGGCGAGTTGCGGGTCGGCACCTTCGAAGACCTCACCATCGAGTGGCTCGGACCGCCGATTGCCGCCCACACCGTTTTCGTGGTCGCTGACGATCAAGGTGACGGGACGGGGCTTTATCCGGAAATCAGTGAGACCAACAATCGTTTCAGTGCTGCGGCGGACCTCACGGCCAACGAGCCGCCCGTCGCTGACGCGGGACCGGATCAGCGGGTCGCCATCGGCGAGTACGCAGGGTTTAACGGTCGCGGCTCGCGTGACCCCGAAGGCAGACCACTGACCTACCGTTGGAGCGTGATCTCCATTCCGGTCGGCAGCCGGGCGTTTTTGAACGCGGCCGCCACCGAGCAAGCGTGGCTCCAGCCGGACGTGGTGGGTGAGTACGTCGTGCAACTCATCGTCAACGACGGCGTGAACGACAGTCAGCCGGTCACCGTGCGCGTGAGTGCGGACGATCCCAGCGCGAACCACCCGCCGGCCATTACTTCGACGCCTGCCTTCGAGGGCATGACCACCGTGCTGTACGAGTACGCTCTGCAGGCCAACGATCCGGATGGCGACCCGCTGAAATACCGTCTCGGTCAGGCGCCCGCAGGCATGACCGTGGACCCGAACTCCGGGCTGATCCGCTGGACGCCCACGGCCGCTGGGTCGTTTTTCGTTCAGGCCATTGTGGAGGACAATCGCGGTGCCGGCCGGTACCAGAGCTGGTCGGTGACCGTTCGTGAGTACCAGAACCTGCCGCCCCGTATCACTTCGTCGCCCGCGCTGATGGCGTCGCCCGGCGTCTTTTACTCCTACACCGTGACGGCGGAGGATCCGAATCGTGACCCCATCACCTTCGCCCTCGCGGCGCAGCCGGCGGGGATGGCGGTCAATCCAAACAGCGGCGTGATTACGTGGGTGCCCACGGCGGCGCAATTTGGCAGTCACCCGGTGACGGTGACCGCGTCCGATGGCAAGGGCGGCGCGGCCACGCAGCGCTTCGACGTGGTGGTGTTTGATGCTGCCACGGACGGACCGGTGGTTCGCCCGATCCCGGATCAGACCGTCATCGGCCCGGCGCCCTTTGTGGCCATCCCGCTCGACAACTACGTCTTCGATCCAAACGACCCGACGGAGGCTCTGACTTGGTCGGTGACCGGGACCAGCCAGTTCACGGTCTCGATTGATGAGAACCGCGTCGCGACGGTGACCTATCCGGCCGGCACCCTGGCCTCCGAGCGGCTGACCTTCCTGGCGACGGATCCGGCCGGGAAGTCCGGTTTCGCCGCCGCCACGTTCACCGTGCGCGGTCGGGACAACCCGCCCATCGCCGCGCTGGCGAATCTGTCCGACACCGAGACCACGCGGATTGAGACGGGATTCTTCGAGCTGCGCGGCACGGCGGACGATCCGGACGCAATTGATCCGGTGGCATACCGGGTGACGCTGCACGACGAGAACGGCATGCAGGTGGCGGATGTCACGCCGAAGCCCGTGAACGCCTCGGGCTGGCGGGAAGGCCGCGTACCGCCGGGCGGAAGCCTCGGTACACTGGACCTTACCCTGGTGCGGAACGGCACCTACACCCTGAATCTGACCGTGCGGGGAGGTGGCCAAACGGTCGCCACCGCGGCCGAGATCGCTCTCGACACTTCGTTGAAGCTGGGACAGTTGACCTTCAGCGAGCAAGACGTCGTGCTGCCTCTGCGCGGCGTTGGATTGCGGGTGTTCCGGACCTACGACTCGTTGAACGCGACCGCGGCGGATTTCGGCTACTCGTGGAGCTACTCGGTTTATGACTTGGATGCCAAAATCAACGAACAGCGCGTGCGGGAGCAGGATCTGTTCGGTGAGTTCTTCAGTCTCCGCACAGGCGGGGGACGTGACGTTACGCTGGACATGCCCGACACCGGTCGGCGGGTGACCTTCCGTTATTCGTTGCAACCGGGTGGCATGTTCCGGCTCCGAGCGGTCTGGACGGCGCCGCAGGGCGTCAACGCCACGCTGGTCCCGACCGTGTCGCCGAACATGGTCAAGCTGTTCAGTCTCCCCGCCTACTGGGAGGCGGCTGGACCTTATGTGGACGCCGACAATTTTGATTTCCCTGGCTTCATCCTGACGCTCCAGAACGGCACCCAATACCGCGTGGACCGCGAAGACCTGGGTGAGCGGATGATCACTGGGTCAGGCAGCGGATTGGGGAATTACGTTCACGCCTACGGCAAAGCTTTCCTCAGTCGGATCAGTGAGCCGGGCGGCGAACGGACTGACTTCGTCCGCGACGGGACGGCGCTGAAGAACATTGTCTCGTACGACAAGACGAGCGAACCGGCGGCGGGCATGTTGTTCCAACGGGACGCGCGGAACCGCATCCAGGCCATCTACACGCCGGAGGCTCTGAACGCCCAAGGTCTCCCTGTCGGACCGCCGGCGGTGACTTACGAGTACGATGCCGCGGGCAATCTGATCAAGGTCAACAAGCTGACGGACGCCAGCGAGCCGGGGGCACCGGTCTATTCGACAACCACCTATCGTTACGATCACCCCCGCTTCCCGCACTATTTGACCGAGGTTGTTGATCCACGAGGCGTTTCCGTTCTCAAATCGGAATTCGATGCCGCTGGCCGCCTGGTCGCGACCCGCGACGCGTTCGGTAATCGGACTTCGATCTCCCGGGACATTGCGGGCCGCACGGAGACCGTGTTTGATCAACTCGGCAATCCGACGCAACTGACGTACGACGAGCGCGGCAACGTGGTGGCCCAGGTGGATGCCCTGGGGCGGACGACGCTGCGAACATTCGATGCAAGCAACCAGGTCCTGTCGGAGACGGACCCGCTCGGCAACACCACCCGGTTCACGTACGATGCCAGCGGCAACCGCACTTCCGTCACGGATCCGCTCGGTAACGTGACCCAGTTCCAGTTCGACGCCTCGGGCAATCCGGTGGCCGAGACCGATCCGTTGGGGCGCACCACGACCAACGAATTCGACCGCGAGGGGCGATACGTCGGCTCCACGGATCCGCTGGGTAACCGGGTCACTGCTGCGTACGACGCGACCGGCCGCTCGATAACCATGAAGGACGCGACGGGCGCCACCGTGGGTCGCCTGGAGCGGGATGTCTCTGGCCGGTACACGTCTTTGGGCAGCGCGGGTTCGCCGCTGCAACTGGCGGGATTCGACTCGGCCGGCAACGCGACCAACACCGCGTATCAGTGGATTAATCCCACCAACTTGGCGGACGTGCGCACGATTGCCACCACCCGGGTTTTCGACGCCAACGGCCAGGAGGTGCGCCGGATCCATCCCGACGGCCGCGAAAGCACCCTGGCCTACGACGCGTTGGGGCAGGTCGTGGCCGCGACCGATGTTCGCGGGAACACCACCCGCTACACCTACGACGCGGCCGGACGCCAGATCGAGACACGCTTCCCCGACGGCAACGTCGTGCGCACCGTTTATGACGCGGCGGGGCGGCCCGTGCTCGTCACGGAACGCCACGCACCCGGCACCCCCGCCAGTGCGACCCGCACCACCTACGACGCCGCAGGACGGGCCGGGGGCATCGAGTTGCTGAGCGATGTCATCGTTGAGATTGTCTCCCCAAGCGGGCTGACCCGTAGTGTGGTGACTGCCGGTGGCGCGGTGGTTGCCACCAACTGGGTTGCTTACGACGCGGCCGGGCGGATCACCAACCTCCTCAGTGAAGTCGGGGCTCGCGTCAGCTACGAGTATGACGCGGCCGGTCGAAAGATCGCGCAGGTGGACGCTCTGGGTAATCGCACCCGATTCGAGTACGACGCCGCCGGTCGCCTGACGGCGCTCCGGGCACCTTCGGGCGACGAGGCCCGCGTGCTGCATGACGCGCTGGGACGGGTGACGCGCACCGTCTTCTCTGACGGCACGTCCACGGAAATGAGCTACGACCCGGTTGGCAACATCGCTTCAGCGACCGATCCCGCCGGGCGCACTCGACGGTTCGAGTACGACGCGGCGCGCCGGATGACTGCCGCGGTCCTGCCGCCAGTGGTCAACCCGGAGAATGGCGGAGCCGTCGAGTCGCCGCGATTTGAATACACCTATGACCCCAACGGCAATCTGGCGGCCGTGCGGGATCCCAAAGGTCGGGTGACGGCGTTCACCTATGACATCTACAACCGTCCCAGTGCCAAGGTGATGCCCTTGGGGCAAACGCAGCAGTGGGTTCATTCGCCCGAAGGGCTCCTTCTGAGTCACAAGGATGCGGTCGGCCGGGTCCAGGAATTCAAGTACGACGCGCTTAATCGGATCACGAACAAGGTGATCCTTGCTTCCGGTTCAATCGTGCCCCGTGAGGAGACCTATTTCCTCTACGACGCCCGGGGAAGACTGGCGCGAGTGGTGGAGAGTCGTGGTGCCACCGATTACGAGTATGATCTGACTGGCAAACTGGCCGAGGTGGCTTCGCCCGAAGGCAAGATTCGCTATGAACACGATCCTATCACCGGTCGGCGTGCGCGCGTCTGGACCGACCATTCAGACCTCCGCTACACCTACGACGCCGCCGGCCGGCTGCAGACCGTCACCGTGCTGAAGCGGCACGGCGAGGAACTGCCGGCGCCCGAGGTCACGCGCTTTACCTACACGCCCAACGGTCAGAAGGAAACCGTGACCTTGCCGAACGGCATTCGCACGACTTACCGCTACGACTCGCTCAACCGGCTGATCTCGGTGGCACATACCGGGCCAGCAGGGGGGCTGATCTCTGCGTTCAACTATCAGCTCGCGGCAGACGGGTTGCGGACGGGCGTTACCGAGGTCACGGCCGTGAATGGCGGCGGATTCCGTACCAACCGGATTACCTATGCCTACGACGCCATCAAGCGGCTGATCCAAGAGCAGGCGGTGGATGTTGCCGATGGCACGGGCTACGCCGCCCACTACACCTATGATCTCGCTGGCAATCGGCTGTCGCGAAGCGTCGCCGTCGGGACGCAAACGCTCTCGACCTTTTACGCCTACGATGAAAACGACCGCTTGTTGTGGGAGAGCAACGTTGTCTCCCGGGCGGGCGCGGGCGGAGCCGGGTTCTTGCGTGTACCGCCGCCCAGCCGCGGAGGAGCAAAGCTCGCCGCGCCGCCGCAGCCCGTTGCCTGGACATGGTACTTCATGGAGTCGCTGCCATATCTGCTTGCCCTCTCATGCCTGCTGCCGGTGGCGCTGATCCCCCGGCGGCTCTGGCGCCGGCTGCGGGTGTGGACCACCAGTTTGAGCCCGACCAACGCAGTCTTGCCGCGCTGCCTGGCGGGGGGCCTGGCAGCCCTAATGGCGCTGCTGCCTCTGGACCTGAACTCCATCGCCCAGCGAGCCGCTGCCTACGCGGCGCTCGATACGACAACGTGGGGGTTGGATGGGTCGGTCACGACTTACGACTACGACGCCAACGGGGCCGTGGTGCGGAAGACCACCACGGGACCGCGGGCCGAGGTGGTGGAATTCGAGTACGACCTCGCGGGTCGTCTGGTGGCCAGTACCACGACCCGGAACGACAGTGGGCGCGAAGTGATTGAAACGACTCGCCATACGCTCAACGCGCAGGGAGTGAGGGTTCGCACTGAAACGAGCACCTCGATTGACGGTCTGCCGGTGGGCACCACCACGAATGTCTTCATCGTGGACACGGTGAATCCAACCGGCGTTTCACAGGTGCTGGAGGAACTGCCAGCGGTGGGCGCAAAGCCGAGCGTCTCCTACGTACTCGGTGACGCACCGCTCGCGCAGACCCGCGACAACGGCGCTCTCACAACCCATTATCTCCTGCCAGATGGCCACGGTTCGACGAGGCAGGTGGCGGATGAGGCGGGGAGTGCCATTAGTTCTTTCGGCTATGACGCCTTTGGCATGATGCTGGGCGGTAACCCGACGTCCTCGAACCCCGCCATGACAAAGGTTCTTCACACCGGCGAGATGTTCGATGCCGGGATTGGCCAGTACCATCTTCGCGCCCGCTCGTACGATCCGGGTACGGGTCGGTTCACGTCCGTGGATCCGGTGTTCGGCGAACTAAGTCTGCCGGAAACACTGCATCGCTACGTCTTCGGCGGGAACGACCCGGTGAACCAGATCGATCCCAGCGGTGAGTCGGTCATCATCAACATCGGAATTGCGGTCGCCATTTTCCTGGTCATCGGGGCTCTGATGTACGTCGGAAACCGTCCTTGGATTGGAATTGGGGGCGGCGACTGGGAGGTGTTCAAGGCATGGCTGATTTATCCAGGTTGCCGGGCTTGGAGTCACGTTCTGTGGGGCAAGGAGCCCAAGGCGGCCAAGGAAACGGCCCGCCTCATGCGCCACTTCCAGGACTGGTACCGGGAAAACCAGTTTAAGATGCAGCACGTGATGGGTGGCGGACTGTATTTCTGGGCCCCGTGGGCGTGTGTGGACCATGCGGTTCAGTTTGCCACTTACATCCGAAGCAAACGGAACGAGGATCCGAATGTGCCGTTGCTGACCTACTACCGGGTGCATTTCATGGGGCATGGAGAGGCCAGCATCGAATACGGCTTGTTGGGGTTGGTGCCGATTGTCGGTGACTTCCTGCCCGGCGAAAAGGGGGCGAAGCATACCTTCCTGATCGCTCGCAAGCGAGGTCTAGCCGCCAACAGTTCGGATGACATTGGCATCAACTTCGACAGTTGGTGGTACTACACCTACGCTCCCAACATGCCGACTTTTTACGGCGAGTCGGGTTACAAGGATTGGTCCAACATCACCTATTCCGAGTATTCGGACTTGTTCTGAGGGGAATCTGCCGGCCGAAGTAAATCGGTTATTCTTGGGTTTCGATTCCAGCGGCGCGTGACCGAGGCACCTTCTGTGTACCGCCTCTATTCAGCCACCGAATGCGGTGGCGGCGAGTCAGCACTTCCCAACGTTGGTCGCCACCTTCCACGTCCGGTAAGACCCAGTGAGGTTGCGGACGCGAAAGCCGCGCTGGCCCAGAAACCGGCAGGCGAAATACGACCGCTGGCCGCTGGCGCAGTGAACAATGATCTCCCGGTCCTTGGGCAGTTCGGCGAGGCGCTGGCGAAGCTGGCCCAGCGGAATCTGAATGGATCCCGGAATCACGCCCGCCCGGCACTCTTCCGGATTCCGCACGTCCAACAGCGCGGTTTTCTCCGGGTCGAGGGTCGCCAGTTCGTGCCACTGCGCCAGCGTCACGAGACCGTTGACGACATTCTGTCCGGCCATGCCGGCCAGGTTGACCGGATCTTTTGCCGAGCCGAACGGCGGCGCGTAGGCCAGTTCCAAATCCGCCAGGTCGTGAACCGTCAAGCCCGCCTTGAGCGCGGTGGCGAACACGTCGAGACGCTTGTCCACGCCGTCTGCGCCCATGGCCTGCGCGCCCAGCAAGCGCCCGGAATCCGGCGCAAACAGGACCTTGAGCGCAATCGGCTGCGCGCCGGGGTAGTAACCGGCGTGCGAGGCGGGATGCAGGTAAAGCGCCTGATACGCGATGCCGGCGCGCTGGAGCGTCTTCTCGTTGGCGCCGGTGCAGCCGGCCGTCAGCCCAAACACCCGCAGAACGGCCGTGCCGAGCGTGCCGTCATAGTGGGAATGCCGGCCAAAAATGTTGTCTGCCGCGATGCGGCCCTGGCGATTCGCCGGACCCGCGAGCGGTAGGAGCGTCCATTGGCCGGTAACCCGGTCACGGACTTCGATGGCATCGCCCACGGCGTAAATCGCCGGATCGCTGGTCTGCAAATGATCATTCACGCGCAGCCCCCCCAACGAACCCAGTTCCAGACCGGCGGCACGTGCCAGGGTCACTTCAGGCTTCACGCCAAGGCCGAGAATCACGAGGTCGGCCGGCAATCGGCAGCCGCTTTTCAGCACGACCACGGAAGCCCGCGCGATCTCGCCCGGAGCCGGCGGCGCAAACGAAGCTACGGGGTCGCCCAGGTGCAGCGCGACGTGGTGGGCGCGCAGTTCCGCCTGCAGCCACGCTGCCATTTCGGGATCGAGCGGTGACAACACCTGCGGCAGCGCTTCCACCAGGGCGACCTCGAGTCCGCGGAGTTTGAGTTGCTCGGCCATCTCGAGGCCGATGTAGCCGCCGCCAATCACCACGGCGCGGACCGGCGCGGGCATGGCCCGAATCCAGGTGTCAATGGCCTCCACGTCCGGAACGTTGCGGACGGCGAAATGTCCGGGCCGATCCAGGCCGGGGATGGGTGGGCGGACCGGCGCTGCCCCGGTGGCCAGCACGAGCATGTCGTAGGCTTCGTCGTACTCGCGGCCGGTTGCCATCTCGCGCACCCGAACCCGACGGTCCGTGCGATCAATGGTGACCACCTCGGTTTGGATCCGCACGTCGAGGTTGAAGCGGGCCTTCAGACTGGCCGGCGTCTGAAGCAGCAGGTCATCCCGCGACTGGATCTCCCCGCCGATGAAGTACGGCAGCCCGCAGTTGGCGAATGACACGTGGGGCCCTCGTTCGAAAACGATGATTTCAGCGGTTTCGGACAGGCGACGGGCCCGGGCGGCGCAGCTCGCGCCTCCGGCCACGCCGCCCACAATGATCAGGCGCAGGGCTTTCAAGGTTGAGGAGAACAGTCAGGGTGAGTCTGCCGCCAGCGCTCGCGCAGGGCCTGGTGGAGACGCTGGCGAAACTCGATCGGCAGTTCGTAGGGCTGGCCGGCCTTGTAGAGCGTGATGGTCTTGCGGATGTTGTCCACGACCACCTGACAGGGATTGCACCCGACCAGATGCCGTTGCAGTTCCTCGCAGACGCCCGGCTCGAGGTCGCCGTCCACGTAGTCATTCAACATTGCCAGCAATTCGTCGCACTTCATGGCGTTCGTTCGGGAAAGGAGCCTCCGGACGGAGGGAAGTTACAGCCGTTCATTCGACTTCGTAGTGACGATGGGGCGCCACGCGCCGGAGCGAATCGCCGAACGCCTGGGTCAGGCGCTCCCGCAGTCGCAGGCGGGCGCGCAAGAGACGGACCTTCACGTTCACTTCGCTGATGCCAAGGGCCTCGGCAGTCTCACGGACCGAAAATCCCTCAACATCCCGCAGCAAAAAGACGAGCCGGTGTTTGTCGTCGAGCTGCTCCAGGGCTTCCTCAATCAGACGCCGCGTCTCACTGCGGGCGGCGAGTTCCTCGGGCGAATGCCGCCAGTCCGCGATGAATTCCGGATGGGGGATTGTGCCCTCGTCGCCTTGCGGCTCGGTGGCGGCTTCCAGGGACACCATCTCGAGTCCACGCCGCTTGCGGAGGATCTTCAGCGCGGCATAGGTGGCGATGCGCAACAGCCAGGTGCTGAACTTCGACTCCGCGCGGAAGGAGTCGAGGTGTTCGATCGCGTCGAGGAACGTCTGCTGGGTGACATCTTGCGCGTCCTCGTCGTGTCCCACGATGCGCCGGGCGAGGGAATACACCGCGCCTTCATGGCGGTTCACCAGTTCCTCCATCGCGTCGAGGTCGCCTGCCCGGGCGCGCTCGACCAACTCCGCGTCGGCTGCTGACAACTGAGGCTCTCGGTTCACGGGCAGGCCGGCGGCTCCTCTCAGGGGATGGCAGGGCGTGGCGTCGGGGTGGGCGGGCCGGCCACGAAGTGAACGATGGTCTCGTTGGTGCGGGCGAGGGAAAGCTGAATGCGGGCCTCCCGCTCGATCGTCTTGGGATCGTGTTCGAGGGCGTGGCAGTACCGAATCTTGGCGGCGGCCTGTTCGCGGGCATCGCGCACTGCGGCTTCCAAGCGCGCCAATTCGATCCGCTGCCGCGCGTTGGTGCGCGTGAGCGGCCAGTAAAGAACCATGACGAACAGGGTCAACGCCACCACGACGAGGGCGATGATGATCTGGGTCAGGACGGTCCAAATATTTCGAACGGCCATGCTTGGCTTGCCGGCCAACCGTGATCGGCGTCTCTAAGGTCGCTGATTCTCCAGGACGCGTTACCGGCGGTCTGGGATGGAGGGTACCGCTGGCGTCGCCAACACGCAATCCTCAAACTTAATCGCCGCTCCGATCGTCACTCATCACGACGCAAATCGGAAGCGTGGAGTGCTGGGCGGACGAAGCGTGGAGGCTCTCTGCGTGCGGGAGAACGGACACGGTTTGTTTCGGCGCCCGACACCGGTTTTTGCGAGCGCGGACCGGCAGGCAAGGCGCCGTCGGGCCCGGCGAGTGACGGGACGGATGTCGGGGGGGGCAAGGGCTCGATTCGCGGGAGCGACGAACTGGAGGGGGAGCGGACCTCCGCTTGGTGACGGCTGGCAAGTGCTTTCAGACCAAACGCCCGGCAATCAATTACCACTACCTGCCAGCTTCTGGATCACGCGTAACGACTGGGGCGGGGGGCAAGCGAGGCGAGTTTCCGGGTCGCCGGAAAACTTGGAATTGCCGGGCAGCTTCGAAGGGTCGTTGCAAACGGCGGCCAATCAACCTGCCCTCCCGGAAGACTCGAGCGCGGCCTCGAGTCCGGCCAGACCCTCTGGCTCCGACGGCGGCGGCGGATTCAAGACGTGGCGCAGATATTCGAGGGCCTCGGGGATCTGCTGGATCGAGCGGGGTAGCGTCGCGCCGGCGGCGTTCGGGTGGCCGCCGCCCTTGAGCAATTCGGCGATCTGCTGGGCTTCGCCGTTTCGACTCCGCAGACTGGCGATGATCATCCCGTTACCCTTGCGGAAAAGGGTCAACAAGACCGGGTAGGGCGGGCGGTCTTCCCGCAGCAGGCGGTGGACGATCAGGTTCGAGTTGCCGACGATGGTCGAAACGAACGCGACCTCGGAACTGAGGGGCACGAGATTGGCGCGGCTCCACGCCAAGCCGAGCGGATCCTCGACCCGACGCTTGACAGCCATGACTTCCAGCAGGGGATGGTCCAGCAGGCGCTCCAGATCGCCGCCGATCAGCGCGTGAAGGTTCCAGAAGCCGTAACTCTTGACCAGATTGGCGTAATCGGTCGCCAACTCGAAGTCGGGATCGTCCATGAGAAACAGGTCGGCCACATTGCTCAAGTGAACGAGCCGGTCCAAGGACGGCGAAGCCAGTCCTTGCGCGGCGCACAGTTCGTAGCACAACAACGCGGCGGACTTGGCCGGGTCATGGATCAGGCGCGCCACTTTCGGCGGCCGCTCGAACGGATGGTGATCCACCACCAGCCAGGACGATCGGTCCAGGCGGGGCTCAAAAGCGAAGTCGGTCACCCAAGCGCAACGCTCGGTCAGCGCGCGCTGGCGCCAGTTGTGATTGTGGCAGGATTGGAGGGGCACGGTCAGGTTGAACAGCCGCTGCGCCAGTTGTTGCAGAAGCAGACCGCTGACGAGCCCATCCAGATCACTCTCATGGGTCAAAATCACCTCCGGCTGGCAGAAATCCCTCATCGTTGGGATACGGTACCGAACATTCCTGGACAGGGCCAATTGGTAATTGCGGTCGGACGGTTTCCCGGGACAAACATCTTCGATCGCCCGCGGATCCCCGTTGGGCGAGCAACCGCTGAAATAGGTCGGGCAGCGGCCGTCGGTAAGCCGGCAGCGAGCGGCCGACGCCCCTGATGGATCTCGAACTGTATCGAATCGTCGCCCGCCTGAGTGGTTGCCGGGGGCCTTGGACCGTCTCGGTTCCAGGTCTATCCCAGTGTTGTCCGGCCGGGCTGGCGTCCGCCGCCGACGTGAATCGGGATGCTCTTCGTTCGTACCACCGTGTAACCCACCGTCCGCAGCGTGCGTCGTTCTTGGTCAAAGGCCGCCCCCTGACACCGGGGGGGAAAAGTGCTGTCATTCTGTCATGCGAAAGCGTCCGTGTGTCCTCCTGTTCCTGGCCGGGTGGCTCGCCACCATGGTTGCCGGCGCGACCGATGCGAATCTCTTTTCTGCCGCGTCCACCACCACTCCTCCCAGCCGGATTGACGAGCTGGTGTTCGGCCAGTTGCGGCAGTTGAAGATTCAGCCAGCGGAGCCGTGTTCAGACGCGGTGTTTGTGCGGCGGGTGTATTTGGATGTGATCGGCACCCTGCCCGGCGCCGTCGAGGCGCGCGAATTCATCCTGGACCGCCGCCCGACCAAGCGCGCGGCGTTGATTGACCGGTTGCTGGACCGGGACGAGTTCGCGGATTACTGGGCGATGAAATGGAGCGACCTGCTGCGGGTGAAGGCGGAGTTTCCCGTCAATCTGTGGCCCAACGCGGCGCAGGCGTATCACCGGTGGATTCGCGACAGCCTGCGGAAGAACAAGCCTTACGACCGGTTTGCGCGCGAGTTGTTGACGGCCAGCGGCAGCAACTTTCGTGAGCCGCCGGTGAACTTCTACCGCGCCGTCCAGAGCAAGGAGCCGCCCGCGCTCGCCCGGGCCGTGGCGCTCACGTTCATGGGCGTGCGCGCGGACCGCTGGCCCTCGAATCAACTGGCCGGCTTGGCCACGTTCTTCGCGCAGGTGGGCTACAAAAGCACCGTGGAATGGAAGGAGGAAATCGTCTTCAACGACCCGGCGTCCACCAATGTGGCGGTGTATCTGGGGACGGCGCGCCAGGCGCGGTTCCCTGACGGCAAGACGATCACGCTCCCGGCGGACCGCGATCCCCGCGAGGTCTTCGCGGACTGGCTGATCACGCCGAGGAACCCCTGGTTCACGCGCAACATCGCCAACCGCGTGTGGTCGTGGCTGCTGGGGCGCGGGATCATTCACGAGCCGGACGACATCCGCCCGGACAATCCGCCGAGCAATCCCCAATTGCTGGCGTATCTGGAAAGCGAACTGGTGGCGGCGGATTACGACCTCAAGCAGCTTTTCCGGCTGATTTTGAATTCGCGGGTGTATCAGCTTTCGTCCGTGCCCGGCGACGAATCGCCCGAGGCCGCCGCGCATTTTGCCTGCTATCCGCTGCGCCGGCTGGAGGCGGAGGTGTTGATTGACGCGATCAACCAGATCACCGGTTCGAGCGAGAAGTATTCCAGCGCCATCCCCGAGCCGTTCACATTCATTCCGGAGGACATGCGTTCGATTGCGTTGCCGGACGGCAGCATCACCAGTCCGTTTCTGGAGCTGTTTGGCCGGCCGCCCCGCGACACGGGGCTGGAATCCGAGCGCAACAACCTCGTCACGGCGGCGCAGCGCCTGCATCTGCTGAACTCATCGCACATTCAGCGCAAGATCGAGCAGAGCCGCATGGTGCAATACCAGTCGCAATCGCGGAAGCCGCCGCGCGAAATCGCCACGGCCCTGTATCTGGGCATCCTGTCGCGGTTCCCCACCGAGGAGGAATTGCAGGCGGCGGAGGCCTACGCGAACTCCGGCAAGGTCCGTCCGCGCGAGGCGGTCGTGGACCTGGCGTGGGCGCTGATGAACAGCGCCGAGTTCCTGCACCGGCATTGAAGTTCACGACAAGACAAGAAAGGCGTGTGATGAGCCGACATTCCATGGAAAAATCGCTGGACCGTGACGCTGCGCGCGTGTGGCGGTCGCTGGGCGCGCCCCTGACGCGACGCGAGGCGTTGCGGCGCTGCCTGTTTGGCGCGGGCGGATTGCTCCTGCTCAACGGCTGGGGGCTGCAAAGCTTCGCCGCCACCCGCCCGGCGAAGGCGAAGTCCGTCATCCAGGTCTGGCTGTGGGGCGGCCCCTGCCACATTGACACGTTCGATCCCAAGCCCGAGGCCGGGCGCGACTATTGCGGGCCGCTGGACAGTCCCATCGAGACCAACGTGAACGGCATTCGCATCGGCCAACTGCTGCCCACCTTGGCGAAACAGGCCGACAAGTTCTCCATCATCCGCAGCCTGACGCACGGCAACAACGGCCACGAAACCGCCGCCTACATGGTGCAGACCGGCCACGACGCCGGCGGCCGGGACGTGTATCCCAGCGCGGGCGCGGTGGTGTCGCTTTTCAAGGGCTACGACGCGGGCTATCAGGGCCTGATTCCGCCCTACATCGTGCTGACCGAGCCGCAGGGGCGTTTTTCGGAGGCGGGTTTTCTGGGCGGAAAATACAAGCCCTTTGCCACGGGCGGGGATCCGGGGCGGCCGGTGTTTGAGGTGGAGGGCGTGGTGGCCGCCGGCATCAGCGAACAGCGCCAGCGCGAGCGGCGGTCGCTGTTGCAGAAGCTCAACACGCTGGGCAAGGCGATGCCCGGCGACGCCACGCTGAAGACGCTTTACGCCTCCGAAGATCAGGCCTACGAACTGATCCTGGGCGACGCGGGCAAGCTGTTTGACCTGACGCGGGAGCCGGCGGAATTGCGGGATCGCTACGGCCGGAACACGTTCGGCCAGTCCTGCCTCATGGCCCGGCGGCTGGTGGAGAAGGGCGTGCCCTACGTGACCATCAATTACAAGGGCTGGGACACCCACAAGCAGCATTTCCAGGCGATGAACCGCAAGCTGCCGGAACTGGACAAGGGTCTGGCAACGCTGCTGGACGATCTCGCGCAACGGGGCCTGCTCGACAGCACCATTGTCTGGGTCAGCGGCGAATTCGGGCGCACGCCCAAGGTGCAATGGGAGGCCCCGTGGAACGGCGGACGCAATCATTTTGGCAAGGTGTTTTCCGCTGTCGTGGCGGGCGGCGGCTTCAAGGGCGGCCAGGTCGTCGGCGCTTCGAACGCAACGGGTGAGGAGGTCAAGGAGCGGCCGGTGTATCCCTGCGATTTGCTGGGCAGCATGTATGAACTGCTGGGGATTGATCCGCAGGCCGCCCTGCCGCATCCCCAGGGCCAGGAGGCTCATGTGCTGCCCCTGGCATCCGAGGGCGTCAAGTCGGGCGGACGGCTGCGGGAGATCATGTAGGAGGCGCAGGATGCGATTGCCGCGCGTTTTCATTTTGGGGCTGCTGGCCGGCGCTCTGCCGCTGGCCGCGCAGCCGCGGGAACCCAACATTGGCTACGTTTATCCCGCCGGCGGGCGGCAGGGCGCGACGTTCGAAGTGGTCGTGGGCGGGCAGTATTTGAATGGCGCGACCGCCGTGCATTTTTCCGGCGACGGCCTTCGCGCGGAAGTGCTGGAGTACAACCGCCCGCTGCCGCAAAACCGCTTCAACGAGTTGCGCGAGGAATGGCAGGAATTGCAGCGCAAGCGGATGGCCGCGCGCCAGCAGCCCAATCCCACCAACATCTGGACCAGCGCCGACGAGAAGCGCATGGCGGAGATTCGCGACACCATTCTGAAGAACCCGCCCAACCGCCAGGGCAATCCGGCCATTGCCGAGCGGGTGACCGTGAAAGTCACCGTGGCGCCGGAGGCGGCGCCGGGCGCGCGCGAACTCCGGCTGGCAACGCCGCTGGGCCTGTCGAATCCCCTGGTGTTCCGCATCGGTGAATGGCCCGAGTTTTCCAAGCCCCCCGCGCAGTCCGTGGGGCCGGAAATCGAACGCCTGCGCCGGCAGTTTGGCGGGCCGGCCGTGGCAGCGGCCGCCCAGTCCCCCCTTCGCGTGACGCTGCCGGCGGTTCTCAATGGCCAGATCATGCCTGGGGCCGTGGACCGTTTCCGGTTCACCGCGCGCGCGGGACAGGAACTGGTGGCCGTCGCGAGTGCGCGCTCCCTCATTCCGTATCTGGCCGATGCCGTGCCCGGCTGGTTTCAGGCCACCCTGGCGCTCTATGACGCGAAGGGCAATGAGCTGGCCTACGTGGATGACTTCCGCTTTCGCCCGGACCCGGTGCTGCATTGCGTCATCCCGCGCGACGGGGATTACGTGCTGGAGGTCAAGGACGCCATCTACCGGGGGCGCGAGGACTTCGTGTATCGGATCGAAGTGGGCGAACTGCCCTGCGTGACGAGCGTGTTTCCGCTGGGCGCACCGGCGGGCGCGACGACGACGGTGGAACTGGCGGGCTGGAATCTGACGACAAACCAGGTCGCGTGGAGCCACTCGGAACCGGGCCTCCATTCCCTTTCGGTGCCCGGTGGAAAGCAGGTTTCCCAGCCTCTGCCCTTTCACACCGGCACGCTGCCGGAGTGCCGGGAACAGGAGCCAAACGACACGCCGCGCCACGCGCAGGCCATCGCCCCGCCCGTCATGGTCAACGGACGCATCGAAAAGGCCGGGGACGAGGATGTATTCCAGATTTCCGGACGGGCGGGGGAAGCCATCGTGGCCGAGGTGTGGGCGCGGCGGCTCGAGTCGCCGCTGGATTCTGTGCTCACGCTGACCGACGCCGCCGGACGGCAACTGGCGTTCAACGACGATTGCGAGGACAAGGGATGCGGGTTGAACACGCACCACGCCGATTCCTACGTGCGGCTCACGCTGCCGAAGGACGGAACGTATTTCATTCGCGTGGCCGACCGGCAGGGCAAGGGGGGCGCGGAATACGCATATCGCCTGCGAGTGAGCGCGCCGCGGCCCGATTTTGAACTGCGCGTGGTGCCCTCCGCCATCAACGCCCGGCCCGGCGCGAGCGTGCCGGTCACCGTGTATGCGCTGCGCAAGGACGGCTTCACAAACGAGGTAAAACTGGCTTTGCAGAACGCGCCCCCGGGATTTCTCCTGCGGGGCAGCCTGTCCGCGGGCGAGGACCGGGCGAAGCTCACCCTCATCGTTCCGGCTTCGGCTCGTCCGGGGTTGATGGATCTCGCCGTGGCCGGCCGGGCGACAATTGAGGGGCGGGAAGTGGTCCGCACGGCGGTTCCGGCGGATGACCGGATGCAGGCGTTTTTTTACCGCCACCTTGTGCCCGCGCAGGAATTGAAGCTGTCGGTGTCCGAGCGCGGATCCCGTCGAGTCCGATAGCGGGCGTGGCCAAGCACCCCGGAGCCGCTCCGACTCCCGGGCGGCGAACCGGGACGCCGGCCCCGGCCGTCGGGACTTACCACTTCACGGGTACCGTCAATCGCTTGCCGTAGCGGTCCGTGTAGTGAACTTGGTGGTGCTCCCGGCCGTACTCGTACACCAGCCGGGTGATCTTGACGTCGTAGCAGCAGTACTCGGCGATTTCCATCAGCTTGCCCTCGCGAAACCACCGCAGCGCCTGCAGGCCGTCGCTGGTCTTTTCGATGCCAAGGGTCGCCGTCGCAATCGCATCCAGCGAAAGGCGGTGCGGCACCACCTTTTGGACGTCCCAGAGCAGGTCCAATGTGCGGACCTGCGCCGGGTCGAAGAAGGGATGATGGCCGGCGAGAACTTCGTAGTCGAACCCGGCGATGTTATAGCCCACGACCAAGTCTGCGCGACGCAGTTCCTCCGCCAGCTCGTTCACTCGCCAGTAGCCGTAGATCTCGTAGGTGCCCCGGGTCGTGCTGTACGTCACCCCCAGGCTGACCTTCATGAGCCGGGCATTGGCCCAGCCACCCACCTCGTCGCGGGACTTCTGGGTTTCCAGATCAAAGAAGACGATGTTCGGCATGGTGGCGCGGGAGCGATTGGCCGGCGGACAGGTCAGCACTGCCAGGCGGCAAGGCGTTCGTGCGACCAGATCGCTTCCACGGGCTGTCGCTCGCGCACCACGCCGGCCTTGGCGCCGCGAACGAGGATTTCGGCGGGCAACGGCCGGGTGTTGTAGTTGGAGCCCATCACTGAGCCGTAGGCGCCCGCGCTCAACAACGCGAGGTAATCGCCTTCCTTCACCGGCGGTAGCGGCCGGTCCTTGGCGAAGTAATCGCCGGATTCGCAAACCGGGCCGACCACGTCGCACGGACGCGCTTTTCCGGTCAATTTGCGCACGGGCACGATCTCATGGTAGGCGTCGTAGAATGCCGGCCGGATCAGATCATTCATCGCGGCGTCCACGATCACGAACGTCTTGCGCCCCGTGTGCTTCACGTATTCCACGCGCGTCACCAAGATGCCCGCGTTGCCAACCAGGAAGCGGCCGGGTTCCAAGAGCACGCGCAACCCCAGCGGCTGGAGCAGCGGGACGAGCGCCGCTGCGTAGGTGGCGGGCGTCAGGATCTTGCGTGCCGCGGAAGTCTCCCACCACTTAGGGTCAGCGCTCGCGAGCGCCGGCTGATACACGATGCCGATGCCGCCGCCGATGCTGAAGAACTCGACGCCGTACCGGTTCGTCAGATCGCGCGCCAGCGGCGCCACGCGCTCAATGGCCCGGCGAAACGGCTTCACCTCGGTCAGTTGGGAACCGATGTGCATCTGAATGCCGCGGAGGTGCAGGTGCTGGAGCTTCGCCGCCCGCGCATAGACCGCCGGAATCTCCTCGAACGCGATGCCGAATTTGTTTTCGTAGGTGCCGGTGGTGATTTTGGCGTGAGTGTGGGCATCCACGTTCGGATTCACCCGGACTGCGACCGGGGCTCTGACGCCCAGGCCCGCCGCCACGCGGTTGATGCGGTGCAACTCGGGTTCGCTTTCCGCGTTGAAACAGTAGATGCCGGCCCGCAACGCGAGCGCGATCTCTCCTTCGGACTTCCCAACCCCCGCGAACACGCACCGGCCCGGGTCACCGCCGGCGGCCATTACCCGCTGCAGTTCGCCGCCGCTGACGAGATCAAAGCCCGCACCGAGATCGGCGAAGGTGCGAAGAACCGCAAGGTTGGAGTTGGCCTTGAGCGCGTAGCAGATCAGGTGTTCCAAGGGAGCGAGCACGGAATCGAGCCGTTGAAAATGCTCCCGCAGCGTGCGCTCCGAATAAACGTACAGCGGCGTGCCGTGCCGGCGGACGAGTGATTCGATGGGGATTCTCTCGCAGTGCAACCGGCCGGCGACGTAACGAAACTCATGCATGGCGGGCGGTTATGCCAAAGGCGGCCCCGGGCGTCACGGAAACACTCGCGGTGCAAGACGACGCCCGCACCAACAAAAAGCCGTTTCGCATCACACGGAACGGCGTTGGTTCAGCCCCGACGATTGATCGGGTCGTCGCTAGGCCTCAAAGGATTTCCCGCAACCGCAGGATTGCCGGGCGTTCGGGTTCGTGATCTTGAAACCGCCGCCGGTCAGACTGTCCGAAAAGTCCACCACCGCGCCACGCACGTACTCGGCACTCACTGGATCTACCAGCACCGCGACGCCAAACTGTTCTGCGGCCAGGTCGCCATCGCGCCGCTCATCAAACACCATTCCGTACTGCAGTCCGGAGCAGCCCCCGCCCTCGATGTACACGCGCAGCGTCTTGCCGGCATTGGCCGGATCCTTCGCCAGCATGGCGCGCACTTCCGCTGCGGCGTTCTCGGTCAGTCGAATCACTGGCTCACTGGTCGTCATGCTTGCGGAACACCCGCAAGCTAGGCCCCGCGCCTTGCCTCGTCAAACGAATCACGGCTCGAAGACCAGAAAAATGGCTTTGAGGTACTGTGCTTCCGGAAATGTCGCAGGATGATCCGGCGGATGACGCGTTGTGGCCACTTCGGAAAAACGCCGTACGGATTCACGGCCCGCCCGCCGTACTACCGCGAAGAATTCCTCCGCCGAGACATGCGCCGAGCACGACGAGGCCACGAGCCATCCTCCCTGCCTCAAGACGTGAATACCGTCGCGGGCCAGCCGGCCGTACGCCCGCAGCGCCCCTTCACGCCCGGCTTCGCGCCGGGCCAGTGAGGGAGGATCCAGGACCACAAGGTCGTACGCCGGGCGCCGCTGCGCGGCCAGCCAGTCAAAGGCATCGGCCTGCACCGTCTCCTGCCGACAGCGGGCCACGGAGGGAGTCGTTTGGTTCAGGGCGAAGTTGCGCCGGGCTGCGGCAAGGGCGTGCGGACTGATGTCGAGGTCCGTGACCGAAATCGCCCCGCCTCGGGCCACGTACAGCGAAAAGCCGCCGGAAAAGCTGAAGGCATTGAGCACCCGGCGCCCGGCGGCAAGATCGCCAACCCGACGGCGGTTTTCCCGCTGGTCCAGAAAGAATCCCGTTTTTTGTCCCCTGACCACGTCGGCCTCGAACCGCAACCCGGACTCGAGGAACTCAACCGGATTGGCGATGTCTGATCCGGAAATCACCTGGCCATCCTGCAGACCGAAGTCCGCGCGCGCGACCTCCTGAATGTTTCGGCTCAGGCGTAGGACGACTGCCTCTAGGCCGGTGCTGGCGGCGATCAGCGGCACCAGGTTGGGCAGCCGCGGCAGCCACGCGCCGGTGTACAGCTTTAGCACGCCAACCGAACCGTATCGGTCCAGCACGAGGCCGGGCCAGCCGTCGCTTTCGCCGTTGACCAGGCGAAACCCCGTGGTTTGAGCGTCAAACATTCCCTGCCGGCGCGCCAGGGCGACAGCAAGCCGCTCCCGCCACCAGGTCGCATCCAAGGCGACCGGCTGCCCCACGTGCAGCAGGCGGACCCGCAGCGGCGAATCGGGGTCGTACAGGCCGATTCCCAAGAAGCGATCCCGCCGGTCATAGATCACGGCGAGTTCACCGAGGGTCCCCTCACGGTTCTGTTCCCGCACGCTGTCCCCAAACACCCACGGATGTCCATCGCGCACGGATGCCTCAGCCGCGGCAGTGACGCGCAGTCGCAGGCGGGGCGCAAGGCTGACAAACGCAACGGACATGTAACGCGGGCAAGATGCGCGCCCGGGCCGCGGCCGTCGAGGTTCTCGCACTCGTCATCCGCCCCGCCTCGCGTTTCCATTGTCGGCTTGGACAACTTCGCTTGGCGCAGCGGTGACGAGTTTTTCCCCTTGGTGCGGCGACGGCCAGCAGGGTACAAGGTCGCCGATGAACACGCTTCGGCTCGCCGCTTTCGGCCTTGTTCTCCACTGTTTTTTCCGCCCTGCGGCGGCGGAATTGCGGATTGGCATGATCGGTCTGGACACCTCTCACGTGACGGCCTTCACCAAGCTCCTGAACGACCGGTCCCATCCCCAGCATGTGCCGGGCGGCAAGGTGGTGGCGGCGTTCAAGGGCGGCAGCCGTGACATCGAGTCGAGCTGGTCGCGGGTCGAGGGCTACACGCGCGAGCTCCGCGAGCAATGGGGCGTTGAGATCGTGGACTCCATCGAGGCGGTGTGTGAGAAAGTGGACGTTGTCATGTTGGAGAGTGTGGACGGCCGGCCGCACCTCGAACAGGTCAAGCCCGTGTTCAAGGCCGGCAAACCGGTCTTCATTGACAAGCCAGTGGCGGGATCGCTCCGAGATGCCATCGAGATCTACCGCCTCGCCCGGGAACACGGGGTGCCCTGCTTCAGCTCGTCATCGCTGCGGTACTATCCGGGTCTCGTCGAGTTGAAGCAGGCGGACATCGGCGAACTCAAGGGTGCCATCTCCACCGGACCCTGCCACCTCGAGCCGAACCATCCCGACCTGTTCTGGTATGGGGTGCATCCGGCGGAAGCCTTGTTCACCGTGATGGGGACCGGTTGCGAAAGCGTCGTCCGCACCAGCACCCCCGACACGGACGTGGTCACGGGCGTGTGGCGGGGCGGCCGCGTCGGTACGTTGATCGGCATCCGCAACGCCGCCGCCCCCTACCGCGTGACCGTTTTCGGGACGAAGCGCGTACTGGACCAGAAGGAGGGCGGGGACTATGCGCCCCTGATTCGCGAGGTGATGAAATTCTTCCAGACCGGCATCGCGCCGGTTTCGGCGGAGGAAACGATCGAACTCTTCGCGTTCATGGAAGCGGCGGACGAAAGCAAACGCCGGGGAGGCACGCCGGTCCGGATTGCGGACGTGATTCGACAGCACTCGGCGCCAGCGAGCCCGGTCCGGTAGTCGCCGCAGAGGTGTTTGGTCCGAAGCACCCTTGCTGGGCAACCGCAGGTCAGCCGGCTATCCTGCTCGCATGACGTTGCTGGAACAAATGACCACGTTGGCCCGGCAGGCGAAAACCGCCTCCCGCGCCCTCGCCTCGCTGACCACTGAGGAGAAGAACTGCGCGCTGCGGGCCATGGCCGACGCCCTGGAACGCGACGCAGAGAACCTCAAGACAGCGAACGCGCAGGACATGGCGGTGGGTGCCCAGCTCGGCCTGTCAGCCGCCATGCTGGATCGGTTGAAACTCGACGACAAACGCATCGCCGGCATGGCCCGCGGCCTGCGGGAAGTGGCTGCCCTGCCCGATCCCGTCGGGCGGATTCTCGATGAGCGCACGCGCCCGAACGGTCTGCGGCTGCAAAAGGTCTCGGTGCCGATTGGCGTGGTGGTGATCATTTACGAATCGCGGCCCAACGTGACCGCCGATGCCGCCAGCCTCTGCTTCAAATCCGGCAACGCAACGATCCTCCGGGGCGGCAAGGAGGCGCTGCACTCGAACCAGTTGATCGCCCAAACGATGGTGGCGGCCGGCCGGATGGCCCTCGGCGGTCGCTTCCCGGATCATGCCATACAAGTGGTGCCCACGCCGGATCGCGAGGCCATCCCGGCTCTGCTCTCGCTCACCCAGTACGTGGACCTCTGCATGCCGCGGGGCGGCGAAGGACTGATCCGGGCGGTCGCGGAGTGCAGCAAGGTGCCGGTGATCAAGCATTACAAGGGCGTGTGCCATGTGTTCGTGGACCGCGACGCCGACCCGGCGATGGCGGAAGCCATTGTCCTGAACGCCAAGTGTCAGCGCCCCGCCGTCTGCAACGCCATGGAAACCCTCCTTGTGGACCAACCCGTGGCGGCAACTTTCCTGCCCCGGATCGCAGCCCGGATGGGTGAACGCCACGTGCAACTGCGCGTGGACGAAACGGCGTCCGCCATCTTGAGTGCCGGAGAGAAGCCCCAAGCGGAAATCCGCCCGGCCGCCGAGCAGGACTGGTTCACCGAGTACAACGATTACATCCTCAATGTGCGCGTCGTGGACGGGGTCGAGGCCGCAATCGCCCACATCAACCACCACGGCTCGGCGCACAGCGACAGCATCATCACCCGCGACGAAGCGCGGGCGCGGCAATTCCTCGCCGAGGTGGACAGCGCGGCCGTGTACTGGAACGCCAGCACGCGCTTCACGGACGGCGGCGAGTTTGGCATGGGCGCGGAGATTGGGATCAGCACCGACAAGATCGGTGCCCGCGGTCCGATGGGTCTCGAGGAGCTGACCAGCTACAAGTGGCTCGGCTTCGGGACGGGGCAGGTTCGGACGTGAACGCGGCACCGATCGCCCTTGGGCGGCTGCCCCCTTTCCGCTTTGCTCTGTTGCCCTGTCCGCTAAGTTGCGCCCCGGCCATGGTCTTGGTGATCGATAACTACGATTCGTTCACGTACAACCTCGTGCAATACCTCGGGGAAATGGGTGTGCGAATGGCAATTCATCGCAACGACGAGGTCACCCTGCCACAGATCGCCGAACTGAAGCCGGAGCGCATTCTGATCTCCCCCGGCCCCTGCTCCCCGCGCGAATCGGGCCTCTCGAACGACATCATCCGCACCTTCGCCGGGCGCGTGCCCATCCTCGGGGTCTGCCTCGGCCATCAGTGCATTGGTCACACCTTTGGCGCGAAGGTGGTTGTTAATTACCGCATGATGCACGGCAAGACCTCGCCCATCCATCATGACGGTCGAGACTTGTTCGCCGGGATGCCGAATCCGTTCGAGGCTACGCGCTACCACTCACTCGTGATCGAGCGAGCGTCGCTGCCGGACTTCCTCGAGGTAACGGCCTGGACCGATGAGGACGAGATCATGGGAATCCGGCACCGGTCGCTGCCCATCTGGGGGGTCCAGTTTCATCCGGAAAGCATTCTTACCCAGAATGGCCGGCGAATCCTGGAGAACTTCCTCAAACTCGGTCAACCGGCGGCCTCGGCCGTCGCCAACTGATCTCCGTATGCCGAGCGACCCGAACTTGCTGTGCCGGCCGGAAGCTGAACGCGAAGCCCGCGGCCGGTGGAATCCGTACCTCGTCGGCGCAGGCATCGGCGTGCTGAGTTGGATCGCGTTTGCGGTGGCCAACCAGCCCTTGGGCATCTCGACGGCAATCTCTTCCGCCGCCAGCGTCTGCGCCTTGCCGGTGCTGGGTTCCGATGGCGTGGCCACGAATGCCTATTGGGCGAAGTTCCCGCTGAAGTGGGACTATGGCATGGTCTTTTTGCTGGGCACGTTCCTGGGCAGCCTTGCCAGCGTGCTGGTCAGCCGAACCTTCCAGGTCGAAACCGTACCGGCGACCTGGCGGGAACGGTTCGGGAACGCACCCGGCCGAAGGCTGGCGGCGGCGTTTCTCGGTGGCGTCATCATCATGTACGGGGCGCGGCTGGCTGGCGGGTGTACCAGCGGACACGGCATCAGCGGCTCGCTCCAACTGGCGGTCAGCAGTTGGGTTTTCTTCCTCACGCTCTTTGCTGCAGGTCTGGTCACGGCCGCCGTGTTGTTCCGGGACAGAAGCCGAGGACACTGATCGCTGAACACGCGAACCCACGATGAAACTTCCACTCTCCGGCGACGCGGCACTCTGGCTGGCTCTGGTGCTTGGGGCCGCCTTTGGCTGGCTGCTCCATCGGGGCGGCGTGACGAACTACAACGTCATCGTGAACCAGTTCCGCTTCCGCGACTTCACCGTGCTCAAGGTGATGTTCACGGCGATTATTGTCGGAGGCGTCGGGGTGCTGGCGCTGACCCAGACCGGCCATGCGCAGTTCCACATCAAACCCGCGAACATGCTGGGCGTGACGTTCGGCGCTGCGTTGTTCGGCGTCGGCATGGTCCTGTACGGCTACTGTCCCGGAACCGGGGTGGCCGCGATCGCCACCGGCAGCCTGCACGCGCTGGTGGGCGTGATCGGGATGCTGGCGGGCGCGGTCCTGTACGCGCTGAGCTTCGCCTGGGTCGAGCCGCACATTCAGAAGATGGCAGCGCTGGGCAAGTTGCGGTTGCCGGAAGTGACGGGGATTCCCGATTGGGGCTGGTTCGCAATTCTGGCCGCTATCGCGGGGGTTGTGTTTTGGCTGATCGAGACCAAAACCCGACCCACGGGCGCCGCGAGCCGGCAGTAGGGCCGGGCCGCCCGCACGCGGATTTCCCGCCGTTCGAGCCAGGCAGTGATGACCCGCGGCTGGCCCTTCTGCCGCACCAGCACGCGCACAATCCGGCTGCCCGCACGCCTCAGCCCAGCGATGCCGACGGCACATCACCCGATGGGGCACCAGCACGCGCACAATCCGGCTGCCCGCACGCCGCCGGCGCACGACCGGCCCACGAATTGGCGGGCGCGCTCGAATCAGGAAATGGCTGCCCACCTTCTGACCGGCGGCCGGGGCCGCCGCCACGAAGGCCGCGCTGCCGTGCAGGCGGTCGGCCAGCCAGAGGGCCTCGGCCGGCAGTTGGGCCAACCACTCCAAGGCCCGCTCCGACTGGCCCGCCCGCTGGCGGCGGCGAGCGGAGAGGGCAGGCCCAGTTCGAGCAGGACGCCGGTGGTGACCCGGGCGACCGCGGCGCGACCGCGGCGGCTTTGGACCTTGCGCGGGTCGGCGTGGACCCGGGGGGAGTGTTGGTCAGGCTGAACTGGGTGCCGTCCACCGCGACCAACCGCCAGCTCCGCCGGAAGGCGTCGGGCTGGGCGGTGGCGACGGCCCGGGCGCGCAGGCCCAGACGCACCAATTCGGCGACGCCCTCCCCCCCCAGGGCAGGCGGGCGCGGCGCTCGCTCCAGGCACTGTCGGCCAGGGCGTCGTCGAAGAGTTGGCGACCGTGCTGGGCCAGGCTGCCGGCGGCGTTCATGACGTGGAAGACCAGCATCGGGAGCCGGCGGGCCAGGGGCACGCGCGGGCGGTGTCCGCGGCGTTTGGGCAAGGCGGGCAGGATGGAGCCGAAGGCCTCGTGGAACGCGGCCAGAAAGCCCGGGCACCCGGGCGTCGCAGCACGGAAGGCTTGTTTCGCCGCATTGTTCTCATCTCCTTTGGTAGCACAGGAGGCCAGATAAATACGGTCCACCCCTCGAAGTCCCGAAAGGGATTAGCCTAAACCGGATATTTCATGGCCATGGTAGCAGCCGCCGTGAGGCGGCGTTCCGAGCGGCGTGGGCGCGCCTCCGCCGGCTCATGCCGGCCGCCACAGTCTGCGCGCGTTTCCCGCGAACTGTGAAATACCCGGGTTAGCCGAGCACCACCGCAAGCAAACGGTCCCAGTCGCTCCCCTCGGTATCGGGTGTCGTGGTGCCGACTTGAAACGTCTGCCAACCGTGCCGCTGCGCGGGTTCCAGGTCGTTATCGAGCCGGTCGCCCACCATCAGCATTTCCCCGGGACCGATGCCCATCGCCTCGCAACGCGCGGTGAGGATCCGGAACACGTGTGGGTCAGGTTTGCTGAAACCGTGTTCAAACGACCAGAAGCAAAGGGCGGATTCGAAGACATCCATCGCCATCTGCTGGGAGGCCAAACCTTCGCGCAGTTCCCGCAAACTGTACGCTTGCGCGTTGGACGCGATCCCGAGGCGGCAGCCCGCCCGGTGCAGGGTCCCAAGCGCCGCTGCGGCTTTCGCCGACATCGCGGTCGTGCGGCCGGTCTGGGTTTGGCGATAGACGAACTCCGCCCGTAACTCCGGCCAAAGCTTCGGGAACGCAGGCAGAATCTCGGCGACCACCGTCGGCCACTGAACTTCCGGGAATGGAATGCCTGCCGCTCGGGCCGCCTCGTGGTGGCGGACGACCGCGCGACCGCAAGCAACGGAAAAGTCCAGCCGGCTGAAGGGCGGCTCGCTGCCGAAAAGCTCCCGAAACAGAGCGCTCCACCGGACGTCCGCATCGGGCGGCGGCGGACCGACCTTCAGCAGCGTGTTGTACAGGTCAAAGATGACGGCGCGAGTCTTCATGTGTCCGGGTGCCACAGGAGGGGGAAAAGGTTATCGCCCGTGAGCTTGGCCGCCAGCAGTTCCCGCTGAACGCGGGTTGAGTCCACCAGCTTGGGCACGGCGTATGGTGCCAAAGGCGCCAGCTCAAAAAACCGACGAGCGTAGGCGCGCCCGCCCAGCCACCGGGCGGCCGTCCGGGGCCAGGGAGTCAGCCGGAGTTTCCCGGCAGCGGCCCATTCCCGCCAGGCAACGAGAAACAGGTTGAGCGGCCTGCATTTCGCCCAGGATTCGGCGGCGGGCTGGGCAAGAACCTCGAGCTGCGCCGTCAGGGTCAGACGGCTGAACGGAATTGGTTTGGGCGCACTTCCCGCCGCCAGCAAGGCCGGCCGCGGCACCTCCCGTTGCACGGCCCGGGGCATCTGGGACCGCCACGCCTTGAACAGTCGCTCCTGCCGGCGCCTCTCTGCGGGCCAGTCAAACAACTCGGGCGCGATCAGGATCTCCGCGTAGCTCTGAGGAAACGAAAATCCGAACTTGGCGAGGTCGGGCGCCACGTTGGGAAGCTGGCGCGCAAGCAGCGGACGGTGAGCCGCCGAAGCCTCGAGGTACGGCAGTCCAAATCCCTCCTGAACCGAGGTCAGCAATACCGCCTCGCTGGCTGCCAGCAACTCGGGCACAGTCGGCTGCTGCCGCTCTTCGCGTTCCAAGACGGCCAGTCGGAGCCGCCAGCCCTGGGTCCGGGCCGCGTGCTTGAGGGCGGCGGCATAGGGCGCCTCCGGCGGCGAGCTGACCCCCGCCGTCGTCACCAGCCACGCTTCGGGCCGCAACCAGCGGGTCAGCAGGAGCGCCTCGGCGATGTTCTTGCGCCGGAGCAGCCGGCAGGGAAGCAGCCAGACCGGCGCATCGTCCCGCAATTCCTTGCACAACCAGTCCCGCGCGGCTTGCTCGCGCTCGCGGGACACCGGAGGCCACGGCGCCACCGGATTCGGCAACCACCCGGCGCGGGGACCGAAGTGGCGTTGAAGGAGGCGGGCGTCGCTTTCGTTGATCGCGGCATGCGCAATCCACGGCGACGCGGGGAGCACGGCGCGGGCCAGCCCGGCAAGCGTCCGGCCGCCGGCCTCCCGGATTCCGGCGTACTGGGGCCAACGATTGTCGAACCACCAGTCGTGGTGATGCAGGATCAACGGGATGTTCCCCGCGTGGCACAGCCGGCCGAGTTCACGCGCGAGCCGCACATTCCGCCCGAGACCCAAGTTGTGCGCCCAGACTAGTGGGGCATCGCCGCAAAGGTGCAACAAGTGGGTCAATCCGCGCCGGATCGCAGCCGATGAATTCCCTTGCGAACCGGGCGCCTCGGACGAATAGCCGAAGGAGGAGTGGACGAAGGTCTCGACTTCCGCACCGGACACCGTCCGCGCGATCCCTCGAAGCCAGTTCTCATCGGGAGCCTCCCCCGCGGCAAGAACGACGCGGGGGATTTGTTTCGGCGCGTGGGCGACCAGTTGCGGCAGGGCCAGTTCGATGACTCGCCGGACGCCGCCGGGGCGGAAGTGGTGATGCAAAGCCGCCAGGATCACAGCGCGGAGGCTAGTCCGGCCCCCGGCGGGAAGCGAAGCTTTCCTCGTTTCCTAAACCCGTCGCACGTTTCCGTTGACCAGCCGGTGGCCGGGTGATTACTTGACTTGCGGGTTTCCGGTGAAATCCCGCAAGGGTCTGAGGCGTGGAACCTCAGAGGTCCGTCAGGATGGTCGGGCCGCCATCCGCTGGACCGTGTCATCCGGTGCATCGCGGACTCGCGATGCGGCGGCGACGCGGGCGTCGGCGGCGCAGAAACTGTGCGAACCTCAGCCCCCGCGTTCCGCGACGCCGTCAGCCGCATCGGGCTGCAAAGCAAGGGCGACACACAATCGAACCCTGCGAGTCATGCAAAGGGCCCATTATGTGCAACTGATTATGTTCGGCATCGCCGTCCCACTTCTGGCTTATTTCACGCGCCACTTCTCACCGGGAGCGGGGAACACCGTGTATCTGGTCGGGTTCGTTGGCGGTGGCCTCTGTTTCGTCTGGGGAGTGCTGGGGCTGATCGGTTTCCGGCGGGCCTGGCCGGCGATGGTCACCCTGCTGCTGACCGCCTTCGGGACGCTGCCGCCCGCCGCCCGCCTGTGGTTGGGGGACGATCCCGCCGCGAGCGACCGTCGGTGGGCGGCGCTGCTGGCAACGGGCATCCTCGCGTTGGCGGTCGGCCTGATCGCGCAGATTTCGCATTCCGTACAAGGAACCTTCGCCCGCTCCACGAATGTCTGACTTCTTCCAAACCGGCGCGGTGGCCACGCTGCATCGGCTGGGTACTTCCGGCATCCCCCGCATGGAGCGTGAGTTGGTGGAATTCGGAAAGGAATGTCCAGTCGCGCTGGTGTTGCCCTGTCACGTTCGCGAGCTCGGTTCCAAGGCTCTGCTCAGCATCGTGCGCTGTCTGAAGTCGGTGCCCTACCTGGCGCAAGTGGTCGTGGGCGTGGACGGCGCGACGCGGCGCAGCGATTTTGATCGGGCCCGCCGCATTTTCCGCCAGCTCCCTCAACCTACCAGCCTGCTCTGGAACGACGGTCCGCGGATGCGCGCGCTCTTCGCGCACCTCGCCGAATCGGACCTCGGCGCCGGCCCCGGCGGCAAGGGCCGCAACGTGTGGATTTGCTTCGGCTACGTGCTGGCCAGCGACACGGCCCGCATGGTGGCGGTGCATGATTGCGACATCGCCACCTACTCGCGGGAGTTGCTGGCGCGACTGGTCTATCCTGTGGCGCATCCGAGCTTGGGGTTTGATTTCTGCAAAGGTTATTACGCCCGGGTGACCGACCGCCTCAATGGCCGCGTCATGCGCCTGCTGGTGACGCCCCTGCTGCGGGCGCTCAAGAGTATCATCGGCCACCATCCGTACCTCGTGTATATGGACACGTTCCGTTACCCGCTGGCCGGCGAGTTCGCGATGGATCTGGACCTGGTGCGGCGCGTCCGCATTCCCCATGACTGGGCGCTCGAGGTGGGATTGCTCTCGGAGGTGTTCCGCAACTGCGCGCCCCGCGCCATCTGCCAGAGCGAGCTGTGCGAGAACTATGAGCACAAGCACCAGGAGATCTCGCCACGCGATCCGGACAAGGGTCTGAACAAGATGGCCACCGACATCGCCAAGACGGTCTTCCGTCGCATGGCGGCCGAGGGCATCCGGCTGGACTCCGGCTTGTTTGACACCCTACTCAGTGCCTACAGCCGCCAGGCGGAGGACACCCTGCGATTCTACAACGCCGACTCCGTCATCAACGGGCTGCGGTATCCGCGCCATGAGGAGGAAAGCGCCGTGTCCACGTTCGTGCGCAGCATCCGCCGGGCCGCCCGCGACTTTCAGGACGACCCCCTGTGGTCACCGCTGATCTCAAATTGGAACCGGGTCCAGTCCGCGTTGCCCGATTTCGGTCGCGAACTCCACAAAGCCGTCGCGCAGGATAACGCGTGACACCGGCAATCTTCCGGTTCACCGCTCGTGTTGTTTGGTTGTCAGTTGGCGGGGGAAAAACTGGGCCGCAACCAAACGGCAACGGATGGATCAGCCTCGGCAGGGGACGGCGCCTTACCCCGTCTCCGTTGGTGCCGCCGCCGCAGTGACTGGTGGCCTTGGCTCGGTCCATGATCTCGAAGCGTTTTCCTCCGCCATAAGGCCACCCGGTTACTCTCCCCCGCCTTGGAACAAGCAGCCGGTGCTGCTGCCTCCGAGCCGAACTACGGCCCGCCGCTCTCCCGCTGGATCGGGGCCCGGCTCGGCCCCTTGCTGGTCTAGGTCAGCGTGCCGTTCTGTGGCCCCCGCCTCCTCCTGGAACAGGAAAAAGCCCCGCCCCCGCCCGCTCGGTCCGTGAATGTCCCAGCTCTCCTCCGCGAAGTGGATGCCATCTGGCTCAAGCCCCAGCCACGCCGGCGACAAGGCCCTTCGCGCCGTCGAGACAAAGATTTTTGTCGCCATCCACCGGCGCTGCAAACCCGAGGGCCGGAGCGGGCATCCGGAGCGGGCGGCCCGGCGGCTGACCCTCCACCCACTCCACTGCCAGCCGCCAGCCTAGCAGGCTGTTGAAAAAGTCTCTTTCGAGCAAAAAACCATGCAAAAACCCCAATGTTCTTGAGGGTCGCTTTTTCAAAACATGCCTTTTTCAACACCCTGCTAGAACGCCTGGTGGAAAGCCCAAGCCCAATTCCACCTCAAACCCAACCGGCCTCGATCCCCCCAACTGACCGTTGACGAACACTACCGGCAGGGCTGTGAGCCTAAAAGCACACTTGCCAGCCCGTCGCCGGCCGACTAGACGAAGGGGAGTTTAGCAACCAACGACAATTGACCGCACCTATGAGCACTTTGCCTTTGAAGACGCCGAACCAGCGAACGGCCGGATTTACCCTGATCGAACTGCTCGTCGTCATTGCCATCATCGCGATTCTCGCGGGCATGCTGTTGCCCGCGTTGAGCCGTGCCAAGGACCGCGCCCAAGCCACCGCGGACATCAGCAACGTGAAACAGATCCTGCTGGCGAACGCCATGTACGCAGGCGACAACTCCGACCGCATGGCCCATCCGACGTGGGGCACGGTGGACGGCACGGCCAACGGGGGGCCGGACGGCTGGGCCTACGCGGTGGCCAACCTGGGTCGGATTCCGGGAGGTCCGGCCTACATTCCTTCGGCCGCCGGACAGTTCGAGACCGGCCCGGCGTTCACTAATCAGATTCAGTTTTTCAAGATCGGGCAGCTCGGTCCCTTCCTCAGCACGCACCAGGTGATGTGGTGTCCCAAGGACGTGGCCACCCGGGGCATCAAGCCCTATCGGGAATGGTGGCGAGCGCGCTACGTGAAGATCACCTCCTATTGCTGGAACGGCACCATCGGCGGTTACGTCGGTCCGAAGGCCGCCTCACTGAACGGAAAAACCTACAAGACCACGGACTTCCTGCCCACGGATATCATGATGTGGGAGCAGAATGAAACCGATGGGTTCTACTTCAACGACGCCGGCAATAACCCGGAGACTCCCGGGGAAATCGTCTCCCAGCGCCATGCCGGGGCCACCAGCTACAGCGGTCCCGAAAACAGCCGAGGCGGTGGTGCGCTGGTGGGCACCGTGGGCGGTACGGCGTACTTCATCAAGATGAAGAAGTTCCTCGATTTCAGGAATCCCAAGCTGTACCCGCGGCCGAACGAACTGCTGAACGGCCCGGGCTATCAGCCGTAGGCCGCCTCGCCACCGGCAGGATTGGCAGAGGAGCGCTGCGGCGCTCCTTTTTGTTTCGGCCGTTCGGGCTCTCGTGCAGCAAAAACCGGGGCTGATGCGGCGAGCCGTTGGCCAACCCTTTTCGGTCTGAACGGATCGGTGCTCCCGTCGGATCACTCATGGATCTCGTAAACGCGGCCGTCCATGACGAACTTTACGTTGGGCCCCAACGCCAGCCACGGACGCACGCGGGATTTCCGGGCCAGCAACTCGAAATACTCGGGGGAACCGAACTGGATGCGCTCGATTTTGGCCGTCGGCAGCCACTGAATCTGCGAGTCAACCCAGTGATTCCCGTTTTGGAAGAATGTCCGGCCGTTCAAATGGCGACTCTGCTCGCCGTAGCGGATCACTTCGGCGGCGAGGGCGCCGGGCCGAGTCGAGGCAAGCACCCTGCTGGGTATAGCGCCCGGACTGGTCCGCACGACCAAGCCGTTTGAGGGGAGCGTGGTGAGAGCCGTCGCGGCCTCCTGACGGCCAGCCGCCAAGGCGGAATCGGCCTGCAGGGCGTTCCGGTTGACGAGGCCATAGCGGGCGGCGGCGACAGCGGACTGTCCGGAGACGTCTCGCTTCAGGCCCGCGTAAGCCGCCTCCGTGGCTTGGAAGGCGGTGAAGTTGGTGGCGAACTGGGGCAGCGACTGAAGCACGAGCGGCACGCCGCGGGCGCGTTCGTCCTCGTGGATGAGATAGGCCGTGTACGGGGTCACCAGACCGTATTTGCGGGCCAGCTCGACCACCTCGTCCTTGAGTTCCTTGCTCTCGCCGCGCAGACGGATCTCATCGAGCAAGTGGCCGATCCGGCGCGTT
Organism: uncultured Verrucomicrobiae bacterium; assembly: GCA_937976685.1. Taxonomy (GTDB): domain Bacteria; phylum Verrucomicrobiota; class Verrucomicrobiia; order Limisphaerales; family J093; genus JADJWF01. The sequence goes on from CALJWR010000090.1 coordinate 34,964, forward strand.
GCCCAGAGCCGGGGAATGAAATCATATTCGATGGCGGATCGGGTGAACTCGCTCGGGAACTCGAAGCGGCGGGTCTGCTGACTGAGTTCGCCACCAAGGGTGAGTGTGCCCCGACCCTCGCCCCGGTAACGCCCGACGGCGACCAGTTGCTCGCCCTTGAACAGGTCGGGCAGGGGCGACGGGTAAAGGCTGGAGACGCGGATGCCGTCGGGCAAAACCAGCGTCGGATTGGCCAGCACCGGGTCTTTGATCTTCGCGAAGAAGTTCGAGACCTTAACCTCGAGATCCTCGTCGGGCAGCACGTAGGCGCTGGTGGCCCGCGTCGTCTCGGTGATCCGGTCCAGCAGGCGCGTGTTCACGTCCGTCCCGATGCCGAAGCAGAAGACGCGGGTTTTGCCGTGGCTGGCCTGGGTCACGGTTCTGACGATGGTTTCGACGTCGGTGGGGCCCACAGTGGGCAGGCCGTCGGTCAGGAAGATGACAAGGAAAGGCCGGCCGCTGTCGGCGGGTCGGAGCGCGAGGGCGCGCTGGAGGGCCTCGTGAATGGCGGTGCCGCCGAGGGCCCGCAGGTCCTGGATGTAGCGGTCAGCGCGGTCGCGATGGGTGCGGTCTGCCGGGACGAGGTTGCCAAACAAGGCGTCGGACTCGGTTGCGAAACGGATGACCTCAAAGCGATCGTCGTCATGGAGCGACGCCACGCAGAACTGCAACGCCTTTTTGGCCTGCTCCAGTTTCTTCCCGGCCATCGAGCCGGAGACGTCCTGCACGAAAACTACATCCTTGGGCAGGACTTTTTCCTCTTTGAGCTCCATCGCGGGCGAAACCATCAGGAGGAAGAAGCCGTCCTCGCCGTCCGGCCGGTACGTCAGGACGCTGGCCCCAACATCGCCGGCGGCGAGCGCGTACAAGAGCTGGAAGTCGGTGTCCGGCTTCACCTCCTTGCTCTCGAAACCCACGGTGGCCTTGTGATCCCCGTGCCGACGCACCTCGATCGGATGGCTGGGCGAGTAAATGGACTTGAGCGGGCGGGAGCTCTCGAGTTCGAGCTTGAGGCTGACCAAGGGAATGGGCCTGGCCGAAAACTTCTCGGTGCTGAGCGGGTACACGTAGCCGACCAGTCCGGAATCGGCGCGCAGCACCTGCGTATAGCGGAGCTGGATGTGTTTCCTGCCGCGTGGCTCGATGGGGAAGATGCGGGCCTTGAAGAGGTCGCGGTCGGCGTATTCGAGCAGGGCCGGATCACGCAGTGAGCGGACGATGTCTTCGTACATCTCCCGGGCCTTGTCGGCCGGGAGCAATTCGGCGGCGACCTGTTTGCCGTTCACGTCCATGCTGAAGCCGTCAAGCTGGCCGCCGCGAGGGAGGGGGAACAGGTAGGTCCCCTCGAGCTGACGGTCAGTGGGGT
>CALJWR010000091.1 GCA_937976685.1 uncultured Verrucomicrobiae bacterium
TCGCCTTGAACACCACTCGAAGCGCCTCCCAAAAACCGATCGGATACAGGCCGTACATCGGCGAGAACTGGCCGCCGGCGGGTCGCTTCGAAAGACCCCGCCAATTTCCGCCCAGCACCGGCGCCCCGACCACCAGCGGCAAGGTGACCCCAAACACAATCACGAACTGATTCTGATGCCCGAACAGCAGAACAGCCGCCAGCGCCGGCAGGAAAGCCCAGGCCAGTCGGCGAAGCACGGCTGACCAGCCCGGGCTCAATGGGAGAAAGAACTCCGCCACCAACCGCTCGCGCGGCGTCCACCACCGCCAGACCATCTGTTCGAGCCAGCCGGAGGAACCAAGTCCGGTTGCGGGCGGGCGACTGATTTCGCGGCGAAGTGCCGCGACGGCATCGTCCGGCTGGGGGGTAGCTGGGGCGTCCGCGGGTTCTTCCCCTGCTCCCGTGACAAGCTGCGGTTCGGCGAGGCCATAGCCTCGGCGGAGCCGGCGCCAGGATGCCGGCGCAGCGGCGACCACCGCAGCCACCGGAACCAGCAGGGTCAGCGCCGCCGCATCGTGATGCAGCAACACCCGCTCCGCGCAGTGATTCAGCCAGCCCGACGGCGGCACCCAGGGCGCCAAAGCGACGAGGGGTTCAACCAGGCCGGGGGCTTCGGGCCAGGCGAAAACGACCGTCAGCGCGAGGGCGTACCCGACCAGGCCCAACCGACTCCACTGCGGCGCCCACGCGGCCAGGTGGAGTCCCACGACGAACGCCAGCAGGGACTGGGCAAGCGGCAGCACCAGCCATGCGGCACCGGTGCGCCAGTTCTGGCCCAGAGGCGCGGCCAGCGTCGCTCCGATGCCGAGGTACACCCACGACCACGCCACAGTTTGCCGCCAGACCGCGCGCCAGCGCACGCGAAATATGTCGTCGTCCGCCAGCGGCAGATGATACAGCGCCATCACGCTGGCCGACTCGTACAACCGTCGGTAAACGGAGTGGGCGTGAGCACCCGCCGCGCCCACAAACCAAAACGCCAGTGCTGCCAACGCCACTTCCGGCCGGCCGCTGTCCGACAGCAAACGCCAAGATATTCCCGCGCCCAGGACTGCGAAGACGAGAGCCGGCAGCCATCGAGACACGCCGTGGCGCCGCCACCAGGCCACCCGGACGCGCTGATATTCTCGCCACAGCGCTGGAGACGCCCGCAGCTCACGGCGGATCTGCCGACCCACGGCTTTCTCGAAGGGGCGGTCCCGGAGCTTCATGACCGCTCGGCCCGCAACTCGCGGAAGATTTGCTCGAGCGCGCCGCCGTCCCCGGCGTTGCGGGACTGGAGCGCGGCGACGGTCTCGCAGGCGCGCAGTTCGCCCCGGTGAACAATGCACGCCCGGTCCGCGAACCGCTCCGCGATGTCGAGCAGTTGGGTGCTGAACAGCACGGTGCGCCCCAGCGCGGCCGCCGCGCGAGCCCGGCGCTTGAACGCATCAATCCCGTGCGGATCCATGCCCGAGGCGAACGGCTCGTCCAGCAGCCACAATTCGGGATCCACCGCCATGAGGGTGGCGAGCGCGGCCTTGTACAACTGCCCGCGGGAAAGGGTGCCGAGCGGCTTTCGCCCGAGCGGCAGGAGGTCGAAGTCCCGCAGCAATTCGACGGCGGCTTCCTCGCGTCCAGCACGCTCGACCCCGTAGAGCCGCAGCACCAAGCCGAGGTGCTCCACCGGCGTCTGTTCCCAGAACACGAACGGGATGTCGGGCAGGAAGAGCAGGCGGCGACGCAGGTCCATTCGGGCGCGCGAAAAGGGCTGATCGTCGCAGAGGATCAGCCCTTCGTCGGGCGCCGCGACGCCGGCGAGGCAGCGCAGCAAGGTCGTCTTGCCCGCGCCGTTGGCGCCGACCACCGCCACGATCTGCCCGGCGGCCAGTTCGCACGAGACCCGATCCAGCGCCCGGGTGCCGCCAAAGCGTTTGCTGACGCCGCGAAGTTCGATGTTCATGCAAGGGTCGCCCAGGCGGATGGTCGCGTCCGAACCCGGAACCGCGCAGAGTGTGACAGGCGGCGGAGCGTGCGGAAAGTGGGTTCGTGTCGAGTGGACCAGGACGACGGGGCGACGGTTTGAGGAGGTCCGCCGAGCCGCCGCGGCGGGCCACGGTTCCATTGAAAGGCGGCGTGGTTTCCCGCCACCCTCCGTCATGCACTTCGAGACCAGCCGGGGCGAGTTCACCATCAGCACCGATCCCGCGAGGCAGGACGTGGACGCGATCCATGCGTTCCTTGCCCGCAGTTACTGGGCGCAGGGCGTGGCCCGGGAAGTGGTCGCGCAAGCCGTGCAGCACTCGCTTTGCTTCGGCCTGTTCCATCGGGGGCGGCAGGTCGGCTTCGGGCGGGTGATCACCGACCGCGCCACGTATGGCTATGTGGCCGACGTGTACGTGCTGGAGGAATTTCGCGGTCGGGGACTGGGGGAGTGGCTGGTCGAGTGTATTGTCAACCACCCGGACCTCGAGGTTTGCCGGAAACTGGTGCTGGCCACCCGGGACGCTCACGGCCTGTACGCCCGATTTGGTTTTCAGCCGCTGGCACGCCCGCAGGACTATCTCGAACGCCGTCCACGCTGGTATCGCGCGGGGCAGAATCCACCGCCACTTCCGCGTAGCCGGGCTTGAGCGAGTTGTCCCGGCACGGGGCGTTTCA
>CALJWR010000092.1 GCA_937976685.1 uncultured Verrucomicrobiae bacterium
CAAGACGTTCAAAGGCGGGGAAGTCGCGATGCGGGAAGGGGTTCGCACCACCGGAGACCCCCGGCGGAAGCCGCCGAATCGCGCCACGGCCCGGACGTGAACCACCACCAGCCGTTGTCGGCCAGCCCAAGGCAGGGCGTTTCCCAGGCTCCCCCGGCAGGGCCCGGGTGGGCAGGCTCCCAGCCTGACTCGAGCCAGTAAGCCTTCAGTCAGGGCGCCCCGCGCGCGCGGACCAATCGGCTGGCGGCGCTTCCAGGTGTTCGCGAGGGGTGCGGATTGGAAACCCGCGACACAGCAGACTGGAAGTCTGCGCTACGGGCGTTTTCGCCAGGCAAGGCTGGGGCATTGCCAGCGTGATCGCTCCGCCGCTCCAGTTCATTGCCATCTGCGGCGTGTGAAAACCGCCGCTCGCCTCGCGCGGGGAGCGGGAGTGCGGCAACGGAAGCGGAGTTGGGCCGTGGAGCTTTCAAAAGTTGTATGTCATTTGCGCGAACGCCCAGTTGGCGTCCTGGCTGTTCCCCGGAGTGTTGCGCACGTAGTCACCCGCGAAGAAACGCGCACAGCCAAATAGGAGTTCCAGTTCTTTGTTCACCTGCCAGCGGAGGATCACATCCACCTCGTGGCCGAGGTCCCGGCCGGCCTGGCCAGTCGGGTCACGCCGCTCCGGCTTGCCGTTGACCCAATACCAGGCGTCGCGTGCTTGCGAGAGGCGGAAGCAGTGGTAATCCACCCCCAGCTTCAGGGACTTGGCCGGCTGGACGCTGAAGTTGAACACGTAGTCCTCGAGGTTCTTCCAGCTCACCACATTCATCCAGCCGTAGGGGATGTCCATCGCGCCGAAGATGCCGTCGAACGTGCCGGCCACGCCGTCGTTCGGATCGCGGTCGCCGCTGGCGTAGTTGAACTCCACACCGAGGCGCGGCTTCCAAGACGCCTTGAACGTGTAACCGCCACGCGCAATGACGCCGAACGTCTGAATGTCGTCGCGCCCATACTGCCCTAACTGTCCAGCGGCGAAGAGGCCGTAGTCCCAGCCTTTGCCGGCGGGCCGTTCGGAGAACAGCCCGAAGGTGTGGCGGGTTTCATTGCCCGGGCCGCTTTCGCCCTTGGCACTGCCAGACCAATCGTGTTTCACCACGTAGAAGGCTTCGAGCGTGACCGGCAGTTGTTTGACGCGGGCATAGACCGCGCCAACGTGATACGGCCAGTGATCGAAGTTCCAGTCCTTCGGCTCGCTCACCACGCGCTGGGCGTAGAAAGCGTCCACCTGCACCGTGTCGGTGTCGTAGTAGAGCTTGGCGCTGTCCCACCAGTAGTTGCCCACGTTCCCCCACTCGGCCGGGGCAAACACGCGGCGGTCGCCATAAAGCAGGATCTGTCGCCCGAGCTTCACGCCGAACGGCGACTGGCCAAGGTGCTGCCATTCAAGGTAGGCCTGCCGCAGATCAAACGCGTCGTAATAGGAACTGCTCCGGCCAAAATCGGAGAGCGCCAGGTCGCTCAGCCAGTAGCGCGCATCTTGGAACTCGACGAAGGTGTGCGCCTGCTTGGTGAAGCGGCAGTCCGCGCTCAGGCGCGTTCGCAGCAGCAGCAGGTCATCGTCCGTGCCCGTGCCGTAGTGCAAGATGTTGAAGTTGTTCAGGTATTCGTAACGGGCGCGGACGTTGAGGCCGAAGTCCAACTTGCCCGGGCCAGCTTCGATGCCTTTGAGCGGCGAATACCAAGGCTGTTTTGCGGGTTCTGCGGCTGGGAGGGAGAAGGCCAGGCAGACGAGCGAAGTCAGCAGGTTCGAAACTTCCGCTACGACGCGAGGCCATACTGCCCTGGTCCGTCGCGTCGTCATGGTCTCACCGGTTGCGCTTTCCCGACGGAGGCGGCGGCCTCGCAGGGAAGTCCCGCCAGCCGCCGCATCAAGTCCATCGCCGACACCGCCGTCAGCAGCAGCAGTCCCACGTCGAATCCGGTATAGGCCAGGCGGGTGAGCGTCGCAAGCCAACCGGGCTTCAGCAGCACCAGTGCGCCACACAGGCCGGTGAACACGATGAACACCCAAAGCAGACGCGCCAGGGCCGGCGGAGTGCATTGCGTGGCCATGCGGGTGGGATGTTGCAGGGCCAGCACCACGGCGATCAGCAGAATGCCGCAGCCAATCCAGAAATGGGAGGCGTCCAGGGTGAAGCGCCGCACGGTCATGTATTCGGCCAGTTCGGGCGAACGCGCTACGACGATGCCACCCACAACCAGCGCCGCCAGCGCCAGCCAAGAAAGCTTGGCCACGACGCCTGGGCTGACCACGCTGTGCCGCAGCGCCACGCCCCGCAACGCGAGCAGAACAATCATTCCGCCCACCAGCGCCAGCAGGCCGTGCGTGGCGGGCTTGATCCATTCTTCCCGCAACGCTCCCAGCCGCATGGAGGCGGGGGAAAAGCCAAGCACGCGGTAATTCGGCGTCCATTGCGGCCCGCCCTCCTCGGGCGAAAAGGCCGTGAGCAGCACCGGTTGATGGAAAAAGTCCGACTTCGACGAGTGGCAGTCGGTGCAGCCACCCGAGCCGAGCGCGGCGCGCGCCGGGGCGATGTCGTGATTGTATTTATGCACGTTGGCGTAGGGCGAGGCTTCCCACCCGGCCTTGTCCATCACGCGGAATGCTGTTCCCGAGGAATACACCCGGTCGCCGGAAACCCAGACCACCCGCTTGCCTTCCAGATCATATTTGAGCGAGGTCAGATGCCGCGTCACGGCAGCGATGAGTGCGTCCACTTCCTCGGGGCGATTGATTTCCAGCGCGCCGTCGCCGTCGTCGTCCTTGATACGGGCCAACTCGGGATACTGCGCCGGATCCTCGAAATGCGCTTTCCACATGCCCACGATGTCCGGCGGCCGCGGCTGCATGAGGCCGGGTTTGCCGGGGGTTTCGATGCCTGGCCAGGTCGAGTGGACGCGGTTGACGGGATAAATCTTGCCCTTGTAGTCCGCCAGGACGGGCCGGAAGGTTTCGGTCGGTTTGTCGTCATAGCCCATGACTTTGAGCAGGCCGTAGTGATTGCGGTAAGCGCCGTCCACGCCGTAGAAGCTCCACAGTTGCTTCATGCCGGGGTCAATCCAAGCGTCGCGATTGAACACGTCGCTGGCCTGGACCTGGATGGGCATCACCTGCTTGAAGGGGGTGTGGCACGTCTGACAGGCAATCCGCTCCAGATGCAGCGGCGGCAGCCAGGGGTGCGTGGCCACCGGCGCGCCAAACTTGCCGCTCGTGTGGCAACTCACGCAACCGCGCACCGTGTTGTCCAGATCGTCGCGCACGCGACCGCCGGGGTCGTCGCCCTTGCTGAATTGATGCACTTCGCGCCCGTTGATGCGCGGGTCATCGGCGTTGCTGCCGGCTGGGTGACAATCCACGCAGCGCATTCCGGCCCGCAGGTGAACATCGGTGCGGGCGCGATAATCCGCGCCGCGTTTCTTCCACCCGGGCTGCGCGTGGCAGTTCAGACAGGTTTCGTTTCTCGGCTGCGTGACGACGCGCACCTTGACGTTGCCGGCGGCGTCGAACTGTTTCAGGTCGTAGGCGACCTGCGGTGTTTGATTGCTGGCCACGATCCCGGTGACTTTGCCAAAGCCCGCGCCTTCCGTGGCGGCCCAACGGAAGTTCAATTTCTTGAGATGATCGTTGCGCTTGTTGATGTCGTATTCGGGCAGATGGCAGATGAGGCAATCCGCCTCGAGGACGCCGGAATCGGACCAGCGAGTCTTGAAGTAGTCACCATCGAAGCGGTTGTCACCGCCGGGCGTCAGGCCGCTGGCGGGATCGCGCATCCATTCGTCGTAACGCTTGCCGTCGCGATCAAACTCCAGCGGCCCGCCGCCGGGATGACAATTGCCACATCCCGCCGTGATGAACGTGGCCGAGGTCATGTCAATGGTCGTCGGCGAGGCGTTGCTCTTGGGTGCGAGATAGCGGTAGAGGGGCGCGGGCGAGCACCATGTGCCGCCGTAGTTGCCGGGCGAAGTGACCCACTGAAACCGCGCCGCCATGTCCGCGGGCACGGCTTCGCCCTTGCCCTGCTGGAAATGGTAGCCCTCGGTGATCTTGTTGTAATCGTGACAGCCGACCGCACCGCAGGTTTGGCGCGGCGAGTAAGGCGCGTTGGCATTGATGCCCTTGACCGGATTGATGACGTTGCCTTGCTCGTCCTTGAGCTGGTAGGGCGGGCAGATGCGCACGGGCGGCTTGGGCGACTCGGGGGCGGCCAGGACGGTTGTGGCGCAAACGAGCGTGACGAGCACGGCCAGGGCACACAGCGCCCGGCGCACGCCCCGTAGCGCAGACTTCCAGTCTGCTGACTTGAGCCGCTGGGGCAGCGGCCAAAGGGATTGCCAAAGCGAAGCGAAGGCAAGACCCGCAGGGCCGAGCGAGCGAGAGCGAGCGAGCCAGTCGCGGATTTCCAATCTGCCAACGCTGCCAACTCGCGGTTGCGCCACGCACCGCCATCCCCTGCCGGCTGGAAGCCGGCGATACAGCAGGTTGGAAACCTGCGCTACTTGCGCCGCGATGGCGGGCAACCCGGCGGATTGCAAATTAACAAACGGCGCGAGGTGCAAACCTGTGGTCGGCCCAGCAACAGCCCTTCGGCGATCCAGCAACTTTCCAATCCGGGTTGTCAGCGTAACGAGGTGCTCTTTCATGGTGTTTCTCCCTGCTGCACAATGTGAGTTGAAGACTCTGCAGTAAAGCTGCCGCCCAAAGCTTTGACCAGAGCGACCGCAGCGGCGAACCGCTGTCCGCGCAATCGGGCGACAACGCGCTCACGTTCCAGCGTCGCATTCTGCGCGGTGGCCACTTGCAGGTAAGTGACCAGGCCGGAGCGATAGCGGTTGTTGGCGATTTCGAGTTGCCTGCGCGCCGCGGCCAAAGCCTCCAATTCTTGTTCGTATTGCCGAGCCAAGAGCCCTTGGGCGGCGAGGTTGTCTTCGACTTCCGCGAATGCTGTCAGCACGGTCTGGCGGTAGCGCGCGACAGTCTCCTCGTAGGCGGCTTTCGTCGCCCGCAGTTTCGCCTGCCGCTGGCCACCTTCGAACAGCGGGAGGGTCAGCGATGGTCCAACCGCCCAAAACCGGCTGGGCCAGTCAAAGAGTGTGCCCGCGTCAATGCTCTGGAATCCGGCCAGGCCGTTGAAGCGGACGGTCGGGAAAAACGCCGCTTTGGCCACGCCGATGCTGGCGTTCGCGGCGGCCATCCGTTGTTCGGCAGCAGCTACGTCCGGGCGGCGTTCGAGCAGGGCTGACGGCAACTCGGCGGGAATTTCCGGCGGGGCAATGCCCAGGGGCGCGGCTGGTAATTGGAACAGTGATGCTGGCTGCCCGGTCAGCACCGCCAGCGCGTGCTCGAAGCGGCTGCGCGCAAGCCTCAGTGCGGGCAGTTGGGCCTCAGCGGTGTTCAACCCGGTTTCCGCTTGGGCCACGTCGAGATCGGAAACCAACCCACCGGCGCGGCGATTACGGGTCAATTCCAGCGACCGCCGGTAAGCCTCAATGCTGGCAGCCAACGCCGCTTTCTCGGCATCCAAGGCCCGGAGGGTGAAGTAATCAGCGGCAACCTCGGCAGCGATGGCCAGACGAACAGCCTCCAAGTCGGCAGCGTCCGCCTGGACTGAGGCTTTTGCCGCCTCCACTTGACGTCGCACACGCCCCCACAGGTCCAGCTCGTAACTGAGGTCGAACGGCAGGACGAACGTGTTGTAGGTCGGCGAGTTGCCCACCGCTTCGCCGGTCAGGTTGCTGGGGCGATTCTCCGAGGCCCGCTGGCGTGTCGCGGCAAAGCCCGCCCCGATGCGCGGGAACAGACCCGACCGGGCGACATCGGCGTTGGCGCGCGCCTGCTCGAAGCGGGCCACGGCAGCGTGGAGCGATTGGTTTGCGGCGGCCGCTTGTTGTTCGAGCCGGTTGAGCTCGGGGTCGCCGAAGATTTCCCACCACGCGCCTTTGGGCAGATGAGCAGCCGGGGTGGCGGTTCTCCACTCGTTGGTCGCCTCGCGGTAGTGATCCGGCATGGTCGCCACCGGTGCTGGCCGCTGGTAATCTGGTCCAACGGCGCAACCGGCGAGCAGCGCCAGCGTGGCGAAAAGAAAGCAGGAAAGCCCCGTAGCGCAGACTTCCAGTCTGCTGACTTGAGCCGCTGGGGCAGCGGCGAAAGGGATTGCCGGAGCAAAGCGAAGGCAAGGCCCGCAGGGCCGAGCGAGCGGGCGCGCGCGAGCCAATCGCGGATTTCTAATCCGCTGGCGCTGGATAAACCGGCGCAGTTGGGCCAACCCGACGCCCTGCCGGCTAGAAGCCGGCGAGACAGCAGGTTGGAAACCTGCGCTACGCTGGGAGCGAGCCGCAGAATGGATTTGCGGAAACTTCATTTGGTCTTCCCTGCTTGCCCGGTGTCGGTGCTGGCCGGCGCGGCGACACGCACCTTTGCTCCGTCGGCCAGCGAATCCGGCGGGTTCAACATCACCCGGTCGTTCGTGCTGACGCCGCCCAGGATTTCGACCGTTGCCCCGAAGTCGCGGCCCAATTTGACACTGCGCAACTCGACCTTCCCGTCGGCCAGCACGATGCCCACCTGCGGTCCTTCGGCGCGGAACAGGAGGGTGTTGCCCGGCAGCGTGAGTGGCGGCGATTTCCTGGCCTCGATGAATCGGACCTGCCCGAAGCTGCCCGCCAGCAGTTCGCCGCGCGAGTTGTCCACCTCGATTTCGGTCAGCAGCGTGCGCGAGTCCGGCGAGATCGCCCCGGCGGTCCGCGCCACCGTGCCAGTAAAAACCCGGTTGGGCATTTCCGGGATGAGCAATTCCGCCTTTTGACCCGGCGCGATGCCTGCCGCCTGGGCCTGGGGCACGCGCACATACACCCGCAGCTTGTCGGTCTGGGCCAGCCGAAACAGTTCCTTGCTGCCGCTGGCGCTGACCAGGTCGCCCACGTCCACCAACCGGGCGTTGATCACCCCAGCAAACGGTGCGGAGACGCGGGCGAATCCGCGCAGCTCTTCCAGTCGGCGCACGTTGGCGCGGGCCGCCTGGACGGTGGCGGTTTTCAGGGTGAAATCGGCCTGTTTCTCGGCGGTTTCCTGTTCGCTGACGCTGGCGGTCTTGAGCAGTTCCGTGTAACGCTCGGCAGTGGTCTTGGAAAGGGCCAGCGCAGCTTCAGCCTCGGCGAGTTGATGCCGGGCGCGTTCCAGTTCCTGGTCCAGTTCGGGGGTTTCGATTTCCGCGAGCAACTGGCCGGCTTCGACGCGCGCGCCCAGGTCCACCAGCCAACGTTTCAGGAAGCCGCTGGCGCGGGCGTAAATGGGCGCTTCGATCCAGGGCTTAATCTCGGCGGGCAGCGGCGGGCTGATCACAGGCTTTCCGGGAGTGGGCGAGACGACGGCCACAGTCGGCAGGGCCAGTTCCCGCGTTTCGGCCGCGAGCGCTGAGCGGGCACGCAGTCGTGGCATAAGTCCTACAATGAACGCGACAGCCACCAGCACCAGCGCGACCAACGCGGCTCGGAAATGCTTCGGGGGAGACGGTGTGGTGTTGGGGGATTCGGAGCTCATGGCGTGTCAAGGAGTCTTGGCATCGGGCGCAAGCGCCGCGTCGAGGTCTTCGGAGGTTCTGACCGGTGTCCGGCGATGCAGGATGGCGAAGACCGACGGCACAAAGAACAGCGTGGCGAACGTGGCCACGATCAGCCCGCCGATGACGGCGCGGCCCAGCGGCGCATTTTGTTCGCCGCCCTCGCCCAGGCCCAGCGCCATCGGGAACATGCCGATGATCATGGCCAGCGCCGTCATGAGCACCGGGCGTAATCGCCCGACACCGGCTTCCCAGGCGGCGGTTCGGGCGTCGAGGCCGCGGCGCATATTGTCGCGCGCGAACGTGACCAGCAGCACGGCATTGGCC
>CALJWR010000093.1 GCA_937976685.1 uncultured Verrucomicrobiae bacterium
ATCGCGGTGATCGGCTTGTGCCCGACGGGTCAGGCGGCGGCGCGGCTGCTCAGTCAGCGGGGCGCGGACGTGCGCGTGATCGAAGCCGGCGACACGCCCCCACTGCGGGACCGCGCGCGCGAGCTGCGGAGCCTGGGGATCGAAGTGCGCCTGGGCGCCGCGAAACCGTCGCCCGGCCGCTGGGACCTGGTGGTGACGAGTCCGGCGACCGGCGCCAACGCCGATCTCGCGCGGGCGTTCGCCCAGCGGGGCACGCCGCTGGTCAGCGAACTGGAGGTGGCCTCGACCCTTGCCCGCTGCCTGTGTGTGGCGATCACCGGCACCAACGGGCGCAGCACCACCGCCGCGCTCGTCAATGAGATGCTGCGGGCCGATCAGCGCCGCAGCGCGGTGTGCGGTGGCGAATTTCAACCGCTGAGCGAAATCATTGAACAGACCCGCGAACTGGACTTCGCGACGGTCGCAGCGGAACCGCAGCAACTGGAGTTCACACGCGATTTCCGCCCCACCGTGGCCGTGCTCCTGAACGCGTCCCCGAGCTGGCGGGGGACTTATCCGCGACACGACGACTACCTGCGGGTGCTCGGCCGGGCCTTCGCGCGGCAGCAGCCCTTTGATTGGGCGATTGTCCAGAGCGAGGCGCTGGCGCAACTCCGCTCGGTGGGGATACCCGTGCCGGGAAAAACGGTCACGTTCAGTTCCGCCACCCGACGGGCGGATTTGTTCCTCGACCGGACGCTGCTGGTGAGCCAGCTCCCGGAGTGGTCCGGACCCTTGCTGGACTTGGGCGCGACCCGGTTGGTGGCTCCGCATTTTGCAGAGGACCTGCTGGCAGGATTGATGGTCGGGCACGTGCTCAAGGTGCCGCTGGAAACCATGGTCGAGGTCGCGAAACGATTTGAACCGCTGCCCGGCAGGTGCCGGTGGGTGGCCGAGCGCCACGGATTGCGCTTCTACGATGACCATCGCGCGGAAACGCCGGACGCGACCCGCCGGGCGATTCTGGCGATGCCGGCCGGCCGGCCCGGCGAACCGAACGTGATTCTGATCGCGGGGGGGCGGGACGACGGTGCTGATTACTACGAGTTAGGGCCGCTGCTGGCGCGACGGGTGAAGCGGGTGGTGTTGCTCGGGGACAGCCGCGACCGGCTGCGCGCGGCGTGGAGCCTCTTTGTTCCTTGCGGGGACGCGGGCTCGTTGCTAGAAGCGGTGGTGTTGGCCGTGCAGGGCGCCGTGGCGGGCGATGTGGTGTTGTGGTCGCCTGCTTGCTTCAGTCGAGATCATTTTCCCGACCATCAGCGTGCGGGTGACGTGTATAGAAACGCGATTCTCGCCTTGCCGGAGCCAACTAATGGTGGTCCTTTGAAAACAGACCCCACCGGTGGTGCCGGGGGCGGCGCGGGCGCGTCGCTGTCGTCAAACCCAAACGCGCCAGCGGAAGATTTGCCCGGGGAATCAGCACGGGAAAACCCCGGGGCGAAGACACAGAATGCGGTGGTCGAAAACTTCAACGTCTAACGAGTATTCACCCATGAACAATCCCCATCCCATCAATCCCCTGACCCCATTGGCGCCCGGGAACAAGGGCAATCGAAACGTGCGCATCGCGGTCATCAGCATCGTGGCGCTTCACGGCGTTTTCTTCGCCGGCCTACTGTTCCAGGGCTGCGGGCCCCGGACCACCGAGTCGGCGCGCAAAGACACGGACAACTCTTTCCTCGCTCCCACCAACGTCGGCTACGCCTCAGCGACGTTGCTCACCAACACCGCGTACGCCGACCTCACCAACTGGCCCGGCTATGCGACCCAGTACGGTGTCGGCCCGGGAACGGGCGCGGGTGGTGTGACCGCCGGCGGCGGCCCCGCCAGCTCCGGAACGTACCCTGGTGTCACCGGCACGCCCGGGACCGGTGTCGGTACCGACCCCGGCGCCGGGTTCGGCGGTGGGAGGGGAGTGACCGGCGCGACCTTCGATCTGCAGACGGAGGTGGTGACGGAGCCGATCGAGCCGAGTGCCGGCGCGTTGAGCACTCACAAGATCAAGCGTGGCGACACGCTGGCCAAGATTGCCGCGGCGCACGGGATCACCACCAAGGCGCTGATGGACGCCAACCCCGGCGTGGATCCGAGGAAGCTGCAGGTGGACAAGGAACTGAAATTGCCGGCCGCGAAGAAGACGACTCCGGCCGCAGCCGCCGCCGAGGAAGGGTACACGATCTATACCGTGAAGAAGGGGGACACGCTTTCCGCTATTGCCCGCAAGTTCGGCGTCACCGCTTCGGAAATTCGGAAGGCCAACAACCTCAAATCGGACACCATCATGGTGGACCGCAAGCTCAAGATCCCGGTCGCGCCCAGGACCGGAGCCGCCCCGGCCGGTGGCCAGGGCTGAATCTTTTCGCGCGGATACCCGCACATGGCCACCTCTGACTCCCGCAGTCCCTGGTTCAGCGCCACCCTGCTCGCGTCGCTCATCATGGTGAGTGTTCTGGCGCTGGCGGCGACAGGGGTGGCCATGCTTTTCAGCATTGCTCCGCTCGACAACCCGACTCGGTTCGTCGGTCGGCAGTTGGTGGCGTTGGTGCTGGGCGGGGTCGGCGCGGTGCTGATCGCGCGGCTGCCGACGGAGACGCTGCGCAAGTGGTCGCCCTACCTGCTGGGCATTGCGCTGGTGTTGTTGGTTTTGGTGCTGATCCCCGGGGTGGGGTTCAAGGTGAACGGGGCGCGGCGGTGGCTGCGGCTGGCCGGTCTGCAAATCCAACCTTCGGATTTCGCCAAACTCGCTGCCGTGCTCGCGCTGGCGCACTACGGTGCTTATTACCAGCGGCTCATGCGCTCGTTTTGGACGGGGGTGGTATTCCCCGGAACGCTCCTCATTCTGGTCTGCGGGTTGATTTTCTTTGAGCCGGACTGGGGCACGGCGGTTTTGATCGGCGCGGTCGGCGTGGCGTTGCTGATCAGTGGGGGTGCCCGGTGGTACTTCTTTGCCGTCCCCCTGATCGCGGCCGGAGTCGCCATCGGGGTCCTCTTGGTGAACGATCCCGTGCGCTGGAAAAGGATTGAGGCTTACCTCAATCCGGCAAAATACCGCACCGGGGCCGGGTATCAGGTGTATATGTCGTGGCTGGCCCTGGGGTCGGGCGGACTGAAGGGGAAAGGCTTCGATCAAAGCACCCTCAAGCCGCTGGTGGCCGAGCACCAGACGGACTTCATCTTCGCGATCTTCGGGGAAGAATTTGGCTTCCGGGGCTCGCTGGTGTTGCTGGGCGCTTACCTCCTCGTGCTGGTGTGCGGGCTGGGGATCGCCCGTCGAGCGCCGGACCACTTCGGGATGTTGCTCGCCACCGGGATCACTCTGCTCATTGTCCTCCAAGCGCTCATCAACATTGGCGTGGTGACGGGTGCGATCCCCAACAAAGGCATTGCGCTCCCCTTCGTCAGCTACGGCGGGTCCGGGCTGATGATGATGTTCTGGGGCGTCGGGCTGCTCCTGAGCGTGGCCCGGTCTGCCGCGGAAGCGACCGCCGCCGAGCTGGCTGCCCTGGGAGCCGCCGCGGAGGGCAGTCCCGCATGACTTCCGGTGCCTTCAAACAACTCTCCGTGGCCATCGCCTGCGGCGGGACTGGCGGACATTTCTTCCCCGGTCTGGCGGTCGGTGAGGAGCTGCTGGCCCGCGGGTGCCACGTGAAGTTGCTGGTCTCGCGGAAGGAGGTGGATCAAAGGAGCGCGAGCGCGGCCGCTGGCATGACGGTGGAGGCCCTGCCAGCGGTGGCGTGGCAGCGGAATCCACTTCGCTTTCTGACGGGCCTGCGG
>CALJWR010000094.1 GCA_937976685.1 uncultured Verrucomicrobiae bacterium
CCCTGGCGGAGGCGCGGCAGAGAAGTTTGATCGAGACCCAACTGGCGTTGGCCCAAAGTCAAAAGCTGGAAGCTTTGGGGACCCTGGCCGCGGGCGTCGCCCATGACTTCAACAACCTGTTGTCTGTGATTCGCATGTCGAATCACTTTGTAGCGAAAGCCGCGCCGCCGGATTCCGTGACCCGGGAGAACTTGGAGGCGATCGAGCAGGCCGTGGCGCGCGGGCGTGATCTGGTGCGTTCGATGCTCGGCTACGTCCGCCGAGCGGACGATGACGCGGGATCGTTGGCGCTCCTGGCGGGGGTGGTGGTGTTCGCGTTGCAGCGACGCATGCTGACGGCCTACGAACGCGCCGCCACCCTGGCGGAGGCGCGGCAGAGAAGTTTGATCGAGACCCAACTGGCGTTGGCCCAAAGTCAAAAGCTGGAAGCTTTGGGGACCCTGGCCGCGGGCGTCGCCCATGACTTCAACAACCTGCTGTCCGTCATCCGCATGTCGAACCACTTCGTGGCGAAAGCCGCGCCGCCCGACCCGGTCACCCGGGAGAACCTGGAGGCGATCGAGCAGGCGGTGGCGCGCGGGCGTGATCTGGTGCGTTCGATGCTCGGCTACGTCCGCCGAGCGGACGATGACGCGGGATCGTTCCACGTGGCGCGCGTGGTGGGCGATACGATGGGGATGTTGTCACGGCAGTTTCTCAGCGGCCTGACTTTGTCCCTCGAATTGGATCCCAAATGCCCGCCGGTGTTCGGTTCCGCGGCGCGACTCGAACAAATCCTGCTGAATCTGGTGGTGAACGCCGCCGAGGCCATGCAAGGGCAGGGAAGCCTGACGGTCTCCGCGCGCGTGCTGGAACGCTCGCCCGCAGGGGTGCTTTCTCCCGCGACCGCCGGACCGGCCGTCGAATTGAGCGTGAGGGACAGCGGGCCGGGCATCGCGGAGGGCGATCTGCCGCGGGTGTTCGACCCGTTTTTCACGACCAAGCAGGGCGGCGCGCAGCCGGGCACCGGGCTGGGTTTATCGGTGGTGTACACGCTGGCAAACCAGAGCGGCTGGGGACTCAAGGTCGAAAGCCGTCCCGGCGAAGGAGCCGTCTTCCATGTCTATCTGCCGATCCAAGAAGGGAAGGGGTGACAACGCCGAATCGGGGCAGGAATCGTGACTGGGCGCGGGAAGCCCACTTGCGACGGGGCGCCGCCCCCTTCAGCCTCACGCTTTGATTCTGTCGTCATGGAATTCGCCGCTTCGATTCTGGTGGTGGAAGATGATCCGCGGCAGGTGCGGCTGTACGCGCAGGCGCTGGCGGGCTATCGGGTCACGTTCGCGGCCAGCGGCACCGCTGCATTGGCCGCGCTGGGGGAGCGGATGCCCGACCTGATCATCCTCGATCACGTGCTGCAGAGCGGCGAACTGGGCCTGCAGTTCCTGCCGCGCCTCAAGGCGGTGGCCGCGCATGTCCCGGTGATCATCGTTTCGGGAACGCTGGATGTCCGCGCCCAGCTTGCCGCGCTCAGCGGACCCGCCTCCGCCCATTACGTGATCGAGAAGCCGGTGGACGTGGAGGAATTGCTGCGGACCGTGCGCCGGGCGTTGGACGAGTGCGGGTTGCCCGAAACCGTCGCGGAACTGCGGTCGCTGGAGCAAGCCGAACTCATTGAGAATGGCGATCGGGAACGGCTCTTCACCGAGCGGCTGGCCCGTCAGGTGGAGTTGATCCGCCGCTTTCGGACCGCACCGTTCCGGCCCAACATCTCCCAACTCGCCCAGGAATTTGGGGTGGATCGCAAGACCATCCGGCGTGACTTGCACGACCTAGTAACCCGCGGTCAGCTTCCCGCCACCGCGCGGCCGGAACCCGACACCGCCGCGTAATCCCGGGGCGCGCCGGTCGAAGCACCAAAGGTTTGCCGGAGGCAAAAGCCCGTGTTGCACCTTTGGGTTCCTAAGACTGCCCGGGCCGCTTCCGGGCGATTGGCCGGGCCCAAACGAATCGTTTCGGGAAACGACGTGGACGGTGGGCCGGGCTCTGCTCAACCGGCTGGGTGTTTTGCGGTCTTGAGCCCCCAGGCGGAGGCAGAGCCCGTTCGCGGTCGAAGGTTCGGCCAAATTGATTGGGGCGTGTGTCTCGTCGGGATCGCGACCCGTTGAAGTGCCGGCCGCTTGCGAGATTGCCCGGCTCGGAAAGCCAAGGAAAGGCGGCGTTGGGAGAGGCTCGGCAGGGCCCGACAGCCAAGGTGAACCGAAGGTAGGGCGCGCAATGCTCAGCACGCCGGGAGACGCAGTTAGTTGGAAAGACCCCCTTTTCGCACTGATTGATGCGCCCTACCTTCGATGCACGTCGTGTACCGCGTGAGGTTCACGCAATGGCCGCTCCGTCCAGAGATCACCCTGAAAATTAAGCGGAGGAGAAGCAATACCGATGCCGATGCAAAGGCCACGGATGACCGGGCGGCGGATGGAAGGCTTGGTTCCGAGTATTGCGCCCGTTTCTCTCGCCTCACCCCACCTGCGCAGTTTGAACCGGCCGCCATGGCCCGCCTCCACTTCCGGAACAAACGCACGGTTTCCCGACCCGGTAAAGGCGCGCCCAGCCCCTGCCATAACTTGTCATGGAACGAAATCGGATTCTGGCCCGCAGTCCCGATGCTGCCGCATACCGGAGAAGGATTCGCCGCAGTGTTTTCGTGGTCCTCGTGGAACACTGCGTCGGGTGCGGATGGCGAGCGGCGCGCGTTCCTCAAGTCGTCACGAGTGGGGTCGAAGCTTGCGGATGGTGGTGACTTGCTTTCCGTGCCGTTTGTCTCAAGCCGCATGGCTACCCCCACGCAGCAAGACACCCGGCTCCAGCTCCCGTTCGTAGCCCACACTCACCAGTCCATCCACGCCGGACTGGCCGCCGCGCTGGGCGCCCATCGCCAACCCGGTTTATTGTCTCAGCGCCGCGCTGGCCGATAACCTGGGGGGCGGGCCATCAAGCGCCCGGGACTTAGTTGTGTATCGTTCTTTCTGTAAATTCCGTTTTGCCCCATGCCTGCTGGGCGGGAAGCGAAGGCGCGTAGCGCCGCAGCATCCCGCCCAGCAGGCGGCGCTGGTGAGTCTGACGCCATGACTTCGAGAAAGGAGAGTATC
>CALJWR010000095.1 GCA_937976685.1 uncultured Verrucomicrobiae bacterium
TGTTCGTCGAATCGATCCGCCACGCCTTCGCCGACCGCGCCCGCTGGCTGGGCGACCCGGCGTTTGTCGACGTGCCCCGTGCGCGGCTGCTGCACATCGAGAACCTGGCGCGATTGGCCGGGCTGATCGACCCCGCCGCGCTCACGTTCCTGACCATGACCACGACGACAACGTGCCGCGCCGAGTTCAAGGCGGGCGAGGGCGGCAAAACCGCCGTCTACATGGCCCGCTGGGTCAACACACGCGGCGAAAAGGGGCCGTGGTCGGAGATCACGACGGCGACGGTGGCGGCGTAAATCCGCTGCGCGGGCAACCTAGATGCAGGCACCAAAGAATGTCGTCGCTACTGCTTCGGCTTTGGCTTCTTGATGTCTTTCGGGGCCTTTGCCTTCTTTGGCTTGACAGCGCGTGTTACCGGCTGGGCGACGCTCCATGTCCCTTCGAGTTTCAGTTTGTCGTAGCCGCGCTCTTTGGTCAGTTTGTCGATCGCGCCGGGGTCGGCTAGGGTGAACTCGTCATCGAACTCGGCCAGTAGTGCTTTGAACAACGGAACCGCCATATGGGCGGCGTGCTTGGGTCCGAGTGCGAGATCGTACCAGCGGGCAAGATCGGCCTTGGTGATGATGCCGCGAACCCGTCCGCCAAGTCCTACCTGCGTCAGCACGGCTTGGATGGCGGGTTTGTCCGCGTCCTTGCAGACGATCACGATATGTTCGGCGGAAATGCTCTCGACGATGGGCTGCGTGTTCTGCAGGTCCAGCGCGATGTGCTTGACTTGAATCGCTGGGCCGAAGTTGGCCCACAGGTCTACTCCGCCGTCGCGCGAGTTTGCGCCACCGACGCGGTAAAGCCGCGCGGGCACGGTGATTGACGGAGCGGCGGCATCAACTCCCAGAAGCAGTTGACAGAAATCCTGGAAGTCGGCCAAGATCGCGGCCTCTGCGGTCGAAACTGAGATCGTCACTTGCGCCCTTACGCGCGTGGCAATCGCGTTGAACAGCGCGTGGACCACGACTTCGTATGCCTTGTCCACACTCCGCTTGAGTTTCGCGTCTTGTTCGAAGGTGGACAGGAACGAAACCAGCGAGAAGCCGCCCGCCGCTCCGCCAACGAGACTGCTTCGTACAGGTCGCAGACTTTCCACGGTCTGACGGAGGCGAGCGTAGACATATGCCTCAACGATGCCGCTTTCGCGCTGATTCTCGCCGGAAAGCACCGCGAGGGCCGCAGGAGGCATGTGGTCAGAATAGAGCTTGTCCCAGTAAGAGCGATTCAGGCTCAAAACCTTGCCGAAAAGCCGATGGTTGATGGTCGCGCACCAGTGGTATGACTTTCTCCGTATCGCGTCGATGTCGTCCAGACTGGCTGCCCCCTCAGCAATCTTGTGAAGTGCTTCGGCGATGGTGATCGGCATCAGCAGCTGATTACGCGCGTTGGCGATCAACGTATCGAGTCGTTGTTTGGCGTCGGCTGGAGATGGGCTGGGGTCTTTGGGCATGTCGTCAATGCAATGAGCGGAATGGGCGGCGGGTCATACTCCGAGCGTTGCGAACAGGGTTGATTCGGCTTCGGCCTGTGTCCTCAACTGACCCTTAGAAAGTGCTTCGATCATCTGCGTGGCAATCGCACGTATCACCGGAACCGCCACGCTATTGCCGGTTTGAGCGCGGATTGCACGGTCATCGACAACGATTTTGTACGTTTCGGGAAAGCCCTGCAAGCGAAGGCACTCGCGGGGCGTCATGCGTCGGCGACCGTTCACGAGAAGGTAGTTGTGGGAAGCGTTGTGTCGTAACGCGCACGAGAAGGGGTGTATGCCGATGGCCCCGCCCTTGTTCTCATGCCAGACAGAGGGATAAAACGGCGCCACGCCCTGTTCGCGCAGCCTTTGGAGCCGCTTTAACTGAATACGGTCGGATGCGATGAACTTCGGATCAATACGATCGTCCGGCTCCAGCACATCGAGCAACGATGGCATCTTCGTTTCTGGCTTGGGAAACTCAAAGGCCAAGTCCGCGCGGAAGCACGCGATAAACGTGCGTTCGCGTTTCTGCGGCACTCCATAATGCAAGGCGTTCAGAATCGTCGTATGGGTGTAGTAGCCCAACTCCGAAAGCCGTTCGATCACGGTGCGAAACGTGCGGCCGTTGTCGTGGGTCTTGAACTGCTTGACGTTCTCCAACAGGGCAGCGGGCGGGCGCTTCACCCGCAGGATTTCCTCGACGTTGAAGAACAGCGTGCCCCGCGTGTCTCCGAAGCCTTTTTGCGCGCCGATGATGCTGAACGGCTGGCACGGGAAGCCGGCAAGCAGGATGTCGTGGTCGGGGATGTCCGACGGATCGACCTTTGTGATGTCGCCGTGCGGCTTCTCGCCGAAGTTGGCTTCATAGGTCACGGCGGCGAGTTCGTCCCATTCCGAAGCGAACACGCACTTACCGCCGACAGCCTGAAAGCCCAGGCGGATGCCGCCGATGCCCGCGAACAAGTCAATGGTTCGGAACGATCGCCAGTTGACCTTCTGGATGGCCGCCAAACCTCGCGGGTCCGGGGTCGTTGCGGCGTGGTACTCGGCGCGAGGGGCGCGAGTCGGCCAGCGGTACGTCTTGTGTCCGTTGTGGCCGTTGTCGGCAGCCTTGGGCTTGGACTCAATGATCTGGCGGCGGCGGGTCTTGCGGCCTTCGATCTCCAAGTGTGTTTCGATGTCCTTTGCAACGGCAGGTGCGACGCGGATGTGGAAGCGGTCGAGCTTCTCCAGCATCACAAAGTCGCCCGCCTTGATCTTGTTGGCCTTGAAGAACTCCGGCACCCATGCGCGGTTCCGAAAAAACTTGCGTGGTTTGCCGCCGTCTGCCTCAGTCGGTATGTCGGTCTGGACGGGGGCTTTCAATCCTGCGACTTCGAGCGTCAGCGGTTGCCCCTGCGTTCCCTTCTTCGAGGACGAGCCGAAGCACGCTGCCGGGAAGAACCCAAGATGGCCCGTCAAGTACAAGTGGCCGTTGCGCAGGTTCGCCTCGGTGACCTCAATCAGTCTGCGTTTTTGGCCTACTTGTCCGCGCATGGTGGGTTCTCGTTCGGGTACACGCGATTATAGCGGGCGTTGGGCCGGTGCGTACCGCTGGTGGTCGCCGGAATCTTGCCGAAAAACCCGGCGCGCGGTCAAGTCGCCCTGTCAAGCCGTCGATCCACCTCGGAGTGTCCTCCGCGTGCCGATTGACGGCTTGGGTAACGGTTGGACGTGTTCACGAGCAAGCCGCCGAATCCATTGACGGAGACACTGAATCATGGCTGACTACATCCCCGGTCCCGATGCGTCGTTTCAGGCGTGGTAGTCCAACTTCGTGACCTACGCCAACGCGAACCTCGCCGCGCTCGGCCTCACCGCCGCCGACATGGCCCCCATCACTGCCGCGCAGACCGGCTGGACGACCGCGTTCCCCGCGCACGTTGCCGCCGTCAACGCCGCCAAGGCCGCCAAGCAGACCAAGGATGAGGCCCGCGCCGCCTACGTCGCGGTCATTCGTCCCCTCGTGCGCCGGTTGCAGGCGTCGCCGCAGGTGTCCGATGCCGAGAAGGCTTCGCTCGGCATCACCGTGGCCCAGACCCCGACGCCCATCGGCCCGCCCACCACCGCGCCCATCGTCTCGATCGAGTGCGGGAACCGCCTCCAGCAGGTCCTACGTTTCGTGGACTCCGCCACGCCCACCCGCAAGGCCAAGCCCGCCGGCGCGCTGGGCGTTGAAATCTGGAACAAGGTCGGCACCACGCCCCCGGCGGGCGAGGCGGACCTGCGCTTCGTCGCGGTCGATACCAACGCGCCGTACGTGATGAACTTCGACTCCGCCGACGGGGGCAAGACCAACTACGTGTGGATGCGCTGGGTCTCCCCCACCGGCGAACGCGGGCCGTGGAGCGAGCAGGCCCAGGCGACGATCGCGGCGTAAACGTTTGGTTTCATCCAATTGATTTGGCACGCCGCCCAGGCTATGCGCTGGGGAGTTTTCATGCATCTGCCGGTTCGTCACCTTCTACGACGGCCTGGGGGGGCGGGCAACCCGCGGCACATCACGCTCGGCCAGGTCGCCAAGCGCTACGCCGAGGGTGGGGGGGCGTTCAAGGTTCGCATCGAGGACCTCGCCGCGGCCGCGCTGCACGGGCGGCGGCGAGGTCCGCGGCGCCGGGCGCTCAACAACCCCGCCCCCCACCGCCACCGGCCGCGACACGCCGCCGATCGACGCCGCGACAACCGCGAGCGCGGCCGCCGCCGCGGCCCCTCCGCACGCCAGCACAG
>CALJWR010000096.1 GCA_937976685.1 uncultured Verrucomicrobiae bacterium
CCGATGTCGGCGTGGCCTAGGGTGTACACGGACAGCGCGGCATGAGCGCTGCCGCTGGCGAGGGAGACGGCCAGGGCGCAAAGCGCCCCGGTGAGTCGGATATGTTGTGTTTGCATGGATGTGTTCACTGCGTTGGTTGTCTCTGGTTTCTCGGTTCAGCCATCACCCAATGGGCGGATGGCAAAATCAAACGGGGCTTGGCAGACGTTTGGGTTTGGTAGCGATCCAGTTCGCAAGCGTAAGCCTGACGAATGACCTGCTCGTCCAGCGCGGCCGCCGGGCCGTGCCAGTGAAGGCGCCGGGCGAGACAGGCCAGACGGTCTGCATGGGCGGCCACCAGCGGGATGTCGTGGCTGACCAGCAGCACGGTCAGGCCCTCACGGGCCAGCGCGCGCAGGAGCGCGCCGAAGACCTCCACGCCCTCGGTATCCACGCCGGCGGTGGGCTCGTCGAGGAGCAGAAGGGACGGCCGATTCATCAGCGCCCGGGCCAGCAGCAGGCGGCGCTGCTGGCCCCCCGACAGATGGACAAACGGGGTGTCGGCGTGGTCCGACAGCCCGACGGCCTCCAGCAGTTCTTCTGCGCGCTGATGCACCGCGACCCGCCGGGCTCCCCAGGCGGGCCAGCGCCCATCCGCGCCCTGCTGGACCAGCTCGCGCACACACAGCGGGAAGCTCGAATCCACCGTGACCCGCTGCGGCACATAGCCGATTTTGGGGCGCCGCCCTCCCGCCGTCCCTGACCAGATGACCTCCCCGTGCGTGGGCCGCACCAAACCGAGCAGCACGCGCAGCAGCGTGGTCTTGCCGCCACCGTTCGGCCCGATCAGCCCCAGAAATTCACCCGGGCCGATGGTCAACGAGACGTCTTCCAAAATGCGTCGCCCGGCGTGATCGAGGGTCACCTGTTCCACCCGCAGGACCGGCAGCGGGCTGATTACCGGCGCGGGAGACCGTAGCTCAGCCGAAGTCAACGCCGACGCGGGCCTCATGGACGGGGCTGTGGTCATGGTGTGGCCGGGGCCGGACCGAGCGCCCGGCGGAGGGTCGCCAGGTTGGCACGTTGGCGGTCGAAGTAGGTCGCTTCCGGCTGGTCCGGCAAAATGGTCTCGCAGGGATCGAGCCGCTCCACCCGCCCGCCGATTTCACGGGCCAGCACCTGCGCGGCGCGGTCCGGCAACTGGGGCTCCGCGAAGACGACCTTCAAGCCCCGCTCCCGCATGAGGGTTACCAGTTCCCGCAGGGCCCGCGCGGAGGGCTCGTGGCCCGGAAACGGCTCGATGGTTGCGACCACTTTCAGATCGTATCGGTCGAACAGGTAACCAAAAGCCCCGTGAAACGTGACCACTTCGCGTTGCGGAAGATCGGCCAGGCCGGCGCGAAACGCTTCGTTCAATTCGTCCAGTCGGACCAGGAGGTCCGAGATGCACCGGCCCAGTTCCTCGCGGTGGGCCGGCAGGATTTCCGCCAGTTCCCGGCCAATTCGAGAAACCAGTTCGCGCGCCAGGACGGGATCAAGCCAGATGTGAGGATCAAAATCTTCCGGACCGTGACCGTGGCTGTCGTGGTCATGGTGGTCCGGGTCAAAGATGTCTGCGTGTCCGAAGGGGCGACTCGCCAGACCTGCCCCCACTTCCAAAACGCGTGGCCGCCGCTCCGCGGAAGCGAGCTTGCCCACCCAGCCGTCCAATCCCAGACCGAGCAGCAAAACCAGGTCAGCCTCGGCGACCAGTCGGGCGACTCCGGGCGAAGCGGCCGTGTTGTGGGGATCGCCGCCCGGTGGGATAATGCACCGAACGTCGGCATGCGGCCCGGCGATCTCGCGGGCGAAGTCGTAAAGCGGAAAGAAGCTGGCCACCACCAGCGGCTTCTCCCGAGATGGCTGGGTTGCCGGCCGGCACCCCGTTGCAATAACGAGGCCGACGGCGGCCAGCACCATCGCGGCCCAGCGGACCATGGCTGGCGCCGGTGGCGCGTATTGCAAACGGTTTGCAATACGGACCCGCAAATCGTTTCGAGAAGTTCCGGCGCGTGGCATACGTTTTCGCCCGGCTAGTGCGCGTGCTCCGGGGCGTTGCCCTCGGGGAACGGGAATCGCACGTCGCGATACTCGCGGCCGCGGATCTTGAGCATCGGCAGTTCCGCCTCGAAGTTGGTGCGGCCTCTCAGCCAGTCCGCCTGCCCTTCGAAGAGCGCGGTGTCACCCACTTCTTCGCCCGTGGCCCGCCGCCGCGCGGCGGTCAAGGTGAGACGGTGTTCCTGGCCCGCGGCACGTAGTACCAGGTCGAAAGACGCATCCGGCAGACGGATAAAGTTATCCATGTGCCCATCCAGGACATACACTTGCAGGCGGCCTTCGTCCGGATGCGCCAGGACTTCCAAGTGGAACTCCTCATCGCCCAGCACCACCACGGTTCCGCCGTGGGGCGGTTCATGATGGTGCGAATGCGCCGGTCGTGGATCGGGCCGTTGCGCAGACCGTTCGCAGCCAGCCAGCATCAGCGCCGCGACCGCGAAGAACCAGAGCACGGGTTTCATGCCCGCCAGCGGCAGCGGCGGAACCCGGCAGCGCGACGGCGTGTCAGCAGCGGAGAGGCAACGGCGGAGGAGCTTCATGGGTTGGTGAGTTCCACCAGCAAACGATAGAAACGCGCGGCGGTGCTTTCCACGGGAGCAGTGTCGCGCAGCGTGACCAGTTCGTAATCGCCGTGGTCTTCGCTACCGGCGAGGTTGGTGATGGGAGTCCACGGCCCAAGCAGGCTGGGAGCGGCTTCAAGGCGGGCCACTGCCTCCGTGGCCGCTTTGTTGCGGCGGAAGGTGATTTCGGCGTGCCATTCGGTTCCCCGCTTCACAAGGGCCACCTTGGGCGTGCCATCGCCATCAGGTGTTTTTGGGTCAAAGGCGTAGGCGTATTCGAGGCGGTTGGGGCGCCGGTCGCGATCCGGATCGGCCTCGGGGCCGATAATCGCTTCGTCGCTCACGCCCGGCCAATGGGCCGCCTGCCATTGGGCAAAGGGCCGTACCGGCTCCGGGGGCAGCGGCTCGACCTCGAAGCGAATCGGCGTGGGCAGGCTGAAGTCGTTGGTCTCGACCCCGGCCCGCCGGCCCTCCACTTGGAAGACGACCTGATACACGCCGTTGGTGGTGAAGCCGTAGTTGAAGTGCTCGTGACTGCCAAGCGCCAGCGGGGTCTGGTCAAACTCCGTAATGCCATCCCGGCTGTTCATGCGGACATCGAGGCCACCGAACGGATCTGCCTGCCAGAGAAAAAAGTGCCCGGGGCCATCCACCGCCACCAAGCGCAGCGTCAGTTGGCCGGTGAAGACGCCCGGGGGCATGATGCCTGCCGGCGAGTTTTCGCTGGAGAGGCCCAAATACAGCAGGGCAGGGTTCTGCGTCTGCGGCAGAATCCATAACTCCTCGCCGGCGCTGCCCAGCGGCGGGTAATCCGCAGGCAGGGTTAGTTTCGCCACTTCGGCGACAACCAGCGCGACCTCGTTCGAGCGATACAAGACCCGGTGGTCGTCGTCACTGACCGCCACGGCGAGTTTGTTCGTTTCGATGTCGGGCTGATACACCATTTTGATGTCCACATGCTCGACGGTGAGACGAACCCGTTCGGCGGCAGACGCGGGCCCCAAGAGGAGGGCGCTGAGCAGAACAGTGACGGTTGTGGGATTCATGCGGCTGTTGCAAACTGCTTTGTCGGCGGAACCGGCCGGGAAGAAGCAGCATTCGGAGCCACATCCATCACGCCGCCAGGCCCGCCCGGTTCCGTACCCGAGGGATTCATCGTTTGCGGGGACGCCACAGCAGGGTGGCGCCGCCCACCAAGAGCAACGCCCAAGTTTCCGGCTCGGGAATCACGGTAAAATCGAAGGTCGCCGGATCGCTGGCCAGCTCCCCGGCCCCCACCAAAGTGCCGGAAGCGACGAACGTCAGCGAGTAGTCGCCCGGAGCTGAGAAGGCCCAGTTGGCGTGCCCGTGACTACCCGCGGCAATGTTGACGTAATCCGCGCCGCTTACCCCATCGCGAGTGTTCATTCGGACGGTGGGAGCGCCGAAGGCGTCCACGGTGTACAAAGCGAATTCGCCGGGGCCGCTGAAACCGGTCAACGCCAGTCGCAGATTGTCACCGACAAACTCACCGGAGGCAATTTCTTCAGCGGCCAGGCCCAGAAACGGCAACTCGGGATGGTGGCTCGACGGGAGGACATAAACACTGTCACCCGGCGCCCCGAGGAAGGAAAAGGCCGGATTTGCGGGGACGGTTGTCCGCGCTGCAAAGCCCACCAGAACGATGGCTTCACCGGGCGCGTATTCCACACCGTCGGGTTCCGGTTCGTGCACGTGGAGGTGAGGTTCCAAGACACCGCCTTCGTAGGCGATGCCAAGGTCCATGTGGCCCTCCGACAGAATCGTCTGGGCAGCGAGGGGCCACGGCAGCGCCAGAGCGCCGGCGGCCAGCCAGGTGGCAGCAACAGGGATGGGACTGGTTTTCTGATTCATAGGTTTTCAGTTCAGTTGCAGATTCGTTTCCAAAAGAAAAATGGATGCCCGGCCGCAGCCAATCGAAGCCCGGCCTGAACGCGATGGAGGCAAAGGAAGGGGATCATGGCGGCGGTTTGGCGATGTTTTCCCCACGATCAAAGCGGGCTTTGACCGAGGCGGCCTTCCACGACGTCACATGGCCGTCCGCGAACAGGTAGTTTGCCGAGCCGTTGAGATGATTGGTGTCACTGGCGGCCGTGCGGAAGCGGTTCGGCTCAATGTCCGCAATCACGGCGTGCCAGCCCTTGTGCCAGTTGCGCGAGTGCGTGTGGTCTTGGAAAACGCTCGGACTCAACGACTCGGCGCCAATGAAGGTGGTGATCGTGTCCGCGGGCTGGGCAAGCTGGTTCAAGTTGCGGAAGGTCTCGAGGAGTCCACCGAACGGGTCCACCTTGTCCACCGAGGTGTACTCGTTGAGCACATAACTGCTGGAAAAGTTCTTGAGCCGCTCTTTGGCCTTGGGGTCCGCCGGGCAGGTGCGGACCGCGTCCACGTTACCCAGGTAGGGCTTGAGGGTGAAAATCCACGAACGATTTGTGGCCCCACCGTGGGTCGTCTCGGGCATCCAACCGCCGTGGTCGTCGGCGTACATGATCAGCGCCAGGCCGATTTGGTGGAGGTTTGAGGTACACGCCGTCTGCCGCGCTTTCAGTTTGGCCGAAGACAGCACCGGCAGCAGCAAGGCGGCTAGGATGGCGATGATGGCGATGACGACCAACAGCTCGATCAAGGTGAACCCCCCGCACTGGCTGATCCGGCGGGCGTGCATGTTGCCTTTCAATTGCAAAGCATTTGCAATTAAGCAGCGCCCCGTTGGCCTGGCAAGCGCAACTTTAGCCACCGGGCTTTCGGCCCAAGCGTTCGCCGGGCCGGGCGGCACCGCGCGCCGATCGTGGCGCAACCGGTTATCGGCTTGCGCCCCTGGCGGAACAGTTTTGAATACGCCCGCCGGTGCAATCCTCAAATTCACTACTTTATGAGCAATGCGTCTCTGACCTCAAAACGGACGACGGACCTTTCGCGTCGTAACTTCCTCAAGACCTCCACCCTCGCGGCGGCAGGCGTCGCCGCCCTCGGCGCGCCCTCCATTCTGGCGCAGGCCAAGATCCCGATTCGCGCCGTGGTAATCGGTGCCGGCGGACGCGGCACGGGGGCCGGGCAGAACTTCTTGGAGGCAGCCAAAATCACGGGAGTGGACGCGAAGATCGTGGGCGTTGCGGACGCCTTTCAGAGCCGCATTGATGGTTGCCTGAACGAGTGGAAAAAGGCCGGGGTTGAGATCCCGGCCGCGAACGCGATCGCCGGACTCGACAGCTACGTCAAGGCACTTCAGATCCCCGGGGTGAACTACGCGATCCTCGCCGGTCCGCCGGGATTCCGCGCACCGCACTTCAAGGCGTGTGCTGAAGCGGGCGTGCATGTGTTCACGGAGAAGCCGGTGGCGGTGGATGGCCCGACCTGCCGGATGATGTACGCGGCGGCGGAGTTGTCCGAGCAGAAGAACCTCAAGGTCGCCGCCGGAACCCAGCGGCGGCACGAGAGCAACTACATTGAGACGATCAAACGGCTGCACGACGGCATGATCGGCGACATCGTCAGTTTGCGCGTGTACTGGGTGAATGGCGGCCCGATCTGGCATCGCGGCCTCAGCGGCGAGACCGACCTCCACAAGCAGGTGAACAACTGGTACCACTACATCTGGCTGTCGGGCGACCACATCTGCGAGCAGCACGTTCATAACCTCGACGTGGCCAACTGGGTCATGAAGAGTCATCCCGTCCGCTGCTGGGGCATGGGCGCCCGCCAGCAACTCGGCGACAAACCGGGCGAAATCTGGGACAACTTCGCCGTCGAGTACGAGTATCCCAACGGCGTCCGCATGTTCAGTTACTGCGGCCAGATCACCCGCAAGTGGTCGTCGGTCAGCGAAGCCGTCCACGGCGCGAAGGGCTGGTCAAATCCGGGCGGCTCAATCAGCGTAAAGGGGGGCGAGGGCTACCGCTACCGCGGACAACACCGCAGCGGCTACGTGCAGGAGCACGTCAATCTCATCAACGCCATCCAGACCGATGGGAAGCTGAACGAGGCCAGGCAGGTTACTGACTCCACCCTCACGGCGATCATGGGCCGCGAGGCCGCGTACAGCGGCGGCGACAACGTGGAATGGGAAGCCGTTCTGAACTCGAAGTTCCAGTATGGCCCGGAAGCCCTGTACACGGACGCCAGCAAGATGACTTGGGGCAGTTTCCGGACGCTTCGTCCGCCGATGCCCAGCCGACATGACATTCTCCGGGATCCCCCGGTCGTGGCTGTGGCCTGAACCAAATCCCTCAACTTCACCAACCGCCAAGGGCCATGCCTTTGGCGGTTCGCTTTTTAGCGACTTCCCTGCCCCGAGAAGGAGTGAGGCCGACCATTGTCACCAGAACCGACGGACGAGCCCCGGACAGACTCTTGCGAGCCTTTGTTTGCCGAAGTTTCCGGGCCGCGCCGGAACGATCTGATTGGCCGAAATGCAAACAGGTTACGGTGCAACCCAGGCCTGGACGAACGAAACTTCGGCAAACGCTTGCCCGCCGATGTGGCGGCGAATCCCACCTTGACACCCGCAATCGGCGAACACCAAAGTTCGCGCCTCTTTTGCGAAACCAAAACGTAGTGCGCCGGGGTTTCCGCGTCGTCCGGGAGTTTCCCGATGCGGCCAGACTGCCGCGCGTTTGAATCTGCATGAACAAAGGCAAGATCGTTCAAGTCATTGGGCCGGTGGTGGACGTGGAATTCCCCACACAGATCCCGGCTCTCTACAACGCGCTGACGGTGGATTACGAGCTGCCCGGCTTCGGCCCGACCAAACTCACTCTTGAGGTTCAGCAGCATCTGGGTGACCAATGGGTCCGGGCCGTCGCCATGTCCACCACCGAGGGTTTGAAGCGCGGCTTCGAAGTCGTGGACACGGGCAAACCCATTTCCGTTCCCGTGGGCGAAGGAGTCATGGGGCGCGTCATTGATGTCACCGGCACGCCCGTGGACGACCGCGGTCCCGTCAAAGCCGACGGCTACAATCCAATCCACCGTCCGCCGCCGTCGTTGGTGGACCAGAATCCCTCGCCCCAAGTCCTCACCACCGGCATCAAGGTGATTGACCTGATCTGCCCCTTTCTCAAGGGCGGCAAGGTCGGCGCGTTTGGCGGCGCCGGCGTGGGCAAGACCGTGGTGATCATGGAGTTGATCAACAACATCGCCAAACTGCACGGTGGCATCTCGATGTTTGCGGGCGTGGGCGAACGGACGCGCGAGGGCAACGATCTCTACAACGAGATGATCGAAGCCGGGGTCATCAAGGTGGAAAAGGACGAGAAAGGACACCCGAAGCGGGACAAGGACGGTCGGTACATCTTCCTCGAAGGCTCCAAGATTGGCTTGGTGTACGGCCAGATGAACGAGCCACCCGGTGCCCGTCTGCGCGTGGCGTTGTCTGCCTTGGCCGTCACGGAATACTTCCGCGACGAGAAGAATCAGGACGTGCTCCTGTTCATTGACAACATCTTCCGTTTCTCCCAAGCCGGTTCGGAGGTATCAGCGCTGCTGGGCCGCACGCCCAGCGCGGTCGGTTACCAGCCGACCTTGGCGGCGGAAATGGGCGACCTGCAGGAACGCATCACCTCGACGAAGAAGGGCTCCATCACCAGCTTCCAGGCGGTGTACGTGCCCGCCGACGACCTGACCGACCCCGCGCCGGCGACCACCTTCGCCCACCTCGACGCGACGATTGTGCTGGAGCGCTCCATTGCCGAGCTGGGAATCTATCCGGCGGTGGACCCGCTGGCTTCGACCTCCCGAGCGCTGACTCCGGACATCGTCGGCAAGGAGCACTACGAAGTGGCCCGCGGCGTACAGAAGGTGTTGCAACGGTACAAGGACCTGCAGGACATCATCGCCATCCTCGGCATGGACGAGCTCTCGCCCGAGGACAAGCTCACCGTTTTCCGGGCCCGGAAGATCCAGCGTTTCCTGAGTCAACCGTTCTCGGTGGCCGAGGTGTTCACGGGCCGGCCCGGCAAGCAGGTGCCCGTGCAGGACACGGTTCGTGGCTTCAAGGAAATCCTCGAGGGCAAGCACGACGAGGTCAACGAGATCAACTTTTACATGAAGGGCGGCATCGAGGAGATCAAGGAGGGCTGAGCCGAAGCCGGCCTCCCGGCAGGACGGGCGCCCCGACTCCGCTTCCGACCGACCGACCGAAACCCGATAAGTCCGCATGGCGACACTGAAACTCGAAATCGTCACGCCAGAGGGCAAGACGTGCTCCGAGGACGTGGACATGGTCACCCTGCCGGGCGTGGAAGGTGAAATGGGCATCTATCCGCAGCACGTGCCGTTGATGACCCAGATCGCCCCGGGCGAAATCACTGTCCGACGCGGGGGGCAGGAGTACTTCCTCGCGGTCGGTCCCGGGTTCGTCGAGATCACCGGCGACCGGGTTTCGGTGCTGACAGACATGGCGATCCGGGCAGACGACCTCGACGACGCAAAAGCAGAAGCCGCGCGCGCAGCCGCCGAGAAACGGCTCAAGGAGCGTCTTGGCGAGGGCG
>CALJWR010000097.1 GCA_937976685.1 uncultured Verrucomicrobiae bacterium
GTCAGGCTGGCCTCAATGGCCGCAACTGCAGCCGTGACCGCAGGAGTTGAAATCGTCTTCGGTCGGCACGCGGCCGATCTCCATCGTCTTGTTGACGTACTTGGTCACGGTCTCCCGCATCGCGCGCATGGATTCCTGCGCATCCAGGAAGCGCCGGGCCGTCTCGTTCCGGAGCAACGCCTGGCGGTGATCCTCGTACTCGCTGATCTCCTCGTCGGTCAGGCCGTTGCCCTGGTGTTGCTTGTGGTGCAGGTATTCCCCCTTCTCGACCACCGTTTGGTAAAGCTGCTTGGCAACGTCATCGGCCAGGAACGCCTGGATGTCGCGTTGCAGCAGCGGGAACTCCGGTTGGCGGACGATGGTCTCGCAGAGTTCCAAGGTTTTTTCGAGGACGGCGCCGTTTTGAGTATTCGAGTGCATTTGGTTTCCTTAAGGCGGAGCAAGGTAGCGGTTGGTCGCGACGGCACAAGTGTTTTGCCGGCATTCGCGCCACAACGGTACCTGTGACACCTTCGGCCGGTCGGCTTGGCCGGCTGGCTGGTGTCAGTCCGCTGCGGAGTACGGCGGGCCCGCTTGGCAAAATCTCTTGCCTGCCGGCCGGGCAACGCTGCTCAATTCGGGAGGTTTTATGAATCAACGCGAATCACGAATCGGATCAAAGAGAAGCGCCGCCCTGGTTATGGCCGGCCTTGTCTGGTCGGGGGCCGGGGCAACGTTGGCGGCCACGATCACTGTGCCCAATGGGTCCTTCGAGTCACCGGCGCCGCCGCCGGGATTCCCGGTCAGTCCCATGATCAACGCTTGGCAGGAGACGCCGCAGCCGGCGTGGTTCAATCCGGCCGATTTCGGCGGAATGACGTGGGATCAGTTGTCCGGCGTGTTTCCGAATCCGCCACCGGGCGACCCGTCGCACATCGTCAATGCCGATGGTCAACAGGCGGCCTACCTTTTCGCCGTGCCGGGGGTGGGGTTGTTTCAGGACTACGGGTCCGTCGCCTGGAACGAAGCGGCGCCGAGTCACGCTTTCGACGCCACGTATGAAGTCGGCCTCGGGTACGAATTGACGGTGGGGGTGCTGGCGGGCCCGGGCATGGCGCCGGGGGCGACCCTGCGGCTGAGCTTTTATTACCGTGACGCCAGTGACGCCCTGGTCACGGTGGCGGCCCGGGACGTGGTGTTCTCGGAGGCCGACTTCCCGACCACGACCTTCCTCAACGATTATCAGGTGAGCCTGCCGATCGTGGCGGACGGAGACGCCTGGGCGGGGCAAAAGATTGGCGTCAGCCTGCTGGCCACGACCCCCGGTGGATCTTACTGGGACGTGGACAATGTCCGGTTGGTGGCAATCCCCGAACCCGGCTCCTTGGCGCTGCTGACTCTTGGCGCGGGCGCGCTGTATCTGGCGCGACGGAGGGTTCGCTCGCATGGCCGCCCCTGATCCAGCGCGCCCCGAGTTTGGAAGATGCACGGCCTGGTCGGTCACGCTGGGCGTACTGGTCTGGCTCGGCGGGACAGCGACTGGGAACCCGGCGGCGGTGCCCGTGCCGAACGCCTCCTTCGAGGCGCCGGTGACGCCATTTGTGAATGTGGACATCGCGGCGTGGGAGGAAGCGCCACAGCCGGCGTGGTTCGACGAGGCTGCCGGGTTCACGTGGAACCAGTTGACCGGCGTGTTTAAGAACACGGCGCCGGGAGCCACCGATCACATCACCAACATTGACGGCAATCAGGCCGCGTGGCTTTTCGCCCGACCCGACGTGGCGATCTATCAGGACTACGAGACCATCGGCGGAGGGGCGACCGAGCCGTCGCACGAGTTCGCGGAGCGGTTCGAGGTGGGACGCGCCTATCGGCTGACGGTCGGATTGATCGGTGGGGGCGGTAACATGAGCGATGGGGCGGCCATCGAACTCCGGCTGTATTACCGCGGGGCGGACGGTCAACGCGTGCCGGTGGCGGCCCGCTCTGTGGCGCATTCGTTGGCCCTGTTCCCAACACGTACGCGTTTCGTGGATTTTCGGCTCTCGACGCCGCCGGTTCACGCCAGTGATCCGTGGGCGGGGCAGCACATTGGCATCGAGTTCCGCTCCGTGGTTAGTTTTGAGCTGGAAGGAGGATTCTGGGATCTTGATCACGTACGGCTGGAGCGCCTGGACCCGCCGCAGTTGACTCAGCCCAGCGTAGCAGAGGGACAACTGCGCTTTCTCGTGCGAGCTGCCCCGGAGACTCGTTGCGAAGTACTGGTGGCAACCGACCTCGCCGCCGCTGAGGCCGACTGGACCGTGCTTGGGACCCTGGACTTGCCGTCCGGCGAAGCGGAGTGGGTGGAGCCCGTCGAGTCGGCCGGGAAGCGGTTTTATCGTGCGCGCTTGCTGCTTTAGTCGGGGCTGGCCACCGGCACGAAACGCGTCCGCCGTGGCAGGCTTCACTCTCGTCGAGTTGCTGGTCGTGATCGCCATCATAGCGGTGCTGGCCGCCTTGCTGCTGCCGGTGCTCGCCTCCGCCAAACAGGCCAGCCACCGGGTCCGATGCCTTTCGAATCTGCGGCAGGTCGGCATCGCCATTCAGAGCTACGCCGACGACCAAGCGGGGCAGATTCCGTATGGTCCCAAAGCACCCCCCTTCACCAGCCCGTCGAGCTTCTATCCCTCGACCGGGGCGCCGACGAGCCTGCTCTCCCTTCAGACCGGTGCGCCAGTGGGGCTGGGACTTCTACTGGAACAACATCTAGCCCGCGAGCCCAAGGTGCTGTTCTGCCCGGGCGCAGATCAGCCGCTCGATGCGGACGCGGAACTGGCGAAGGTGGGCCGGTTCCAAGCGCAGAGCAGCTATTACTACCGTCATGGCGGGAACACCGAACTTTTCGACTCCCCGGCCGGCCCCCTCCCCCCGTCCAGCCTGCGCCTCGACAATCTCGGGCCCAACCGGGATGGCGCGCCGATTCGGACGCTAGTGATGGACACCCAGTTCCTCGCCCCGCCGGATTTGGCGGCCTTCAACGTCAAGTCCCGGACGCACCACCGGCTCAAATTTGCCAACCTGCTGCGGACCGATGGCAGCGTTGTGTCGCGGCCCAATCGCGACGGCCGCTTCACGGTGGACCTGCGTGAATACGGCGACATCCGCGACGCTTTCAGCCGGATCCTCAAGGTGCTCGAAGCCGGCGACCGCGAGCCGTGAGCAACGCCTTGGTCGCGCCGGCCCACCGTTCCACGCTGGACTCCCTGTTGACCGGGGCGGACCCCATTGTTGCGCTCGCCCCGATGCAGGACGTCACGGATCACGCTTTTTGGCGGATCCTCTCCCGCTACGGTGGCGCCGATGTGTACGTGACCGAGTACTTCCGCGTTTATCCGGGCTCGCGGCTGAATCGGGACATCCTCCGTTCGATCACCGACAACCCCACCGGCCGGCCGGTCATCGCGCAACTGATCGGCAACGACATCCCGGAACTCACGCGCACCGCCCGCGAACTCCAGCGGTATCCCATCGCCGCCGTGGACCTCAACCTTGGCTGCCCGGCCCCGGTGGTGTACCGCAAATGCGCCGGCGGCGGACTATTGCGCGACCTTCCGCGGGTGGATGCCATTCTCGCCGCGCTGCGGGACGCCGTGACGACGCGCCTCACCGTGAAGACCCGGATCGGCTTCGACACGCCGGCGATTTTTGACGACTTGCTGCCGATCCTCGCCCGGCACGGATTGGATCTGGTCACGGTTCACGGACGCACCGTGGCGGAGATGTATCGCAGCGAGGTTCATTACGATGCGATCGCCGCCGCCGTGGCCGCGCTGCCGTGTCCGGTGCTTGCGAACGGAAACGTGTATTCGGCGGAGAAGGGAGAGCGGGTCCTCGCCGCCACCGGGGCTCGCGGCCTGATGATCGGCCGCGGGGCCATCCGGAATCCGTGGATTTTTGATCAGTTCCGGCGACGGCGGCGAGGCGAGCCGGTGCGGTGGCCGACTGGGCGCGAGGTGTTCGGCTACGTGCGCGAACTGTACGAAGCGGTGCGCCGGCCGGACTTCACCGAACGGTCCCAAGTGACGCGCATGAAGAAGTTCCTGAACTACCTCGCGATCGGCGTTGAGCCGACCGGGGAGTTCCTCGATCGGATTCGGCGGGCGGAAACCGAAGCCGATTTTTTCGCCATCTGCGCGGCGCACCTTGATCACGAGCGCCCCCTGCCGCTGGAGCCCTACCCGCTGAACCTGGGTGCCCGCGATGTGGTGGGCGGGGAACAGGTCTGAAGCTGATCTGCCGGTGAGCACCGAGTGTCGCGGAAGACTCGCAAACTGATTTCCGAACCGGCGGACCGAGATGAAGATCGGTCCGGCGCGGAGGCGCCGCCCAAAGGCTTGAGTTTTCGGCCCGGCAGTGTGTGCTCGTCCCGTGCAACGGGTGGTGCGCTGGACCCCTTTCCTCGAACTCGTGGCGCTGTTCTTCCTTCACGGGGCGGCGCTGGCGATGTGGTTTGTCCCGTTGAGCACGGTGCTGGATGCGCACGGGCTGGGTTCGATCAAACCTTACGCGTTCGCGACGTCGGCCCTCGCGGCGTTCGTGTCCCCGCTGATCTTCGGCGCGGTGGCGGATCGGCACGCCTCTCCCGTTCGCGTGCTGCGCTGGCTCGCCGTGGCCACCGCGGCGGCCATGGCGCTGGCGGCCACCTCGATTCATCTCCGGTGGAATCCCTGGCTGGTCCTCGCCTTGATTCAACTCCACGCCCTGTGTTCGTCGCCGACGTGGAGCATCAGCTCCACAATCGTTTTGGCGCGCTTGAAGGATTCGCAGCGCGAGTTCGGACCCATTCGGGCGATGGCCACGTTGGGATGGA
Source organism: uncultured Verrucomicrobiae bacterium (assembly GCA_937976685.1). Lineage (GTDB taxonomy): Bacteria > Verrucomicrobiota > Verrucomicrobiia > Limisphaerales > J093 > JADJWF01. Next base: position 4,832 of record CALJWR010000097.1, read on the forward strand.
TGGCCGGGTGCTGGCTGGTGAGTGCCTTGAACGCCGACACTTCTGCGGTCGCCGGCTGCGGCGGAGCGATCATGTGGCTGGTGGTCGCGGGGTACACGCGGTACCTGCCGGTCATGGAGCCGCCGCCAAGCGGCCGGCCGCTGACGCTGCGGGAGCGGCTGGGACTGGATGCGCTGACGTTGCTGAAACACCACGATCATCGGGTGGTGTTCATCATGGTCACGCTCTTCGCCGTGCCGATCGCGGCTTTTTATCCGTACACGCCGCCGCACCTGCGGATGCTGGGTCTGGACCGCACCACGGCGTGGATGACCCTCGGACAGGTCACGGAGGTGTTGATGATGTTTCTATTGGCGCGGCTGTTCACCAACTGGCGTCTCAAGTGGATCTTCGGAGCGGGGCTGGGCTTCGGGGTGCTGCGCTACGCGCTCTGTGCGCTGGATGCCAGGTGGTGGATTCTGGCCGGCGTGACCCTGCACGGCTGTTCGTTCACGCTGGTGATGATTACGGCCCAAATCTACCTCGATTCCCGGGTTGAGTCCGGCTGGCGCGCGCGGGCGCAGGCCTTGATGACCCTCCTCACCAGCGGCTTGGGCAACCTGGCCGGCTACCTTGGCAACGGCTGGTGGTTCGCCTTCAACACCACCGCCGCCGGGACGAACTGGCGGCTTTTTTGGGCCGGCTTGGCGGCGGCCATGGCGGTCGTGCTGGCGTATTTCCTCAGCGCCTATCGCGGGCGGGGAGCAACGCGGCGGTTGTCCGCGGGGGCGGCGAGTTGAACGCCGGCGGGATGGGCCGCGCTTTCCCTTGCGCCGCAGTTCCCTTATCACTCCGCGCATGAAATCAAAGCCCGGCTGGATTGCGGCGTGGTGGGTCGTGGTCGGCACCTCGATCGCCGTCGTGGGCCAGGAGATTGATCGGGAAACCTTGGATGCGTGGTCGGCCCCGTTTCGCGGCTGGCACTATTGGCCGGACCATGTGATTCCCGCGCAGCCGAAGATTCCCGGCTACGAGTCCTTTCACAGCACGGATGTGCCGTGCGTGTATCAACTGCCCGGGCAGACCAACGGGTGGTTCATGAGTTACATCGCCTTCAACGGCGAGGGGTACAATTCATTCGTGGCGACCAGCACCAACTTGGTGGCCTGGACCGACCATCGGCTGGCCCTGGGCTTCGGACCGGCGGGTGAGTTTGACCACGGCGGGCGGGTGATCGGCGCCTATTTGTACGAATCGTACGAACTGAAGGCCCCAC
>CALJWR010000098.1 GCA_937976685.1 uncultured Verrucomicrobiae bacterium
CAAACGGCGCCTGGCCAACCTGCTGACGTATCTCAAGCATCACAGCACCCACGCGGTCACGGAGGGGTTGAACGCCAAGAGCCAGAGCCTCCAGTCAGCCGCACGGGGTTTCCGGACCTTCGCGAATTATCGGATTCGCATCCTGTTCTTCCGCAGAAAGCTCGCCCTTTGCCCCCAATAATCCTCGAGGAGCCCACCACAGGCGGCGGCGCGTAAATGCGATAAGCCCGACTGCCGGGACTGTCAGCCGGGAACAAGTACAGGGCGCCATTGAGGCCCAGCGAGGCAAGATCGAACCGGGACCACCCGGCGTCGTTACTGTCGTTGAAATCGTCCGTCTGCGCCCGCAGACCGGGCGCGGCGACGAAGGAGCAGCCCGCGGCAAATGCAACTGTCCAAGCGGCCGCAAGACCGCGCCGACTGCTGCTTGAAGAAGAAGACACTGGGTAACGTTTCATGGCTGACTGAGCTTTGGGTTGTTGAGTGTCGGGCAGAGGATGCGCCTGCGGTGCCGATAATCAACGCTTTTGCACTCGCAGCCCGGTCGGTGGAGGGTCCCGAAAGCCAGACCGGCCGCGCGGAAGGTTTTCCACGCGGCCGGAGGCGAATCAGCAACTTGCGTAGTTCGGGTTACTCGTAGGTCAGCGTCACCTGCGTGCCTTGGACGGTAACGGTCTTGACCTTGAGGGCTGTTCCGCCGACCAGCCGATAGAATCGCGTGGCTCCCGCGGCGGTCGTCGTGATGGTCCTGGTCTGCTCGTTGATTGAGGCGGCCGGGTCATCCGCGTACGAGCCGGTCACTACATCGGCCGCCTGCAGTTTGACCTGCGGCTGGACGGCGGTGGTGTAGGCCTTGATGGCGCCGGCGGCATCGGCGTTCACCAGGGTGCGCTCGCCGGTCGAGCGGTTGACGGTAAACCACTCGACGTGCGCGTCACCACCCCGCTCGTACCACACCAGACGGAAGGCGTACACGCCCGCCTGGTGGACAACGACGTCAAACACCTCGTCCGCCGGACCGCCGTTGTGAAACTCCAGCGGCGGGGTGGCGGCATTGGGCGCCGCGGCGGAAGCGAGCTTGTAACCATCGTCGCTGCGCACACCAAACCGCACGATGCCGGCCGGCAGCTCGAGGTAGGCGATCGCTTCCATCGCGTAGTTGTCCGTGCCGAACTCCTCGGAGGCGCCGGGAATCTCCAGGTCGTCGCCGAAGTAACCGGCGCTGCCGAACGGCGCGTTCTGCGAGAAGTTGATCACCGGCCGGGTCTGTGTGAGGTCATAAACCTTGGGAATCGGCGAGTTGGCGGCCAGTTGGCTCTCCGCCCGCGCCAGGCTGTTCTCGAGCAGCCCGCCTTCCTGCGGGGCCTGAACCACGCGGACGCGGAATCCGCGCTCCGGTCCCGGACCGGCGTAGCGCGTGGCCGGGTCGAGGTCCAGGTAGGTCACCGTGAAGCTCCAGTCATTCGTTTGCTCCACGCCGTCGCTGTCGCTGAAGATGATGCGGGCGGTTTGCGCCGCCCCCTTCGGCGGCAGTGCGGGGTATGCGTAGGTCACATTCGCGCCGGTGGCTGTCGGCGTCACCGTCGGGGTCACCTGCGTGCCGTTGACCAGCAACCGAATCGAGCCGGTGTTGACGGTGGTGTCGCGGTTCTGGATCACGACTTCGATGCGCGGCTCGGCGGTTTGCGCCACGGAGTTGTTGGCGGGCGACAACGACGTCACGGCGGCTCGCTGCTTGCCGGGGTCCGCCACCGGCAGGAACGCCAGGTAGTTCTGAGTTCGTGATCCGCCCGCGCCGTCCGGGGTCACCTGGCGCAAACGGAGGGTGGTGACGCCGTTGAGCCGGAGGATGACCTTGTTGAGGCCGGCCCCATCGGTCAACGGCGTGTTGCGATACTTGTAACCGTTTTGCGGAGCGAGGAACGAACCAAGCACCTGCGTGGTCTGGTCCGGCTGGGAGCGATCGCTCGTCACCAACTCGAGTACGCTCTCGGCGTTAGGGATGTTCACCACGGACTGGCGGAGGTACACTTCGTAATTCCCGGGCGGGAAGGACCGCGTGAAGTTGAGCCATTCGCCCGTCGCGATGTCGCCGACGACGTAATCATAGACGTCCGACTCCGCACCGCCGGCGGCGGTGTATTTCGCCCGCACATAGTCGAGCGAGCGGGCCATGCGGACGGGGTCGAAGTTCCGCCAGGGCGAATTGCCACCGCTCGGACCGGGCCGGGTGTCGTGGAAGTCCACGCCGGGCACTCCCTCCATATTGCAGTAGCTGTTGGGCCACGGGCCCCAGCCTTCGGCGATCGGGATCGGGTTGTCGTAGAAGTCCCCACCCGCGAAGTTGTAGTCTTCCACCTCAATCACCAGCGTATTGGGGTCGAAGGTGTCGAAGTCGAGCAGCGCCGTGGTCTTGTCGCCATCAGCGTCCTCTACCTCCAGCACGGCGTTGTAATTGCGGTTGGCCACCAGACCACCAAGGGAAGCCGTCAATCCGTTCCCCGTGCCCGAAACGGTCAACCCGTTGGCAATGGTGTGGCGGGTGCCGTTCAGCACGACAGCCAGTTTGTCGGACGCGAGCGGCTTGTCATCCGAGGCCTTGAACGAAATCTGCGTGGTTGCCGGGAGGAAGTTCCGGAACTCCTCGGGCGCGATCTCGCTGATTACGGGCGGCAGGTTGGCCGCCAGCGGCGGGGCGGAGACAATCGCGTTGTCGTACCAGGCGCGATAGGGATTCTCCGGCGCGCCCGCGTCAAAATCCTGGTAGAGATAGAGGGTGAAATAGCCTCCCGTCAGGAAGGGCGAGGCCGGTGTATCCGTGCCGTTGCGCATCACGTCCGCTGCCGGCGTGTCCACCACCGTCTTCTCCCAGATCACCGCGTCGTTGTCGTCCTTGTCCAATACCTGCCCCGTGATCACCACGTTCCCGCCCCGCGCCATCAGCCGCAGCACTAACTTGGTGTTGTCCTGCTTCAACTCCACCGCCTCGTTCACGAAGTAGTTGCCAATGCCCTTGGTGATCAGTACGTCGGTCGTGGACTTGGCCAGACCGTACCCCGCCAGCGTCCCCGGCGAGTTCGCCGTCGGGATGAACGCCAGCACCGCAAACGAGTCCTTGCCCCCGCCCTGGACAATATCCACCTGGAAGGAAAGGTCGTCTCCATCGCGGAGTTCGAAGACGCGCGTCACCTTCTGGCTGGCGCTGAAGATCGCCCGCCCGGCCGGCGGCTGCTCAAAGCGGAACTGACCGCCCGCCTCGACCGGGATGCCAAAGCCCGGCTGGAAGGTGAAGTCCGTCCAGCCCGTCTTGGTGTTGTCGTTGAAGTCGTCCAGCACCGTGGTGTCGGTGACAAAGACCTCCGCGTTATCGTACCAGACCCGATAGGGATTCTCCGGCGCGCCCGCGTCAAAGTCCTGGTAGAGATACAGGGTGAAATAGCCTCCCGTCAGGAAGGGCGCGGCCGGTGTATCCGTGCCGTTGCGCATCACGTCCGCCGCCGGCGTGTCCACCACCGTCTTCTCCCAGATCACCGCGTCGTTGTCGTCCTTGTCCAATACCTGGCCTGTGATCACCACGTTCCCGCCCCGCGCCGTCAGGCGGAGCACCAGCGTGGTGTTGTCCTGCTTCAACTCCACCGCCTCGTTCACGAAGTAGTTGCCGATGCCCTTGGTGATCAGCACGTCGGTCGTGGACTTGGCCAGCGCGTAGCCCGCGAGGGTGCCCGGCGAATTCGCCGTCGGAATGAACGCCAGCACCGCAAACGAGTCCTTGCCCCCGCCCTGCACTACATCCACGCGATACTCGATCGTCCGCCCCTCCTTGAGTTCAAAGACTTCCGTCACCTTCTGGCTGGCGCTGAAGATCGCCCGCCCGGCTGGCGGCTGCTCGAAACGGAACTGACCGCCCGTCTCGACCGGGATGCCAAAGCCCGGCTGGAAGGTGAAGTCCGTCCAGCCCGTCTTGGCGTTGTCGTTGAAGTCGTCCAACACGCGCGCCGAACCGAGCCAGGCGCCGACGCACACCGCCGTGGCGCCAATCGCCAGGCGTCCCATCTGAGAGTTGAGTCGCGATGTGATCATGATGTTCGAATGTTTTGATTGAACCGGTGCCGCACCACGCGCCAAGTCTTCGTGGCGAAAAGGCTCATTGAGGCGAATCTTCTTAACGCCTCTCCCATAGTCAACGAAAATTCCCCTGATGAGGGCACTTCATCCCCGAATCGCCCACCCTCGACTACCAGTCGGTGCCGTCGGCGTATTCCACCGCGATCAAACCGAAGAAGGTGTAGGGATCAACGATCTCGATTGGGAGGTCCGGATGGTCCCGCCGTAACCGTTGCGAGACGTCCGCGTACCAAGTGGGCGACTTGAGGATGCTGCGCGCCCAGAGAAAGCCCGGACGTCCGTCGCTCTTGCGGGCGCGTTCCGCGATGACGCTTGCCGCCGCACCCACCGAGTCCGGCAGGTCGCGCTCGGGACAGGTGGGAATTCCCGCCCGGATCCGCGGCCCGCGCTCGAAATGGGTGCCGATTCCATCCGGACTGAAGCTCCGGTAGGCGGCGAATTCCGTTTCCGTGGCCGCGCCCGCGGAGCCGTCCAGCATGAATCCTGTGATGGTCAGGTCCCAGCGCGCGAAATACCGCCGACAGTACTCAGTCCAGGCCGCCAGACCGGAGGGCAGGTGCGAATCGGGGCGGACGGTCAAGGCTCGCGAGTTCAGGTAACCCGCCCCGGAATTGCCCGCGACGAAGAAGTCGTTCGTCGTGGCATGGCGGTAGGCGTACACCAGCGCCTGGGGAGCGCGGTCAGCGAGGTTTGGGTTGAAGGCCCACCCCAGCGGCACCCGCCCTCGCGCGGGATCCCGGAAGAAAGCGGGAACTGCCTTGTACAACCACGAGGGCGCATCGTAGTCACCCACGTAATGCCCCACAAAGAACCGGGCTGCGACTTTCCCGTCGGCGGCAACGAAGCCGCGCGCCTTCCAGTCCGGCAACCCCGGTTTCGGATTCGGTTGCCGGTAGTGCTCCTTCAACGGGTAATGGGCGAAGAACGAGGCGTTGGCCATCGCCCCCAGACTGGCCGCGTCGGCCTCCTTGTAGGCGTTGAACTGCGAGATCAGCCGCGTGAACTCCCATTCGGTCGGCACCGGCTCGTGTTTCCCCGCTCGGGCGTGGGTGGTGTACTTGTACGGCCAGGGAGGAAACCCGCCGAGCTTCACGATGCCGCCACCTGAGCGGTCGTAAAGCCCGCGCAGGATGTCCAGCAGGCAGGCCTTGTCCGCGCCAAGGGGCTGGTCCAGGTCATCCACGGGTGCCTCGTCACCCCACGGCGACAAATCGAAGAAGAACGCCCGCCGGGCAATGAACCAATCGTGGTTCGACAGCGTGTGATGGTCCGGCCCGGCGTTCCGCGGACGCTGCAGCCAGTAGGCGTCCAGGTAGTAGGCACCATACAGGCTGCTGCGTCGTTCGGCCGGCCCTGTCGCCGCCCGCAGCCAGCGCGACATCGCCCAGCGGTATACATCCACTTTGGCCGAACCCGACGAGGGCCAATCGGAATCGGGCAACCGCCCTTGGCCAGTGAACCGCGACGAGCCGTCCGCGTTGACCAGCCAGAGCTTCACTGGCAGCGCCAAATCCCGGGTCAGCCGCAGAAAGAGTGCGTTCGTCGCCCGGTCGTACCGCACGGGCAGGAGACGTTCGCACCCGGCGGCGGTGGACGCCGCGTTCGAGGTCGCCGCAACCCGCTCGTCATAGACAACGAGACCGTCGAAGGCGTGCCGCAGCCGACCGAGGAGCGTTTCCACCTCCCCGACAGCCTCGATTTCCGCGTCCCGTAACCAGCCGTCTTCTCCCCGCAGCCAGTCGAACCAAAACAGGTCCGTGTCCACACCGAACTCGCGGCAGTAAAAGAGGTACAGGCGGGGCGCCTCGCGGTTGGCCAGCCCCTGCAACGCCGCCAACAGGTGCAGCGTGTCCCAGACACGGCGCGCCGCGGACGGCTCGGCAAGATTCAAGCCTCGCAAAGGCCGCGCATCGAACGTGAACACCGTCGCTGGAGACCCGGCGGACGCCTTGGCCGCAGCCACCGCCACCAGGGCGGCAAGCCACAACGCGCGAGTGAATCCCACAACGCTCATCCTCGGCTGGTCACACGTTGAACTTGAACAGCAGCACGTCGCCGTCGCGCACCACGTAATCACGACCCTCGTGCGAATAGTGGCCCGTCTCCCGCGCGTTAGCCACGGAGCCACATTTGAGCAGGTCCGCGCAACTCACCCGCTCGGCCTTGATGAAGCCGCGCTCGAAGTCCGTGTGAATCCGCCCCGCCGCCCGCGAGGCGGTCGTGCCCGCCGGCACCGTCCACGCACGCACCTCCTTCTCGTTGAACGTGAAAAAGGTCCGCAATCCCAGCAGGCGATACACTGCTTGGATCAACGCGTAGCCGCCCGGTTCCTTGACCCCGACCTCCGCCAGGTATTGGCGCCCTTCCTCTGGTGAAAGATCGGCCATCTCGCTTTCGAGGGCCGCGCAGACCACGACGGTTTCGCAGGCGTGATGCGTCCGGGCGTACTCGCGCACGGGTTTGACGAGGGGATCGGTGTCGGCAGCGGCGAGTTGCGACTCCTTCACGTTCGCGGCGAAGACCGTCGGCTTGTCCGTCAACAGTCCGCAGTGAATCAGCAAATCGTGTTCCTCCTTGTGCAACGGGGCGGTGTTGGCTGGTTTGCCTGCGTTCAAATGCGCCTCCAGCTTCTCCAAGACCTGATTCTCGGCGAGCGCGTGCTTGTCGTGGCTCTTGACCTCCTTGCTGATCTTTTCCCGCCGACGCCGTACTGCCTCGAGGTCGGCCAGGATCAATTCGGTCGCCACGACCTCGATGTCCCGCACCGGGTCCCCAGCGCCCGTGACGTGGGCGATGTCCGGGTCTTCAAAGCACCGCACCACGTGGACGATGGCATCCACTTCCCGGATGTGGCTCAGGAACTTGTTGCCCAGCCCTTCGCCCCGCGACGCGCCCTGGACTAGGCCGGCGATGTCCACGAACTCGATCGTCGTGGGAATGCGCTGTCTGATCTGGAGCAGGTCGCCCAGCGCATCGAGCCGCGGATCGGATACGGTGACGACGCCGAGGTTTGGTTCGAGGGTGCAGAAGGGGTAATTCTCGGCCGGCGCCTTGTGGGACCGGGTCACCGCGTTGAACAGCGTGGACTTGCCGACATTCGGGAGACCGACGATTCCGGCCTTGAGCATGGGCTGAATCTGCCAGTCCCGGGTCACCGCCGCGAGGCAAAACCGATGCCGTTCCCAACGCGAGGCAGTGTCCGTTAACTGTCGGCTGGGGTGCGGTTCGACGTGAACTGGGGGTCTGTTCTCCACCAAGGGTTTTAAGCCGCGGGCTGGGCCCGAAGTTGGTGGAGGCCTAACAGCCAGCCAGCACCAGCGCCGGGCCGGGCGTCGCCATCCCGGCGGCGAGGGCGGCAAAACAAAAACGGCGGGCCGCCGCAGCCCGCCGTGGGAAAGAACCCCGCCACAATGCCGTGATAAACAGTTCCTGTGAACTTCCAAGAAACAGGTGGGAACCCCGCAGACGGCTTTCGACTTCCAGTCAAGGCCTGTCGGCCACCG
>CALJWR010000099.1 GCA_937976685.1 uncultured Verrucomicrobiae bacterium
AGGGCGGTCATCTTGGCAAGCTGGCCGCCGCCCACGATGCCCAGGCGCGGATTGATCGTGGAGGCCACGCGCGCGGGCTCGACGATCCGCAGGATGTCACGGTCGTAGGTTTCGAACATGGCAAGTGCGGCCGGCTGGATAAACCGCCCCGGCCCGAATGCAAGCGATCATCCCCGCGGTGGCCGAGGCGGCTCGTCCGTGAGCGGACACTCTTTACCCCCGCCGCCGCCCGCGCGGCTCGCGTTTGGACTCGACCGTCTTGGGCCGGGGCTTGGGCACCAGCAACAGCGGTGCGCCCTCGAACCCAAAGGCCCGGCGCATCTCACCGGCGAGATACTTCTGGTAGGCTGGCGAGAAGAGCTCGTCGCGGTTGACGAAGAGCAAAAAGGTCGGCGGCGCCAGGCGCACCTGCGTCGCGTAGAAAAACTTCAACCGCGCCCCGGTCGCGCTGACCGGTTGCCGCCGCTCGATTGCGTCGTGCAAGGTGCGATTGAGCACGGCGGTGGGGATGGTCTGCTGAAGTTGTGCGGCGACATAACGCACCGCTTCGAGCAGGCGGTCGAGATGGAAGCCCGTCTTGGCCGAAGTGAAAATCACGGGCGCGTAGTCGAGAAAGAACAGCTTCTCCTGGACCCAGCGACCGAACTGGTCCAGCGCCGTCATGGGCCTGGCCTCGCCGCGTCGCGGGCGCTTGGCCGTGGCCTTGGCGTGGGCGGCAGCCACCTCGGCTTCGAAAAGGTCCCACTTGTTCACCACCACGATGCACCCCTTGCGCGCCTCGACGATCTTGTCGGCGATTTTCTTGTCCTGCTCGAGGATGCCCGCCTCGGCGTCGAGAACGAAGACCACGATGTCTGACCGCTCGATGGAGTCCTCCGCCCGCTTGACGCTGAAGAACTCAATCGAGTCGTTCACGCGCCGCGCCTTGCGCATCCCGGCGGTGTCAATGAGCACATAGGACTGGCGCGTGCCGTCCGTCTCAACCTCGAACGGCACGTCCACGGCGTCCCGCGTGGTGCCGGGGATCGGGCTGACGATGACGCGCGACGACTGCGTCAGGGCGTTGATGAGCGACGACTTCCCGACGTTGGGTCGGCCGACCACCGCCAGCTTGATCGGCTCAACCCGCGTGGCCGGGGTTGCCTCCAGGGCGGCATCGCGCGGGGATTCCGGCGCCGGCAGCAGGGCGTTGGCGGCGTCCAACAGGGCACTGATGCCGCGGTCATGGATGGCAGAAACGGGAAACAGCTTGCCGAAACCCAGCTCGGCAAACTCGTTCACCCCCGTCTCCGCCGCGGCGTTGTCCACTTTGTTCACGGCCACGAGGACGGGTTTGCCCGACTCCCGCAGACGCTGCGCGACTTCCAGATCGAGCGGTACGACGCCCTCCTGCACGTTCACCACTAGGATGATCACGTGCGCGGACTCGATGGCGATCCCGACCTGCTCGACCGCCGCGCCCACGATGACGTCGTCCGCCTTCTCGCCGCGCAGCAGGCCGATGCCCCCGGTGTCCACCAGCGTGAACGGCTGGCCGCGCCACTCGGCCTCCGCCGTCACGCGATCGCGCGTCACGCCCGGCGTCCCATGGACGATGGCGATTCGCCGCCCCACGATGCGGTTGAACAAGGCGGACTTGCCCACGTTGGGCCGGCCGACAATGGCGATGATCCCTGCCACGCCGGCATGATGCGAACCCGCCTCCCATCCCGAAAGCCAAAAGGCGCCGAGGGCGCCGCGGCAGTGGCCGGGGAGTCGCCGGCGGCGGCGGGAATACCGGGCGGTGTGGCAACAGCCCCGTTGAAAATCCGCCGCCGATGTGTTTCGGTGACCATCACGTCGGCCGCAACGCAGCGGGAAACATCATGAACACCGAGCCATTTTGCACGAGGGCACGTCGAGTTTGGACGACAGCGGTCACCAGTCTGATTCTGTGGGGCGTGACCGCCTCAGCGGAAGCCGCGGTCACCGATGCGCCGTTTCAACAGTCGGTGGCGGTGAAGTACCGGCTCGCGCCGGAACTGCAGGGGGCGCAGTTCCGCAAATTGGTGGTGGACAACGACGGCATCGCCTACGTGCTGAGTGATCGCGGTGTGGCGCGGGTGTTCGGGGACACGCTCGCCCCGGACCGCACGCATCGGCCGTTGGCGGGCAAGCTGCCGCGTGACATTACGCTGGCGCTGGGCGAGGTGTTTTACCTGTTCGATGACCACTGGCTGTCGAACGCCCGGGCCGGCGAGCCGTACGGCCGGTTGCCGGCGGGCGTGTACTCCCGGTTTGCCGTGGCGCCGGATGGCACGGTGTTGCTCGCCGGGACCACCAACCTGGCGCTGCACCGCGGCGGCCAGATCCAGCCGCTGGTCCTGCCGATCAGGAACCCCGTCGAGCGGTTGTACTTCCACAACGAAGCATTCTACGTGGTCACCGGCGGCGGCCTGGGGCGCATCACTCCCCAGGCCGCGACCATCATCCACCGCGCGCGGGACATCAACGCGCTGGCGTTTCGCGGGAACGAGGTGCAGGTCGGTGCCGCGAATGGCATCTACGCACTCGACCTGACCACCGGGGCGGCCACGGTCCCGCTGCAGACGAATCTGCCCTGCGCGGAAGTGAACTGCCTGGTCAACGCGACCAATGGCCTTTGGGTCGGCACGGCGAGGGGTGCCTTTCTTCAGGTCGCGCAGGGGCGCTTCCGCTACTTCGCGTCGCGCCGTTGGCTGGAAGACGATTTCGTGGTGGACCTCCAGCCGTTGCCGAACGGCGATTGCTTCGTCCTCACCCGCTTCGGGCTGACCAAGATCGAATTCCGCTGGATGACCCTCGCCCAGAAGGCGGCGTACTACGACGAAAAGGTCCGGAATCGCCACATCCGCTACGGGTTCTGCTCGGAGTTGAAACTCAGCCGCCCGGGCGATCCGACCAGCGCGGAGATGATTGACACCGACAACGACGGCACCTGGAGCAGCTACTACATGGCGAGCCAGGCGTTCCGCTACGCGGTCACGGGCGACGAGCGCGCTCGCGCCAACGCCTGGGAGACCTTCGCCGCGATCGAGCGCACCCAGACGATCAACCAGCGCGACGGCTACCCGGCGCGCACCTTCGAGCGGTTGGGCTTCAAGTTCTCAGACCCCGAACGCTGGCATCCGGCCCCTGACGGGGTGTGGGAGTGGAAATCCCACACCAGCAGCGACGAGATCACCTGCCAGACCTTTGGTTACGCGGTGATGTGGGAGGTCTGCGCGGTCACGCCCGCCGAAAAGCAGCGGCTCGCCACCCTCTACGAACGCATCATCGGCCACATTCTGCGCAACAACCTCTATCTCGTGGACGTGGATGGCCAGCCCACCCTGTGGGGCCGGTGGAATCCCGAATACGTGAACTGGTATCCCCCGACCATCGTGGACCGGCGGCTGAACAGCGCCGAGATCATCGCGTTCCTGCAGTTCGCTTATCGGACCACGGGCAAGGAGACTTATCGCCAGCGGGCCTTCGAGTTGTTCGAACAGCATGGCTACCTCCAGAACATCACCAATTCGATGGCCAACATCCGCTACACGCCCGGCTATGAGTTCAAGGGCAACAACATGGGCGATGAGTGGAATCACTCGGACGACGAACTGGCGTTCTTCAACTACTGGACGCTCTACCGGTTTGCGTTCAACGACCAGATCCGGCGGATGTATGCCCAGGCGATTCGCGATCACTGGCAGATTGAGCGCGTCGAACGCAACCCGTGCTGGAACTTCATCTACGGCATGACTGGCGCCGTGAATTTCGAGCCGGAGGCGGCGGTCTGGACCCTGCAACGCTTCCCCCTGGACCTCGTGAACTGGACCATCCAGAACTCGCATCGCCGGGACATCGTGCGCCTCCCGGCCAACTTCCGGGATCAGCAAAGCGAGCAACTGCTGCCGCCGGACGAACGTCGCATCATGCGGTGGAACGGGAACCCCTTCGTGCTCGATGGCGGCGACGGCGGTGTCACCGAACTGGCGGGCGACGAATTCCTGCTGCCGTACTGGATGGGGCGGTACTTGAAATTCATCCGGTAGCCGGGGCGAACCGGCGTCGCCGACGCGGCGCGCCGGCCGGACGCGGTAACGGGAAGGGGTGACGACTCGCAGCCAGCAAGGACGGCGCCCCTGGAAAGGCGGAAGCGGTTTGAGGCTCCGCCGGTCCGAAGGACTTTGCTGCGGCCCGGTGCGATTTCGCCAAAAAGCTCTTGCGGTCCGACGAGCCGTGAGGAAAGTTGCTTCGGTCAAATCCTCCACTGCCATGAAAGCCATGATCTCTCTGCTGCCGGCTTGCCTGCTGGCAGTTAGCGCGCCTGGATGGGCGCAATTGTGGGATGCCCGGCGCGACTTCTCGACCAGCAGCAACCCGAACGGCCAGTGGAGCTACGGATGGTCCACTGGCTTGACGAACCCCGTGGTACTCTTCCCGCGCTTCCACGTGCCGGAGGTCAACAACGGTCGGCAGGAAATGTGGGATGACCCGGCCAACTCCGAGGGCTTCACTCCTTCCGTCTCCCGGAATGCCGGGGACGACTTCGATGACGGCAACGTCACTTTCAAGTCCGGCGCCCTGCTGCTGCATGGATGCGGGACCAGTGGAAGCGACCACGCGCACGTGGTCTGGACCGCACCGGTGGCCAGCCGCTACCAAGTGACGGGCTGGTTCTACGCGCAACAGAATGGGGTGTGGGCGGACGTCCACGTGCTCCTGAACGGCAGGCCCATTTTCAGCGACTTGATTCTCGGCAACGACCAGTTGCGCCGTTTCGGCTGGAATCAGCGACTTGCGGCGGGGGATACCCTGACCTTCAGCGTCGGTCCCTACAACCGGCTCGACCTTCACCCCGGGAATGTCGGCCTCGAGGCGATCATCGAGGCCACTCCCTTTTACCGCCCCGAATCGTCCATTCGCGTGTCGGAGGTCGAGATTTGTTGGCAATCCGAAACCAATGCGCCGTATCGGGTGGAGTACCGATCAGAGGTGACGGACTCCGCGTGGCTGCCCCTTCACACGAATCTGGTCGGCACTGGGGAGCGGATGTGCGTGGCTGACCGGCCCGCGCCTGGGCAGCCGCAGCGCTTCTATCGCGTGATTTCGCCGGACCCGTGATCTCCGCCGTGCTGCCTGATGGCAACGGGAGTGTTCCGGCCGTGAGACCGTGCCCACCTCCCGGGCCGGCGACGCGCGTCTGCCGGCGGCAGGAAGATCGGGCTTGCACCCACCCGGTATCCTTGGACGATCTTTGCCTTGCGGGCGACCTGCCCTTCCGGCTCCGGCCGGGAGGCATTGCCGGCGGGAGGCCGGCAACCGCACCGATCCATGAGCAAAGAAACAAAACGCACCCTTCTTCGCCTGGGGCTGCCCAAGGGCAGCCTGCAAGAGGCAACCATCGAGAAAATGGCCAAGGCCGGATTCAACATCACGGTCAGCAGCCGTTCCTACATCCCGTACGTGGACGATCCCGAGCTGGAGATTCGCTTTATTCGCGCCCAGGAGGTCAGCCGCTACGTCGAGCATGGCTACCTGGACGCGGGTCTGACGGGGTACGACTGGATTCAAGAAAACGGCTCGAAGGTTCATGAAGTGGGCGAGTTCATCTTCAGCAAGGCGACGCGCCAGCCCGCGCGCTGGGTGCTGGCGGTGCCGGAGAACTCCCCGATCCAGTCCGTGAAAGACCTCGAAGGCCGCAGCATCGCCACCGAGGTGGTGAACATCACGCGGGCCTACCTCCGGCGGCACAAGGTCAAGGCCCGGGTCGAGTTTTCGTGGGGAGCCACCGAGGTGAAGGCCCACGAACTGGTGGACGCCATCGTGGACATCACCGAGACCGGATCCTCGCTACGGGCCAACAAACTCCGGATTGTGGACACGCTCATGACCTCTACGCCCCGACTGATCGCGAATCACGCGGCGTGGCGGGACTCGTGGAAGCGGGCCAAAATCGAGCGAATCGCGCTGCTGCTGCGCGGGGCGCTCGAGGCCGAGGCGAAGGTGGGACTCAAGATGAATCTCCGTGCGGCGGACTTGCCGAAGTTGTTGCAAAGTCTCCCCGCCTTGCGTAATCCAACGGTGTCCAACTTGAGTCTGGAGGGCTGGGTCGCGGTGGAAACGATCATTGACGAACACGTGGTTCGGGAATTGATCCCCCAACTCAAGGCCGCCGGAGCGGAGGGCATAATTGAGTACCCCCTGAACAAGGTCGTGTACTGAATCGGAGCGAAACGAAAACTGTATGGGTTCACTGAAGAAACGCCGGAAGGCCAAGATCAACAAACACAAACGCCGCAAGAAACTGCGCTTGAACCGTCACAAGAAGCGCACGTGGCAGAAATAGTTGCGGTCGGTGTCCGGCGCATTCTGACTTACGGGCGCAGCCCGGCTTGGTCCCGGGCTGCGCTTGGTTATTTGGTGAACGCCCTCTCCCAGACGCGAACGGCCCGGGCCGCCAGCGCCTTGGCGCTGGTGGTGTTGCTCGCCGGCTGCCAGTCGGGTTGGCGGTCCGCTCCCGCTGACTCCGCCGCCGCCCTGACCTCCAAGGATTCGAGTCGGCTTTCGCCGGCCGAACTGGAGCGCCGGGCGGATGCGCACGCGTATTTCGCCACCGGGCTGATCCACGACCTGCGGGACGAGCCGCAGGCGGCCGAGGTGGCCTTTGCGCTCGCCCTCGAGAAGGACCCGACCAACGAGCCGTTGCTGATCGAACTGGGGCAACGGCTCCTGCAACGGCGACAAACCGCCCGCGCACTGGAACTCTTGGAGCCGGCGACCAAGCGGGCCGAAGCCTCGCCCCAAGTCTGGATGTGGTACGGCACCGCGCTCGCCCAAGCGGGACGGACCAACGACGCAGTGCGGGCGCAGGAGACGGCGTTAAACGGCGATCCGAAGCTCCTGTTCTCGTATTACGCCCTGGTGTACCTCGCCCTCGAGCGCAAAGACGTCCCCGGCGCGCTGGCGGTAATTGACCGCGCCATCGCCCGCGACGACTGGGATCCTTCGCAGTTGATCGGCATGGCCGAGATGCTGTCGGGCAACACCCGCGCCCGCACGCTGCCGGCCGAAGAGACCAAGCCCCGGATCCTTGCCCTTTTGGAACGCGCCGCCCGCCTGACCCCGTCGGAGCCTTCGTTGCTGCATCGAATGGCAGACTTGTATCGGGCCAG
>CALJWR010000100.1 GCA_937976685.1 uncultured Verrucomicrobiae bacterium
CCGCCACCCAGGTGGCTGGCCAGTGGGACTTCGACGACGGAGACTTGCGCGCGACGGTGGGCCAACCCCTTCAGTACTTCGACGGTCCGTCCGGACTGACGGCAGCGGGGACCCGGTTCGGCACGACGGCCGATCTGGGGGTGGCGCCGATCGGCGGGCAGGTCGCCCGCATCATGGAAGTCCCCGGCGATGTGCGCCGCGAAATCGGCTACATCATGACGCATGGTATTGCGCCGAACGGCGGCGGGACGCGGGTGAACCAATACACGCTGATCATGGACATTTTGGTGGACACCAGCGGACCTGGGGCGGCATCGCTCTGGCAGGTGAGTTCGCCGGGCAACACCGACGACGGGGACTTGTTCTGGCAGGGGAACAACTTTGGCCAGGGGGCGGGCGGTTACAACGGCCGGGGCACGTTCACGGCGGGGGAATGGCATCGCGTGGTGGCCGCGTACGACATGGCGGCGAATCCGCCGGTGGTGACCAAGTACGTGGACGGGATCAAGCAGGACGACTGGACGGCGAACCAGGGGCTGGACAATCCGCGCCGGGCGTTGCTGCCGACGGCGATTTTGTTTGCGGACGGCGACCAGGACGAGCGCCGCAAGATGTGGGTGAACTCCATCCAGATCCGTTCCGGGAAATTGTCGGACGCCGAAGCCGCCTGGTTGGGCGGACCATCGGCAGCGGGGATTCCGCGAAACCTGCCGGCGCTTCAGGTCGCGGGACAGTGGAATTTCGAGTTCGGTGACCTCGGCGCCAGCATCGGCAAGCCGCTGGCGTATTTGGACGGTCCTGGCGGCCTGACGCAGACCGGAACTCGTTTCGGTACGACGGCGGACCTGGGGATCGAGGGCATCGGTGGGCAACCGGCTCCGGTGATGGAAGTCCCGGGAGACCTGGACCGGAACATCGGCTACATCATGACGCATGGCATTGCGCCGAACGGCGGCGGGACACGGGTGAACCAGTACACGCTGATCATGGACGTTTTGGTGGACACCAGCGGACCGGGGGCGGCGTCGCTCTGGCAGGTGAGTTCGCCGGGCAACACCGACGACGGGGACCTGTTCTGGCAAGGGAACAACTTTGGCCAGGGGGCGGGCGGTTACAACGGCCGGGGCACGTTCACGGCGGGGGAATGGCATCGGGTGGTGGCCGCGTACGACATGGCGGCGAATCCGCCGGTGGTGACCAAGTACGTGGACGGGATCAAGCAGGACGACTGGACGGCGAACCAGGGGCTGGACAATCCGCGCCGGGCGTTGCTGCCGACAGCGATTCTGTTTGCGGACGGCGACCAGGACGAGCGCCGTAAGATGTGGGTCAGCTCCGTCCAGATCCGCCCAAACAAGATCACCGATGCCGAAGCCGCCTGGCTGGGCGGACCATCGGCGGCGGGGATTCCCATCGAATTGCCAAAGTCCACGGTCACCGGCCAGTGGGACTTTGAGTTCGGCGATCTCGGGGCCACCATCGGCGCGCCCCTGACCTATTTGGACGGTCCCGGTGGCTTGACGCAGACCAGCACCCAGTTTGGAACCACGACCGACCTGGGCGTACCCGACATCGGCGGCCAAGCCGCCCGCGTCATGCGCGTGCCTGGAGATCTCGACCGCAACATCGGTTACGTGATGGACCACCGCATCAAGCCGAATGGCGGCGGGACGCGGGTCAACCAGTACACGCTGATCTTGGACATCTTGGTGGATACCAGCGGGCCGGGGGCGGCGTCCTTGTGGCAGGTCAGTTCGCTGAACAACACCGACGACGGCGACCTGTTCTGGCAGGGCAACAACTTCGGCCAGGGGGCGGGGGGTTACAACGGCACCGGTGCCTTTACGGCCGGCGAGTGGCATCGGGTCGTGGCGGCTTACGATATGGCGGCGAATCCGCCCGTGGTGGTGAAGTACGTAGATGGCATCTTCCAAGACAACTGGACGGCGAACCAGGGTTTGGACAACCCACGGCGTGCGTTGCAGCCGACGGCGATCCTGTTTGCCGATGGGGATCAGGACGAGCGCCGCGTCATGTGGGTCAACGCGGTGCAGATCCGCGAAGGCCGGTTGAGCAACGCGGAAATTGAGGCGCTCGGCGGGCCCTCCGCCGCCGGGATACCGATCGTCATCGAAGGCGTCGCTCCGCCGGCGGAGCCGCCAACCTTGCGAATTGTCAAGAACCAGAACGGCTCCATCACCATCTCGTGGGATGCCTCCGAGCCCTTCGTTCTGGAGGTCAAGCAGCGGCTGACCGACCCGACTTGGGCACCGGTTCCCGGCGTCACGGGCAACAGCGTGACCATCACCCCGAGTCTGGCGACTTCGTTCTACCGGCTGCGCCAGTAAGGTTCGGAAGCCAACCAACACTGGGACGGGCGCCGCTTGGGCGGGGCCCGTTTCATTTGGCCGCGTGTCCATCGCTTCGCACGTTGGCCGGGAAGCCGTGTGCCGGGGAACGGCGATCCGGTGGTGAGATTTAGGCCGCTGGGGCACCCTGCTCAGAAGCGGGTGGGCTGGGCCGTCATCTAAGGCACCGTTGGACGCGTGCGGGCGTCGCATGGACTCTCGAGCGGCTCGCCTGTCGGGTCGCGCAGGGTTCGACGCGGGACGGAGATTGGCTAGAGTGGCCGGCGTGACTTGGGAACAGATCATCGGCTTCGCGCTGGCCCTGTTGTTCATGCTCGTGGGGCTGGCGGGCTGCGTGTTGCCGGGCATTCCCGGAACTCCGCTGGTGTTGCTCACGGCGATTGGCCACCGGCTTTATTTCGGCGATGCGAGCGTTGGCAACTGGAGTCTCGCGTTCTTCGCTGGTCTTGCCGCGCTCGCCATGGGGCTCGACTACCTCGCAGGGTTGCTAGGCGCGAAGAAAATGGGCGCGACGTGGCGTGGCGTCGTGGGGGCGGCGATCGGGGCCGTGGTGGGAATCTTTCTGGGGCCACTGGGAATCCTCGCCGGCCCCTTCGTGGGTGCCACGCTACTCGAACTGGTCGGCGGCCGGCGGTTTCAGGAGTCGGTCCGTGCCGGAGCGGGGGCGGTGGTGGGCATGTTGCTCGGCGCGGTGGGCAAGGTGGCGTGCTGTGTTGCGATGATCGCCCTCTTCGCCGTCAGCGTGCTCTGGAACACCCCCGCCCCCGTCCCTTGAACCTGATCGGTTCCGCGAGACCGAGCGCGGTCACGCCGTCGGACGGTCAGGGCTTGGAGATGGTTGTTGCCTCGACGGCCTGGCGGATGGCGAGCTTGAACTCCTCAACGCCAACTCCAAAGCCGGCCGCCAGCTCCAGCACGGGGGTGCGTCGGACGCGGCGCTTGAAGGAGCGCAAGTTCTCGGCCGCCGCTGGCTCGTCCATTTTGTTGGCGGCGACGAGCCTGGGGCGCTCCAGGATCGCGGGGTCGTACAGTTCCAACTCGCGCAACAAGGCGCGGTAATCGTCCCACGGTTTGCGGCCGTCGGTCCCGGCCATGTCCAGCAGGAGCACAAGAATGCGACAGCGCTGCACGTGGCGCAGAAAGGCGTGGCCAAGGCCGACGTTCCGGTGGGCACCCTCGATCAAGCCCGGGATGTCGCAAACGGTCAGCCGGTGCCAGTCCGGGTACTCGACGATCCCGATTTGGGGATGCAAGGTAGTGAACGGGTAGGGTGCGATCTTCGGCCGGGCCTTCGAGATGGCGGTCAAGAGGGTGGACTTTCCGGCGTTCGGATAGCCCACCAAGCCGACCTCGGCGATCAGCCGCAACTCGAACAGAAACTCGCCTTCCTCGCCCGGCTCGCCCGGTTGTGCGAACCGCGGGGCCTGCCGCCGGGCCGTCGCGAAGTTCCGATTCCCCAAGCCGCCCCGGCCGCCCTTGCAGAGAACAAACCTCTGGCCGTGCTCGGTAAGGTCCACCACCAGCTCGCCTTTTTCAGACCGGCCCGCGCCGGCGGGCTCGTGTTCGATCGCGAGGTCAAACTCGACCGCGCGCAAATCGCCGGCCGCGGGAATGATGCGTCGCCCGATGGAGGCCGCGGGAATAACCGGCGCCTCGCCCGGCTCGTTCTCCGGCTCGACCGCCGGAACCGGCGTCGAAGGACGTTTCAGCCGCCAGACCAGCGTCCCGCACGGTACGTTGACCACCAAGTCTCGGCCGGCCCGGCCGTCCATGCCCTTGCCCATGCCGCCCTGTCCCCGTTCGGCAATCAGCCGGGGCTGAAAGTACTGTGCGATCAGGTTGTTGAGATCGTGGTTCGCCTCGAGGATCACGTCACCCCCGCGGCCCCCGTTGCCCCCGCTGGGGCCGCCCTTCGGACGGAAGGTCTCCCGGAGGAAGGCGACGCAGCCCTTGCCGCCGTGTCCGGCCCGGGCGAACACCTTGATTTCATCAACGAACATGGAGGGGGCAGCGGGTTTTGGCGCGAACGGGAGCGGGGCGTGGGGAGATTGTGCAACTTCTGTTCTGTAAATTTCCGGCCTGGTGGTCATGACGACTGGGTTACAGGTTGAAGTTGAGATAGAT
>CALJWR010000101.1 GCA_937976685.1 uncultured Verrucomicrobiae bacterium
ACTTCTGTGCCGACAGGCAGGCGGAGCCTGCACTCCCCTGCGCTTCGCGCGAAGCGCAATGGGTCAAGGCACTACCTTGTCGCCGCCAAGGGCTGGCACTACACCGTGAGCTGCAACAAGTGGACCGGCCCGCTGGAACGCGCCGCGCAGGCGCTGCCCGCGCTGGCGTGGCGCTCGCGGCAATGGGTGGCGCGGGTGCTGGTGCCAGGCCGTCCCCGACTGGCCGCCGCCAGCGGCTGACGCCCGCGCGCCGCGCGTCCTCGTCCGCCGAGCCCCCCGGCCCGATGCCGGGGGCGTGGCCGAGCGTTGTCTGGCGAGCCGCCAGAACCCGAAAAAACGCTGACCTTCGGCCCAGCCGGCGACTGTCACCCCCGCCAAAGCAAAACTTCGACGGCCCCGCCCTCCCTGCGTTGCCGTCCTCCCCCTGAAACTGTCAACCCCATTCGCATCGTAATGATTGAGGCACCAGCACGACGCGGCCGCCGTGGCGCGTCGCCTCGGCGGCTTGACCGACGGTGTCGCCCGCCCGCGCCGCTTCGATGGCCACATCCACGCCGCGACCGTGGGTTTCTTTCGTGATGCGCTGTACGGGGTCTTCCTGGTCGCAGCGGATGGGGAGGCCGCCCCATTTCTCGGCGAGCTTGGGGCGCCAAGGTAGCCGGTCGGTCACGAAGAGCGGAGTGGCACCGGCAAGTTTGGCGAGCTGCAAACAGAGCAGACCGATGGGGCCGATCCCGAGAATAGCGACGCAGTGGCCGACGCGGAGCTTGGCGAGGTCCACGGCGTGGAGCGCGACGCCGAGCGGTTCGAGCAGCGCGGCCTCGGTGTCGTCGAAGGACTTGGGCACGGGGAAGCAACCGCGCGCGGGCCGGAGCAACCACTCGCAGAAGCTGCCGCCGTAAGGGTAGTTGCCGCAGAAGGCGAGGCTGCGGCACAGGTTCGGGTGCCCGTGCTCGCACGGTTCGCAGTGATGGCAGGGCTGTGCCGGGTCCACGGCCACGCGCGTGCCCGGTTTCAGCGGTTGGTGATCGCCGTCGAGTAACTCCGGCCTGACCGCTTCCACCACAGCGGAGAACTCGTGGCCGAGGATGAGCGGCTGTTCCACCGGCGTGTCGCCGATGCGGGCGTCCAGATAGGAGTGCAGGTCGCTGCCGCAAATGCCGGTGGTGAGCACGCGCAGGAGCGCCTGACCGCGCTGCGGCGGGCCAGTACGCGGGAGACGTTCGACGCGCAAGTCCCGCGGCCCATGCAGGCGGGCGGCGAGCATGGTGGCGGAGGCCGATGCGCGGGGAGATTTCACGGACCTCGCCCTCGGGACGGCACATCAAGCCACAAAGCCATCCTTCAGCCCGTAGTAAATCTCGTTGCCGCGAAGCTGCTGTTTGAAGTCGCGGACCCTGGTCGCGCCGTCAATCACCACCAACTCGATGCCCGCGATCTCGGCGAAGTCCTCCAGCATCTCCGTCGTGACGGACTGGCTGAAACCCGTGTGATGCGCGCCGCCCGCGTAAATCCAGCACGCGCAGGCGTCCTCGAAATTCGGCTTCGGCACCCAGAGGGCCTGGGCGACGGGCAGTTTCGGCATGGGCTGCTCCGGCGCGACCGCGTCCACCTCGTTCACGAGCAGGCGGAAGCGGTTGCCGAGGTCAATCAGCGAGGCGTTCAGGGCCGGGCTGGCGGGCGCGTTGAAAACGAGCCGCGCGGGGTCGGCCTTGCCACCGATGCCGAGCGGATGGACTTGCAGCGACGGTTTGCCGTCGGCAATGGACGGGCAGATTTCCAGCATGTGCGCGCCGAGCACCTGCTTGCCGTCGGGGTGCAGGTGATAGGTGTAATCCTCCATGAAGGACGTGCCGCCGGGCAGGCCGGCGGCCATGACCTTCATCGCGCGGAGCAGCGCGGCGGTCTTCCAATCGCCTTCCGCCCCGAAGCCGAAGCCGTCGGCCATGAGCCGCTGCGGCGCGATGCCGGGCAACTGCGCCAGCCCGTGCAAATCCTCGAACGTGGTCGTGAAGCCCTTGAACCCGCCGGCCTTCAGGAACGCGCGCAGGCCCAACTCGATGCGCGCGGCCTCGCGGACGGACTTGTGCCGACGACCGCCCGTGCGCAGGTCCGGCGCGACCTCGTAGGCCGACTCGTATTGCCTGCAGAGCTTGTCCACGTCCGCGTCGGCGACCTCGTTGACGACCTTCACCAGATCGCCGACGCCGTAGCCGTTGACCGAGAACCCAAACTTCATCTGCGCGGACACCTTGTCGCCCTCCGTCACCGCGACCTCGCGCATGTTGTCGCCGAAGCGGGCGAACTTCGCGCCCTGCCAGTCGGCCCAAGCGGCGGCGGCGCGCGCCCAGGCGCCGATCTTTTCCTGCACCGACGCCTCCTGCCAGAAGCCGACGACGACCTTCCGATTCAGGCGCATGCGGCTCATGATGAAGCCGTGCTCGCGGTCGCCGTGGGCGGCCTGGTTGAGGTTCATGAAATCCATGTCAATCGTGTGCCACGGGATGTCGCGATTGAACTGGGTGTGGAGGTGGAGGAGCGGCTTGCGGAGGAGGTTAAGGCCGTTGATCCACATCTTCGACGGCGAGAACGTGTGGCACCACGTCACGAGGCCGATGCAGTTCTCCGCCGTGTTGGCGGCCTTCATGAGGGCGGTGGCCTCGGCGGGCGACTTGATCACGGGCTTAAAGACGACGCTGACGGGCAGCGCGGGCGCGGCACCGAGGGCCTTGGCGATCGTCTGGGAGTCCTTGGCGACCTGCTTGAGGACTTCAGGGCCGTAAAGATGCTGGCTGCCGGTGACGAACCAGACTTCGAGTTGTTTTAGAGTGGGCATGGATTTCTTCAGTGGATCGGTTTCGGGAAAGCGACGGAGCAGAAAAACGAGCGGTCAGCCAACGGTCGCGGGAGCCTTGCCGGCCATGGGCAAAACCAGCCGGTCAATCCCAGCCGCGACCAGCCCCGCAGTGCGGCGGCGCGGCGCGGCCTCGACCTCGATCTGGCCGAAGCGTGCCCAAAGAGCGCCCCGCGCGATGGCATCGGACAGATAGCGCACCACCAGAGGAGATAGATCGGGCAACGATCCCGTCAGCACCACGTGGCGCAAACCGATTACGTTCAGGGCGCCAGCGATGCCGGCGGCCGTGGCGTCCAAGGTCCGCGCCAGCCACGGCTCGATGCCGTTGGATCGCACCGAAGATTCCAGCGCGGTCCATGAGACAGGCGAGCGCGGATGAGCGGCGGCGAAACTGGCCAGCAACCCCCCGGTGGACGCCAGGGTCTCGAGGCAGCCAGAGGCTCCGCAACCACACAACCGTTCATTCCCGATCACCGGGGTGTGGCCCAATTCCCCGGAGATGGGCAGCGGACTGGCGGACAACCGCCCGGCGATGATGACCGCTCCGCCCACCCCGTCGCCGAAGTCCACCAGCAGGAAGTCGTCGCGCTCCGGCTCGAGATACTGGTGGCCCAACGCCAACGCGCGTTCTTCCTGCACCAGCAGCACTGGCGTTTTCCAAACGGCCTCGACCAGCGCGGGCAGGTTGGCCGACTCCGTCCAATGAAGGTTGGGCGAGAACAACACCCGGCCCGCTGCTTCGTCCACGATCCCCGGCACGCTGACCAGAACTCCCCACAGGCCCCTGGCCGGAAGATCTTTCGCTGCTCCCTTCAATTGGCGCACCCAGGCATCGGCCGAATCCGGCGTGGAGAACTGAAGCGTCCAGCGATCTTCCTGATCCAGGCCCACGGGCAGCGCGCACAACCCCGTTTCCCTGACGCCGAGCTGGATACCGATGAAACGCGGCGACGACCGATTCAGCCGCAGCGTCCGGCCCGGGCGCCCCAGTCTCGGAACCGATTCGGCATCACCCGCCGGCGGAGCATCCGCCTCGAATTCCTCGATGACGCCGAGGCGCAGCAAATCATCGGCAATTTTGCCTGCCGTGGGCTGGCTCAGGCCAAGCGATTTGGCGAGATCGGCGCGCGACGCAGCCCCGAGGCGTTGGAGCCGGGCCAGCAATGCCCGCTTGTTCAACCGCCCCATTTTGGAAGGTACCACCACCATGTCCGCGACGCCGCGAAGACTCGCCAATCAAAGCCACGTTGTCATGCCCGGGGTTACTGCAGCGCGAGGACCGTCACCGACTTGGCAGGCAGCGTCACCCGACACTTGCCCGCGTTGACGCTGATCGTCGCGAGCATCCGGGGCCGGACCACGTCCGGCTGGTCAAAGGTGTTGTGGGACTGAATCGTGTCGGCAGTCAGAACCCGCGGCACCGCCGACTTCACCGACACGCCTGGCAGGCTGAGGTCGAGGTCAACCGCCTCCGCGGGGTGGAGATTGCAGAGCGACACGTGGATGACTCCCGCGGCGTCGCGCGAGGCCGAGGCGTGGAGCCGTGGAAGGCGTTGTCGGCCGAAAACATAGTCCTCGCCCTGAACGTCCACCGGCAGCATCGTGGCGTCCTGGTGGACCGCGTACATCTCGAAGACGTGGTAAGTGGGGGTGAGGATCATCCTTTCCCGATCGGTGAGAATCACGGCCTGCAGCACGTTGATGGTCTGGGCGATGTTGGCCATCTTCACGCGGTCACCGTGCTGGTTGAAGATGTTGAGGGTCAGCGCGGCGATGAGGGCGTCACGCAGGGAGTTTTGCTGGTAGAGAAAGCCGGGGTTGGTGCCGGGCTCGACGTCGGTCCAGATGCCCCATTCGTCCACGATCAGGCCGATCCGCTTCTGGGGATCGCGCCGGTCCATGATCTCGCCGTGCCGCCGGATCAGTTCGTCCATTTGCAGCGCGCGCCGGAGGGCGCCGTGGTACTGATCCTCGCCGAACTCGGTGGCTGAGCCCTTGCGGCCCCAGTCGCCGGTGGGGATGGTGTAGTGGTGCAGAGAGAGGCCGTTCATCCGGTGGCCCACCTTGTCCATGAGCACCTCGGTCCAGCGGTAGTCCCCGCCATTGGGCCCGCAGGCGATCCGATAAACCCGGTTCCCTGAGTAGTCTTTGACGAACGTGTTGTAGCGGCGGAACTGGTCCGCGTAGTACTCGGGCGTCATGTTGCCGCCACAACCCCAGCTCTCGTTGCCAACGCCGAAGTAGCGCACCTTCCACGGCTGCTCGCGGCCGTTTCGGCGCCGCAGATTCGCCATCGGCGAGTCGGCATCGGAGGTCATATACTCGACCCACTCCATCATTTCCTGGACGCTGCCGCTGCCAACGTTGCCGCAGACGTAGGGCTCGGTGCCCAGTTGCTCGCAAAGGTCGAGAAACTCGTGGGTCCCGAAGTGGTTGTTCTCCACCACGCCGCCCCAATGGGTGTTGATCATGGCCGGCCGCTGCTCGCGCGGACCAATCCCGTCTTTCCAGTGATACTCGTCCGCGAAACAGCCGCCCGGCCAGCGGAGAACGGGGATCTTCATCCGTTTGAGTGCCTCCACCACGTCCGTGCGGATGCCGCGGACATTGGGAATCGGGCTGTCTTCGCCCACCCAAATGCCCTCGTAGATGCATCGCCCGAGGTGCTCGGCGAAGTGGCCGTAGATGTGGCGGCTGATCTGGTGCTGGCCTTTGTCCGCGTGGACCACGAGTGATGCGGTTTGGGCGGCAACGGCGGTCCACAAACTGGCGCCGAGAAGGAGACCAAGGACGTTCTGGATTGAGCGAAGCTGAAGGATGGAGCGCATAGACTTTAGTTAGGTAAGTTAAGTATTGCGATCCACCGCCCCAAGCGGCAAGCCAAATCACGAACAAACGAACGGATGATGGGTTCGCCATCGCAGGGGCCTTGCCCGGCGACGAGACGAATAGCGATCACCCCCGGGGCAAAGGCCCGCTTCGCTATCCAAATGCCCCCTCTCACTCGAGTATCGTCAATGGATTACCATCGTAAGTGATCGGTCGGGCGAACTTGGGCGGGAACCGCTCCACCTTCGTCTCGAATCGGTTCACTTCGTCCATCCGGGCCGCGGGGGCTTCCCTCCTTCGGATCGCAGGGCAGGCGGCCGACGACGATTCTGGCAAGACTTCCGTGGACGGCAGGCACCAGTGCCCGCAGCGGGGCGGATGGTTGCCGTGCATCCGGCTCTCGGCCCTCCCCGCCGCGACTCTGACCCTGCTGGCGGCCGGCCTTGGTGATCGAATGGAACCGCGCCGCGTTGCATACTATTCCCGTCGCCCGTCCCAACCAGCCGGTGGCATCCCGCGGGCGAGCCATCACCGCGCCTGTGGCGATGGAGCGCAACCGCCAGCGCAGCCAGACGGACCGCGAGCTGGACCGCGCGATGTACCGGGGCTCCTTGGCCGACTGAACCCGGCCGGTGAGCTGCTCATTCCAGTTCTGAAGCTCCCCGGCAAACGGCGGCGGGGAAGCACGTCACCACCATACTGGTTAGAGCGTTCACAGAAATGGAGCGCCGGCGTCCTCGCCGACAGGCTATGGCGGCATTCCGCCGCCGAACCATTGCCGCGCCGGGACAGCGCCGCGATCCGCCGCCGGGGCGGCCCGCGCTATGTGAATCGTGGATGGGCTCCGGATCGGGATAGGTTCCGCTGACCGGCAGCCGGTTGGATCTTCGCCTCGGGCAAAGCCGCCGATCGAGTGGCTGACGCGGCCAGCAAAAAGGGCGTCCATTCAGCACGGACGCCCTGAAGTCGGTGAAGGGATGATTCAGATGGCGAGCTTGTAGGTGGTCAGAATCCGCATGTACTGGGCGCGTTCGAAGGCGCTGGGCTCGGGGCAGTTCTTCTGACTGAGGCTGCCTTTCATCTGGGCCAGCGATTCGTACTCGTGCTCTTCCAGCCACTGGGTCATCTCCTTTTGGATGACCGCGATCTGGCCCATGCCCTTGCGCAGCAGGACCGAGCAGAGCATCGCCACATCGGCCCCGGCCATCGTGATCTTGAGGACGTCGTAGGCGGTGTGGATGCCACTGGTGGCCGCGAGGCTGGCTGCGACGCGCCCGTACAGGAGGGCGATCCAGCGCAACGGCAGGCGGCGGGCTTGGGGCGTGCTGAGGAGCAGACTGTGTTCGACCTCGAGCGTCTCCAGGTCAATGTCCGGCTGATAAAACCGGTTGAACAGCACCAGGCCGTTGGTCCCCGCCTGGTCGAGCTTGCGGGCCATGTTGGCCATGTTGCTGAAGAACGGGCTGAGCTTGACCGAGACCGGAAACTTCACCGCCGCCTTGACGGCTTTCAGGATGTCCAGATAGCTGTTCTCCACCTCGAGCGCTGTCAGATCCGGATCGGTCGGGATGTAGTAAATGTTCAGTTCCAGCGCGTCTGCGCCGGCCTGTTCGATTTGTCGGGCGTACTCCGTCCAGCCGCCCAGCGAAGTGCCGTTCAGACTGGCAATGACGGGCAGCTTCAGCGCGGCCTTGGCCTTGGTGATGTGTTCGAGGTATTCGTCCGGGCCGATGCGGAATTCGCTCACCTGCGGGAAGTAACTCAAGGCTTCGGCGAAGCTTTCGGTTCCTTGCTCGAGGGCGATGTCCAGTTCGGCCGCCTCGCGGACGATTTGTTCCTCAAAGACCGACGGCAGGACAACGGCTCCCGCGCCGGCGTCCTCGGCGCGTTTGAGTTCGTCCAGCTCGCGGGTCAGCGGCGAGGCGGAAGGCACCAGTGGGCTGGTGAGTTTCAGGCCCATGTAGGTCGTGGTCAGGTCCATAACTGTCTCCGGTTGATGATCGGTTGGTGTTCAGGCGGCGGTCGTAGTGACGGGCACGGTGGCTCCGCCGGCCGGCCGGCGGGCGGCGAGGTAGCTGTACAACTGCCAGCGCGCCTCGGCGTCGTGCTGGGCTTTCTCGAAGAAGCGCTTCGCGTCTTCCGGCTTGCTCTTGGTGAGCATCTTGAAGCGGTTCTCGCTCATCATGAAGTCGGCAACCTTCATTTTCGCCGCCGGCGAATCGAGTTGCAGCGGGTTCTCGCCAGCCGCGGCCCGGCGCGGGTCGTAGCGGTACAGCAGCCACTGGCCGGAATCCACGGCCGCCTTCTGCTGGCGCATGCCGACGCCGGTGTCGAGGCTGATGCCGTGGGCGATGCAGTGTGAGTAGGCAATGATGATAGATGGCCCCGGATACGACTCCGCCTCGAGGAACGCGCGCAACGTGTGCTCGTCCTTGGCGCCCATCGCGACGCTGGCGACATAAACCGTCCCGTAAGACATCGCGATCAGGCCGAGGTCCTTCTTCCCGACCGGCTTGCCGCCAGCCGCGAACTTGGCCACCGCACCCACCGGAGTGGCCTTGGACATCTGGCCGCCCGTGTTCGAGTACACTTCGGTGTCCATGACGAGGATGTTCACGTCGCGCCCGCTGGCGATCACGTGATCGAGGCCGCCGTAGCCGATGTCATAGGCCCAGCCGTCGCCGCCGATGATCCAGACGGAGCGGCGCACGAGTTGATCCGCCACGCCCAGCAGCATCTTGGCGTCACTGGACGAGTCGCCGGTAAGCTTCTGCTTGAGGGCCGCCACGCGCTCACGCTGCTCGCAAATGCCGGCCTCGTCCCGTTGGTCAGCGTGGATCAGGGCGTTCACGAAGTCGTCGCCGAGTTTCGGCGCGAGCTTCTTGAGCAGTTCGCAGGCGAACTCACGCTGCTTGTCAATGGAGACCCGGAATCCCAGGCCAAACTCGGCGTTGTCCTCGAACAGGGAGTTGTTCCACGTCGGGCCGCGGCCGTTATGGTCCACGCAATAGGGAGTCGTCGGCAGGTTGCCGCCGTAGATGGACGAGCAGCCGGTGGCGTTGCCGATGACCGCGCGGTCGCCAAAGAGCTGGGTCAGCATCTTGAGGTAAGGCGTCTCGCCGCAGCCGGCACAGGCGCCGGAGAACTCGAAGAGCGGTCGCATCGCCTGCTGTTGGCGGAGTTGCGTCACCTTCACCCGGCGCCGGTCAAGGTCCGGGATCTTCAGGAAGAAGTTCCAGTTCTCGCGCTCCGGCGCGCGCAGCGGGGCCTGCGGTTGCATGTTGATGGCCTTGAGCTTGGCCTCGGTCTTGTTCTTGGCCGGGCAGACATCCACGCACAAGACGCAGCCGGTGCAATCCTCCGGTGCCACTTGAATCGTGTACTTGAGGCCCTTCCATTCGGGCGCCCGCGCGTCGGTGGACTTGAACGCAGCCGGGGCGCCGGCGAGTTCCTTCGCGTCGTAAGCCTTGATCCGAATGCAGGCGTGGGGGCAGACGGCCGCGCATTTGCCGCACTGGATGCAGGTCTTGGGATCCCATACTGGAATCTCCAGCGCGAGGTTGCGCTTCTCGTATTGCGCCGTGGCGGTGGGGAACGTGCCGTCGCACGGGAAGGCACTGACCGGGAGGTATTCACCGAGGCCGCCGTAAATCTTGCCCAGCGTCTCCTTGATCCGGTTCGGCGCGTCGGCCGTGAAGGGATCCGGAAAGCCGAAGCCGCTGGTCACCCGGTCCGGCACCCTGACCTCGAAGAGGTTGGCGAGGGTGTGATCCACTGCCTCGATGTTCTTTTTGACCACGTCCTCGCCCTTCCGGCCGTAGGTCTTCTTGATCGAGTACTTGATCTGCTCGATGGCCTCCTCGCGCGGAAGCACGTTGGCCAGGGCGAAGAAGCAGGTCTGCATCACGGTGTTGATGCGGCTGCCCATGCCGGTGGCGCGGGCGACCTTGATGGCGTCAATCACGTAGAACTTGATCTTCTTGGCGATCATCTGGGCCTGCATGGGTTGCGGCAGGCGGTCCCAGATTTCGTCCTTCGAGTACGGAGTGTTCAGCAGGAATGTACCGCCCGGCACCAGCGGCTGCAGCATGTCGTACCGCTCGAGGAACACAGGCTGGTGACACGCGACAAAGTTGGCGCGATTCACCAGGTAGGTGGACCGAATCTGCGACGGCCCGAAGCGGAGATGCGACACGGTGACCGCGCCGGCCTTCTTCGAGTCATACACGAAGTACCCTTGGGCGAAGTTGCCGGTGGATTCGCCGATGATCTTGATGGAGTTTTTGTTCGCGCCCACTGTGCCATCGGATCCCAGGCCGTAGAACATCGCCCGCACCACGTTCTCGCCCTCGGTCGAGAACTCCGGATCGTACTGGAGGCTGAGGTGGGTGACATCGTCCTCGATGCCCACGGTGAAGTGGTTCTTCGGCTGCGCCGCTTCGGCATTGTCGAACACCGCCTTGATCATGGCCGGCGTGAATTCCTTGGAGGACAGGCCGTAACGGCCGGCCAGGACGCGGGGCATCGTCTTGAGCGCGCCGAACCCGGCGGCCACGCCTTCGCTGAGGCCGGCGAGGATGTCGAGGTAGAGCGGTTCGCCCAAGGCGCCCGGTTCCTTGGTGCGATCCATGACCGAAACGACCTTCACCGTGGCCGGCAGGGCTTCGCACAGCCGCCGAACGTCGAAGGGCCGGAACAGCCGCACCTTCAGCACCCCATACTTTCCGCCCCGGGCATTCAGGAAATCCATCGTTTCATGCGCCGTCTCACAGGCCGAACCCATGAGCACGATCACGTTCGTCGCGTCGGGCGCGCCTTCATATTGGAAGAGGCGATACTGCCGGCCCGTCAGTCCGGCGAACTTGTCCATCGCCTTCTGGGTGAGGTCCGCGCACTTGAAATAGAACGGATTGCAGGCTTCGCGCGCCTGGAAGAACACGTCGGGATTCTGCGCGGTGCCGCGCAAAACCGGCCGGTCGGGATTCATCGCCCGCATCCGGTGCGCTATCACCAAGTCCTCGTCAATCATCGCCCGCATCGTCTCCTCGCTGACGACCTCGATCTTGCACACCTCGTGCGAGGTGCGGAATCCATCGAAGAAATGCAGGAAGGGCACGCGCGCCTCCAGCGTCGTGGCCTGCGCGATCAGCGCAAAGTCCATCGCCTCCTGGACCGAGCAGGAACTCAGCATCGCGAAGCCGGTCATCCGTGCGGCCATGACGTCGCTGTGATCGCCGAAGATCGAGAGCGCGTGGGTGGCGAGGCAGCGGGCGGAAATGTGGAAGACCGTGGGCGTGAGCTCACCGGCGATCTTGAACATGTTGGGGATCTTGAGCAGCAACCCCTGCGAGGCGGTGAAGGTGCAGGTCAGCGCCCCCGTCTGCAGCGCGCCATGCACGGTCCCCGCCGCGCCGGCCTCACTCTGCATCTCGACCACCGAGGGAATCGTGCCCCAGAGGTTCCTCACGCCTTCGGAGGCCCATTGATCGCACCATTCGCCCATGTTCGAGGAAGGGGTGATGGGGTAGATCCCCATGACTTCGTTGCAGCGGTAGGCGACGTAGGCGACGGCCTCGTTGCCGTCGAGGGTCATAAAGTTCTTCATGTGTCAGCTTCCAATTCGGGTTGAGCCCCACCGCCGCCCGGCAAAACGGCGACCGGGCGGCGAATGGCGGATGACGCCAAGTGGCCCACCGGAGGCGGCGATTTGGTTTCCCCGCTCTGGGAATCCACCTGACAGCGGCTTCAGTATCCCCAAACGCTGCCGGGCCGGCTCCACCTGCATTGGCCAGTCCTTCGCATATTTTGCCCTCGGCGAAACCGTCTCCCGAAAGCCGAAAACACGCCGGCGAAGCCGGGCCGTGCCCGCCAAACCCGCGCAACCCCTGCCCCAACCCCGATCCCCGCCGGATGGCCGGCTCAAACCGGGACCGATCGCGTCACGCCGCACTCGTACACGAACCAAGCGGGTTTCAGATGGCCGAGCGGGCCCTTGAGCTGGTCGAGTTCCCCGGCCGGCCCATGCACCTCCACGCGGACCAGCTCGGCCAGCGCCAGGAACTTTTCCAGCAGATCCCCCACGTTGGTCAGATGCGCGAGCAGGCCGGCAGCGCCCAAGTATGCCTCGCGGCAGAAGATCTGGTCGCCGTTCAGGGAGAACTCGTAATAGAGCACCTTGTCTTCCCGGGCGGTCCGGGCGACGAATTCCCGCAACAGGGCCTTGGCCGCCGGCATCTGACCAGAGCGGACGTTGAAGTACGGATGGATGCTGACCGCGCGTTCGATGACATTCATGTGGGGCAGCGTGAATGGCCAGCGCCCGGGAGGCAAATCCGGAGATGGTTTGCCCGGCCGGCGCTCCTGCGACCAACGCAGAAGAACCTACCGGGCCAGGAAGCCAACGGGGACGCCGCTTGACTCGATGAGGCAAAAGGGTTCTGTTGCCGGCGCATGAAGACGATCCCGGTTTTCGCGGCCTTGTCGCTGGGACTGTTCGCTCGCCCGGTGGTCATTTGGGCGCAGGGCGATGAGGTCACCGCCCTGTTCCTGTACAAAGCCGCGTGGCACCAACAGAGCGACGACGGCGACCCGGTGCCGCTGCCGCCTTCGCAGGGGCCGTTTGACATCTTTGCCCAAGCGTATTTGAGCGACACGTTGTTGAACGATCCCGACGCGTTGATGTTCATTACCGGCATGACCCTGCGAACCCCGTCGGGCCGGGTTGAGGCCATGGAATTCGATCCTGAGTCCGGTTCGTTCGTGTTCGGCGCCGAAGCGCCCAGTCCCCAGGCGCTCAATCTCCGCTACGGTCCGGGCACCTACCGCTTCACGCTTTCCAGCCTGATCACGGGCAACTCAGTCTTCACGCTCGACCTGGGTCCGGATGAATATCCGCCCGCGCCCAAGGTGACCAACTTCGCCGCCGCGCAGCGCATTGACCCCGCGGCGGAGTTTGGGCTTGAATGGACGGAGTTCACCGGCGGCGGCGACCGGGAAATCTGGGTCGAAATTTTCCCGCCCGAGGGTGGGGACAGCGTGCTCGAACTTGGACCCCTGCCCGGCTCAGACCGCCGGGCACTTATTCCGGCGGGATCCCTGACGGTGGATCAAGAGTACCGCGCGCGCTTGACGTTCACCCGCTACACCCGGGCGGACGACACGGTGACCCCGTCCGTGTACACGGCCTTCGAGAGCTACAACTTGCTCCCCATCCGCACCGAGGCCGGTGGCCCTCCCGCGCCGTCGTCGTTCACCGGATGGCTTCTTCTGCCCAACGGGGATCTCCAACTGAGGATCGCTTGCACTCCGGGGCGAGCGCTGACCGTCGAAGGCGCTTCCGCTCTCGGCGCGCCCTGGCAGCAACTCGCCGCGGTGACTCCCTCGGCATCGCCGACCGAGGTCGTGGTGGCCGCTTCAGCTTTGGGCGACCAGCGATTCCTGCGCGCGAGCCAGCGGTAATTCTTTCCCTCCAACAGACTCAGGCGGCTGCCCCTTGTCAGCCAGCCCGGCCCGGGCTCCCGTGGCCGCGGCGACTCAGCGCAATGTCCCTCCGAAGCGGCCCACGGGCACAGGCGGACGCATCAGGACCCAGAGGTAGCAGGCCAGGCACGCGATGACGACCAAATTGCCGGCGGAGGATAGACCGTGCCACAGACCAAACTGGCTGATCGCCGCGGCTTTTTCTTCCGGCGTGGAGGACTCCGCGTAACGGATGATTTGCAGCCGGTGCATGGTGGGCAGAAGCCAGAACTTGACCGCGAGGTTGACGACCAAAAGACCGGCCAAACCGCCGAGGGTCAGCCGCTCGACGCGTTTGCCGCTGAAGAGGTGCTCGGCCAACAGGTGCAGCAGGGCAATGGCCGCGCACCAAATCTGCACGGTCGCCAGCCGGCTGATGATGATTTCCGCCACGCGACCGGCATGGGGACGGGGAAGCACGGTCGCCATCTCCGCCGAGAAGAACGCCGGTCCGGCGGCGATGGTGAAAAAAACCACCGAGCCGAACCAAACGGCGGCGTTCATGATGCCCACGAAGCGGATCAAGCTGTGCATTGGGCAAACTTAGGCCGCTTCACACCAGACCGCCAAGCGCGGATTCCGGGCCCTCCCTGCCGGCGACGACTCGCGCCGTCGCCAGGACGCACCCTCGCCCCGGAGCGCCGACCGGCAGCCCCCCGGAACCGGGGTGGCCACCATTGCCGAAATCAGACTCAGCCGAGAAAGGCCGCGTGGACGGCGCGCATGGCCGTTTCCGCCTTGGCGATGTCAATCACGACCGAGATCTTGATCTCGCTCGTCGAGATCATATCAATGTTGACGCTTTCGCGTGCGAGGGTCTCGAACATGCGCGCTGCCACGCCCGAGTGACTGCGCATGCCCACGCCCACGATGGAGAGCTTGCCGATGGATTCGTTGGCGATGACCTGCTTGTAACCCAACTCCTTCTTCAGGCCCTCGATGACCTTCTGCGCCTTGAGCAGTTCCGGCTTGTCCACCGTGAACGAGAGGTCGGTCGTCGGAGCGCCGCTTCCGTGGCTGATGTTCTGGATGATCATGTCCACGTTCACCGCCGCATCCGCGAGGGCGGTGAACACGCGCGCCGCCATGCCGGGCCGGTCCGACAAGCCGATGATGGTGATCTTCGCCTGGTTCTTGTCCAACGAGACGCCGCGGATCACGACGTCCTCCATGCTCTTGGTTTCTTCTTTCACAATCGTTCCGGGGTTGTCGTTCAAACTGGAGCGGACTTCAAAGATCACACCGAACTTCTTGGCGAACTCGACTGACCGCAGTTGCATGACCTTGGCCCCCGTGCCGGCCAGTTCGAGCAGTTCATCGTACGCAATCTCGTCGAGCTTGCGCGCATCCGGCACAATGCGCGGGTCGGCGGTGAACACACCGTCCACATCCGTGTAAATCTGGCAGAGATCCGCTTTCAAGGCGGCGGCCAGGGCGATGGCGGTCAGGTCCGATCCCCCGCGACCCAGGGTGGTTATCTGACCCTCGACGGTCTGCCCCTGGAAACCCGCCACAATCACCACGTGCCCGCCGTCCAGCAACGCGTGAACCTTTTTCGGCGTGATGTTTTGAATCTTGGCCTTGGTGTGAACGCCGTCGGTCACGATGCCCGCCTGCGCGCCGGTGAGGGATTCGGCCGGGATGCCAAGGGCGTGCAGCGCCATCGCCGTGAGCGCGATCGTGGTCTGCTCGCCGGTGGCCAGCAGCATGTCCATTTCTCGCTCGCTCGGGAGCGGCATGATCGCGCGCGCCAGCTTGATCAGGTTGTCGGTCACGCCGCTCATGGCGGACACCACCACCACCAGGCGGTCTCCGCGTTCGCGGTACTGCGCCACGCGCGCGGCGACGTTCTTGATGCGTTCGGGGTTGCCCACCGAGGTCCCGCCATACTTCTGAACGATAAGGGCCATGCTGGTTGTTCGGTTGCCGCGCCGTTCTATGCGACCGGTTCCGGTAAGGTGCAAGAGAAATTACATCGCCTCAGATGCCGCGTCGCTGGTTCAGGCAATGTGATTTCGACTCGAGTACTGCCCGTGGGCCACCTGGACGGACCCGCCGACGACTCCCCCACCGTCCGGGTCTGGAACAGAAAAGGGCTTTCCGGCCTCCGCCGGCCCGGCGATAAACCGGGCGGCATGTTGAACTACATCTGGCTCGGGCTGGTGCTGGCCGCAATGGGGCTGGCCGGCCATGCCGGACGACTCGGGGAACTGACGACCGGCGCCATCGAATCGGCCGAGGCGGCGGTGATGAAGACCGCGCTGCCGCTGGTGGGCATCACTGCATTGTGGCTGGGGATTCTGCGGCTGGCCGAACGGGCCGGCCTGGTGGCCAGCCTCGCCCGCCTGATGCGCCCGCTGATGCGCTGGCTCTTTCCCGATGTGCCCGCCCACCACCCCGCCCTCGGCTCGATGGTGATGAACATGACGGCCAATTTCATCGGTCTGACCAACGCCGCCACGCCGCTCGGGCTGCGCGCGATGAAAGACCTCGAGTCGCTTAACCCGCACCCCGGGACCGCGACCAACGCGATGTGCATGTTCCTCGCGATCAACACCAGTTCGATCCAACTCATTCCGATGACGGCGATCGGCATTCTCGCCGTGGGTGGCTCGGCCAACCCGACAGCCATCGTCGGCACGTCGCTGTTGGCGACCATTTGCTCAACGCTTGTGGGCGTCAGCTCGGCCCGGCTGTTGCAGCGTTTCCGGTTTGATCGCGCTCCCCAGGCGGCCGTGGGCGGGCCGACGCCTCCGGCACCGTCCGCCACGCCGGAGGCCGGCCCGGCACCGCGCCCCTTGGCGTGGTGGGGGCGGTTGATCTTGGTGGGCGGCGTGGTGGCGGCACTCTGGGCGGTCGTGTCCGGAGCGATTCACGGGTCGGGTAGTCCAGCGGCGCGGTGGATCAACGCGGTGTCCGTGGTCGCGGTGCCCCTTTTCCTCGGGATGATCCCCCTGTACGCCGCGTTGCGCGGAGTGCGGGTCTTCGACGAGTTTGTGGAAGGCGCCAAGGAAGGCTTCCAGCTTTGGGTGCGGATCATCCCCTACTTGGTCGCCATGCTGGTGGCGATCGGCATGTTTCGCGCGGCGGGGGGCATGGACCTGCTGGCCCGTGGACTCGGACCGCTGCTCGGCGCGCTGGGCTTTCCCGCGGAACTGCTGCCGATGTCGGTGATGCGGCCCTTGAGCGGCAGCGGCACGATCGCGCTGTTCCGCGACCTGGTGGAAACTGCCGGCGCGGACAGTCTCGTCGCCCGGATGGGGGGCACCATCCTCGGCAGCACCGAAACCACGTTTTACGTCATTGCGGTGTACTTTGGTTCGGTGGGCATCACCCGTACCCGGCACGCCGTGCCGGCCGGGCTGTTGGCGGACCTGGCGGGCATCATTGCCTCTGTTTGGATCTGCCGGCTGGTGTTTGCGTCGTGACGGTTGGCGGGTCGAGCTTGAACCCGAGCAAGGGCACTTCACATGGCGTGGCGAATCGCGGACTGGGTGACGCACGGCGAATGGGACAACCGCCAGCGCGGCCGGGTCTTTGGCCGGATCTGGATGGCCGCGCGTAAAGAGCCATTGGCGGTCGAACTGACCGGGAACGCGTGTCGCGACCTGGCCGGGTGTATCCTGGCGTTTCGCCGCCACGCCACGGCGCCGCCAGCCAAACCCGCGCCGAGTCGGGTGATTCTGGCGCTGATGCAAAGAGGCGTCGCGGGTGCCCAAACTGCCTCCCGCCGGATCAAGGTGCCTGCCCTGCCGGAGGACGATGTGGAGGTCCGCCGGCAATTGGGCCTGGCTGTCCCGATGTGCCTTGCGAACGGCCTGGCCCTGGAATGGTACAGCGACCAGGGCGAGCGTATCGTGCTCGAATCTGTGGACTTCGACCTGCAAATCTCCACTCCGCTGTGGAATTTGACAGCCGCCGAGGAGGAGCGCCAACGGAAGGTTCTTCGAGAGTTTCTCGCGATGGTTCACCGGCGTTCGAAGAACCGCGGCGCGGGGCCGGCAGCGGACGAAGCGCGGTCTGACTGAGGCGGAACAATCCGCGTCGGACACCCTGCTTCGAGTCACGATGAAGTTTTCTGCCGTTTCGGCGTCGAACACGGGGCGTTGGTTGACAAACGACCGCCCGCCCGAAAA
Source organism: uncultured Verrucomicrobiae bacterium (assembly GCA_937976685.1). GTDB lineage: Bacteria > Verrucomicrobiota > Verrucomicrobiia > Limisphaerales > J093 > JADJWF01. Next base: position 17,341 of record CALJWR010000101.1, read on the forward strand.
AGTGTCCCTAACATTGAACTCGACCATGATGAAACATCGTTTGACCGGTTGGCGGAGGTTTGCGACCTGGGTAAGCGCGGGTGGCTTGGGCTCGGCGGCGGCGCTGGCGTTCGTCAGCGAGACGACGCGCGAGTTCTTCACCACCGGCGACTTCGACGGGGATGGCAAGACCGACCTGGTCATCCACGACCGCGCGAGCGGCAAATATCGGATCGGCTACCAGAACGCGGACGGCACCTTCGAGTGGGTCAACCACCGTCTCAGCGGCGTGAAGGATGCATCGTCTGTCTCCGTGGGGAGGCTGCTTGATCTCAAGCGCGACGTGCTGGTCGTCGCGTCCGCCGACGCCAATCTGATTCACCTGGTGGAGGCAAGCCAGCGAGGCATAACCGCGAAGCCGAGCTTGGTGCCGTTCTCGCTGCTGGGTCCTGCCATCGCCGTAGCCACCGACATCGGCGGCCGGGACAACACCCCGCTCGACGACCTGGTGGTCGTGAGCATTTACAATGACCCGGACCCGTTCAAGGTCACCCTTCACCGGAATGCCGGCAACGGGAACCTGGAGGAGGTTCTCGCCGAGGAGCAGATCGAGGCCCAACCGTCTCGGGCCAATGTGGTCAAGCTCGGGCCCAACGGCCCCAAGGCTGTGGCGGCCATCCTCACCAACGACGACGGCTCAGCGCTCGTCCTCACGGACTTCAGCGGGAGCGAGCCTCGTGTGTTGGGCCTGCTGGGCGGCCTGCCCAAGAATGCGGCCTACGTCATGGCGGACTTTCAGGGTACCGGCCTGCCGCAGGTCGGCATCTACAAGCCCGACGATCCCCAAGTGAAGGCGTACTCTCTCACGTTGGCGAATGATCAGGTCCAGTTTGCCGAAGTGGGTGACTACACCCTCGACAAGCCCGTGAAGCTCATCGTGGCCGTGCCCGGCGAGAAGGCCACCAACGCGCTCGTCATCTTTGGCAAGGGCGAGGAGGCGGCAGTGTTCGCGGTCGGGGAAAGCGGCCCCCTCCAGACGCTGACAGCCAAGCCTGGTAATCTGTTCTTCGGAGCCCTGCCGATTGACGGCGGCTTCTATCTCTTTGGCGCACCGGACTACGCGAAGTATTGCACTGAGGGGCAGCCTTACAAACTGGCCGGGGGCAGTTACACCGCCGGCGCCGCGGTTGCTCTGGCCTCGATGGCCGACAGCGACGACGCCACCGTCGGCGACATTCACAAGCGCATCGTCGAGACCCTGGAGAAAGACGCCATCAAGGCCTTCGCCGACATGAAGCCCTACACCAACACCATCCCGGGCACCAAGGTTACCTACGTGATGATCCCCATCCCGGGCGGCGAGTTCACGATGGGCAGCCCGGAGTCCGAGGCCGGGCGTCTCGGTGACGAGGGACCGACGCGCAAGGTCAAGATCTCGCCGTTCTGGATGGCGAAGTTCGAAACCACGTGGAACGAGTACGAGATTTTCATGTACCCGGACGACGAGCGCAAACTGCGGGCCGACAACCCCACCGAGGAGTACGTCAATGCCGTGTCCGACGCCGTGACCCGGCCGTCCAAGCCTTACATGGAAATGAGCTTCGGGATGGGCAAGGACGGTTTTCCCGCAATCTCGATGACCCAGCACGCCGCGAACAAGTACTGCCACTGGCTCAGCGCCAAGACCGGTCACTTCTACCGGCTCCCCACCGAGGCGGAATGGGAGTACGCCTGCCGCGCCGGCACGACTACCGCCTACTCTTTCGGAGACGATCCGGCCAAGCTCGCCGAGTACGGCTGGTTCGAGGAAAACAGCGATTTCAAGTACCAGAAGGTCGGCCGCAAGAAAGCCAACCTGTGGGGCCTGCACGACATGCACGGCAACGTCGTCGAATGGTGCCTGGACCAGTACGAGGAAAGCTATGATCCGGTGAAAACCCTCCTGACCGATCCGTGGCACCGCGCGACCAAGCCCTACCCGCACGTGGTGCGCGGCGGTTCCTTCGATGACCCGCCGGACCGCCTCCGGAGCGCCGCCCGCCGCGGTTCGACCAAGGACTGGAAAATGCGCGACCCGCAACTGCCCAAGAGCACCTGGTGGCTGACGGACGCGCAATTCCTGGGCTTCCGCATCGTGCGCCCGCTGGCCGTGCCGCCGCCCGAGCAGTTGCAGAAGTACTGGACCAGCGGCGTGGAGCGCGAGTAACGCCAGTTGAAAAGATTACGGCAGCGGCGGCGCCCCTCTCGGAGCGTCGCCGCTTCGTTTTGGTGGAATGCCTTGCCCCGCGGTTCGGCGCCGGGCGCTGACGCCGTCCTCCAGCGGGCGTCAGGCGAACGCCAGCGCCGCCGTGACGGCCGTCAGCAGCCAGATCACCAATACCGCGCGCGTCTTGCTCCAGCCCCGCCGCACCAGCCGGTGCGACAGGTGATTGTTGTCGCCCACGTAAAACGGCTTCCCCAGCCGCCAGCGGAGGACCACCACCGAGACCAGATCCACCAGCGGGACCGCGAGGATGAGCAGCGGATTGAGCACCGCGAGGCGTACCGGGTGATCGGTCGAGTAAAAGTGCGGGAGAATGGCCAGCTCGGCCAACAGGAAGCCCACGAGGTGGCTGCCCGCGTCGCCCAGAAAAGCCGTGGCCCTCGGATAGTTGTACGGCAGGAAGCCCAGCAGGGCACCGAAGGCCAGAAAGGCCAGGAGCGCGACCAGATATTGCCCGCCAATGGCCGCCTTCATCCCGAACGCAAACGCCCCGATCGCGCCCACGCCCGCGCACAGCCCGTTCATGTTGTCGAGGAAGTTGAACGCGTTGGTCAGCGTCACGATCCATAACACCGTCACCGCGACGCTGAATGCGACGCTCGGCACGAACAGCGTGATGCGCACGCCGCTGGCAGCCACCAGCAACGCGATCAACACCTGCCCGCCGAACTTGGTGGCGGCGCGCAGTTCGTAGCGGTCATCCAGCCACCCCAGGACGACCATTCCCAGGCAGCCGCCGAGCACGGCGGCCAGTTGCGGCCCGCGCCGGGCCAGCCCGTGGGCCACCGCCCGCTGAGTCGCGGGATCGAGCCAGCCAAGGGCGACGACCGCCGTCGCCGTCAGGACGGGCAACACAAGCCCGGTGAACACGGCCAGTCCACCCGCCAGCGCGACCGGCTCCGAGTGGATCTTTCGGGGCCCCGGATCATCCACGTGACCAATCCGCCGGCACCAGGCGCGCCACAGCGGAAGCGAGCCGGCTGAAGCCACCAGACCACCGGCCAGCGCCAGCAAGTAAACGTTTAGCGGAAAGATCACGTCGAAGCCGGAACGGGCCCCCAGCGTTTTCGGGTGTCGTCGGCCTACCGCACAAACGACTTGGTGAAGTCCTCGGCCTGGACCTCCACGACCTTCTTCTCAAACCGCGATTCCGCGATGAGCTGCTGCAGCTTCTTCTCGTAGGCGGCGCCGTCCAGCGGCAGTTCGATCGTCTGGCCGGTGAGCGAGCTGAACAACATCGCGTTGGCGAGCTCGACCGAGTTCATTCCTTCGGCCCCGGGCGCCACCAGCGGCGCGCCGTCGAGGATGGCGTCCACGAAGTTCTGGGTCAGCGTGGCGTGCTGGGCGGGTGCGTTGTCGAACGGAATTTCGACGTTCCAGACATCTGGCCGCGCAAAGCCCGTCTTCGCCGCGCGACTGAACTCAATCATATCCGTCTCATTCCGCGTGAACGTCAGGCGACTGTGTTCAAGCACCAGCTTGCCGCGGGTACCGCACAGTTCGAGCCGGTTTGTGCCGGGCGCCTCGCCGGTGGAGGTGATGAACACCCCGGTCGCCCCCGACACCCACTCCCAGTAGGCCGTGACGTTGTCCTCCACCTCGATATTGTGGTAGCGCCCAAGCTGGGAGAAGCCGCGCACTTTGGCCGGCATGCCGCAGAGCCACTGCAGGATGTCGAGGTTGTGCGGACACTGATTGAGCAGCGCACCGCCCCCCTCCCCCTTCCACGTGGCGCGCCAGCCGCCGCTGGCGTAATACGCCTCCGTGCG
>CALJWR010000102.1 GCA_937976685.1 uncultured Verrucomicrobiae bacterium
GTTGATCCTGGCCGACTCCAGCCGCGCCGTCTGCTCCGCCAGGCGGGCCCGGTACTCCGCGTCGTCCAGCAGCACGACCACCTGGTCGTTGGTCACGATGTCGCCCTTGCGGACGCCGATCCACTTGACGACGCCCATGAAGCGCGGACTGAGCTCGATGCGCTCGCGGTTGATGATGTAGCCGCTGACGATGAGCACGGGATCGGTCGCGTTGGTGGTGGAGGTGGCCGGTCTCACACTTGCGGAGACGGCGGTTCCCGTCCCCGATCGTGCGGCGGCCGGACCGGAGTTGCTGGCGCTGGCGTCAGTGGGCTTGCCGGCCCCGCGGAAAACGCGTTCCCCCTCCGGTTTCCAGAACTGCGTTTGGTAGAGCGCTACCACGGTGATGACCGCCACGCCGATCAGGATGGTGTACAAGGTGCCCCGCGACCGGCGCTTGGCCGCAGGGTTGATTTTCAGGCTGGCCAGTTTGTCCTGGTTCATACGGATTTGAGCGCGACGATGACCGGCAGCCGCGACGCCCGGACGGCCGGCAGCAACGTGCCGATGACGCCGACAATCACCGCGAAAAAGAGTCCTTCGATCACCAACAGCGGCGTCACCCGGAACTGGAACACGATCTCGCTGAACGTCTCGAAACCCAGCGTCGCCGTCGTGTAGCCGTTCCAGTAAAACGCCAGGGCGCAGCCCAGCCCGCCGCCCAAAAAGGCCAGAAACCCTCCTTCAATCAACAAGGCCACCACGACGGCGCGCCGGCGAAACCCCAGGACCCGCAGAGTCCCGATCTCGCGGGTCCGCGCGCCGACCGCCGCGTACATCGTGTTCATCGCGGCAAAGACGGCGCCGACGGACATCATCACCGCCAGGAAGCCCCCCAGCCACTTGATCGGCGCGGCGGTCATCGTCTGCTTGCGATAATATTCCACCTCCTTCTCGGCCTTCAGCTTGAAGCGCCGGTCGTTCTCAATGCGCGCGATGAGATTGGTGCCGGACACTTTGTCCTTTGGGCGGATGAGAAAGCTCGAATACATGTCCCGCTCGAAGATGGCGCGGGCTTCGTCGGCGTCCAGCCAGCACTCGGAATCGAAGGCGCTGCCGCCGCCGTCGAGCCAACCGACGACGGTCAACTGCGCACTGCCCGACCTGAAGGACTCGCCCAGGTCAAAGTTGGCGAAGCGACGGGCCAGCTTGGCGGAAACCACCACCTCGCGCTTGCCGGGCGTGAACCAGCGGCCGGCGACCAGGCTGACCTGGGGCCGGAGTTCCATGCCGCGCGGCGTGACCCCGCGCAGCAGCACATTGGCCTCTCCGCCGTTGTTGCGCCGCGGCAGATTGATCAGCACCAAGACGTCGGCGGAGATGATCGGTTCTCCGCGTTCGGTGCGCGCAATCTCCTCGAAGTACTGGATCTGCTGGAAATTCTCGCGGGAGATCAAACTGGCCGACTCAGCGGTCGCGCCCTTCCGCACGACCAGGATGTTGCGCGGATCCCCGGTGTTGCCGCTGCTTTTCTCGATGCCCGCCGCAAGGGACTGCAACAGCACGAACACGAACACGACCAGCGCGATGCCGAGCACAGTGGCCAGCGTTGACCGCCAGCGCACCAGCGCGTTGCGAAAGCTGTAGCGAACAGGCAGGGCCATGGCGGGCAATCAGGAGTTGCAGTGGGCGGCATCCAGTGCGAGCAAACCGACAGCGGCCGGCGGCCCGTGGCCACCCAGACGGGCTGGAACACCTTCACACGTCGCCGCACTTCGCTGGGAGAACACCTTGAGTCTCACGGCTCAATCCAGGGTTTTCAGCCCTTCGACCACACTGGTGCGGGCGACGGTGATCATCGGCGCCGCCGCCGCCAGCACACCCAGCAGCGCGGCCACGCTGAACCCGAAGCCGACCATCCGGGGCGTCACTTCAAACAGGAGGAACAGGCCATTGGACAGTTTCTGGATATCGAGGGAATTGCACAGGAAGTAGGCCCCGCCCACGCCCAGGACGCCCCCGAGCAGGGCGAGGCCGAAGCTCTCGGCCAGGATGAAGGCGAACAACTCGCGGCGACGAAAGCCGATGGCCTTGAGGATGGCCAGCTCACGGAAACGCTCGCGGATGGCCATGCTCATGGTGCTCACCGTGACCAGCAACAGCGCGAACACCACCACCACACTGATGCCGCTGATCAGGTTCTGGATGTTGCCCCACATGGACACAAAACCCAGGACGAACGCCCGCTCGGACTCGGCACGGACCTCGGCGCTCGAATTGGCGAAGGCCTGATTGATGCGGGCCGTGACCAGCGGGGCTTCCTCGATGGAGGCGGCCCGCACCCACCAAGTGCCCACCGTGCCCGGGTTGCCCAGCGATTCGTCGAGGTACTTGTGGTGGAAAAACACGTTGCGGTCGTCCGCCGTGCCTTCGTAGATGCCGACGATCTTGAACTCCAGGTCGGCCGGATAAAGCTGACTCGTGAACTGCATCCGATCGCCGATCTTCAAACCGTAGCGCTCGGCGGTCATTTTCCCGACAATGCAGGAGGTGCGGTCCGCCAGCCATGCCTCGAGTTGCTCCCGAGGCACCTTGGCGTCCGTGATCAGCGGCAGCGTGCGCGCCGGATCCACCGCGAACTGCGCGAAGCTGGTGAACTTCTCGTCGCCCTTGTACAACCCGCCGTAAAAGGTGAACGGCGTGATGGCCGCGATGCCTGGAATGCGCTCCAGCACCTGGAGCTGGCGCGCGGGCAGCGGTTGAGCCAGGGACACTTTGTTGCGCACGATGATCCGCAGGCTGGAGCCCTCGTCGTTGATGGGATTGGTCAACTCGCGCAACGCCACCTGCAGGGCGACCAGCAGAAACAAACTGACCGCCACGCTGGTCACGGAGAGCACCAGCCGGCGTTTGTTGCGCAGGGCATTCTTCGCGATGAAGCCGGTGAGGGTCATGCCACGGCGACGTAGCGTTTTGCTAGTTCGACAGCTCCCCCTTCTCCAAATGCACCGAGCGGGAACCGTACGCGGCCGCCTTCGGATCGTGGGTCACCATGATGACCGTCTTGCCCGCTGAGCGGCTTAGAGACTGCAGAATCGTCAAGACATCCTGGGCTGAGTGCGAATCCAGGTTGCCGGTCGGCTCGTCAGCGACGATCAGGCTGGGGTCGGTCACCAGCGCGCGGGCGATGGCCACGCGCTGTTCCTGACCGCCAGAAAGCTGGCGGGGCAGATGATGCTGGCGGTCGGCCAGCCCGACGAGTTCCAGCGCCGTTTGCACCTGGCGCCGGCGCTCCCCGCTGCTCAGGCGCGTGAGGAGCAGGGGCAGTTCCACGTTTTCGTAGGCCGTGAGCACCGGGATGAGATTAAAGGTCTGAAACACGAAGCCAACGTTGTGATTCCGCCAGTCGGCCAGCTCGGATTCGTTCAGCGCCGTCACGTCAATCCCCTGCACATGGCACGAGCCGCTGGACGGGCGATCCACGCCGGCGATGATGTGCAGCAACGTGGACTTCCCGGAGCCCGACGGCCCCATGAGAGTCAGGAACTCACCGCGGGCGATGTCCAAAGAGATGCCATTCAGGGCGGTGACATTGATCTCGCCCTGCTGGTACACCTTGAACAACTCGCGAATCTGGACAATCGGCTCCTCAGCCTCGGCAGCCATAAAACGGACAAACATAGCTCGAGACTGGCGCGGTTGGCAATTTGCGGACTCGGGGCAAAGCACGGATGGAGCCGGACCCGTGGCCGGGATCGTTCGGCCGCGATCGGCCTGCCCGCTCGTGCCGGCCACGGACCGGGTGCCCTCCTACGGGTTGGCGGCGGACGGGGGCGAGAAAAACCGGTGCAGGTCGGCCAGGCGATCCGTGTTGATGAAGTCCACGCCGGCGGCGCGCTGCGTCCGCCACATTGCTTCCACGTCCGGCGCGCCCCAAAACCGCACCTTCCGGCCCTGCTGATGGGCGCGTTGCACCAGATCGCGCAGCTTCGCGAATTCGTCGGCCGGCATTTCGCCCTCCCCGCGCCAACGGAAAGCGCTGTTCCAGTTTTCGCTCAGCCACGGCACCAGATGCGGGCTGGGGTTCGCGTCAAGATCCGGCAGGCGGCCGTCCAGGGCGGCCAGCCGGCGGGGCAGGGCCGCCACCTGCGCGCGTGGACTGTTCCCGCTGAGCACCACGGTGACCGCCCGCACGTGGCCGGTGCTCGCCGTGAACTCGGTCAACATCTCCGCGTAGTCCTCCAGCACCGGCGCCAGCGCGGCCCAAGTCGGCTCGGCGGCGGTTTTGAAATCAATCAGCAGGTAGAACGGCGGGCCATCGCGATAGACCCGGCCACGGTTGGCCGTCACGCGCTCGCGCAACGCATCGAGGTACAGCGTTTGCAGGGTGCGTTCGGGCTTCACCTGCCAGCGGTCATGCGCCACCAGCAACCGGCCGTCCACCAGGTGGACGTCCGCTTCAACACTGCAAAAGCCCTGCTCCAGCGCCTCCAGCAGGGGCCGGGGATGCTCGTAGTCGTTGTGGGCATGAGCGAATGGCAGGGGGCGCGGCGGCTCGTCGGCCAGCGCGCTGGCGACCATCCACACGCTGGCGAAAAGCACAGGGGCAAGTTTCACGCGTCGCAGGGTACCCTGATCCAACAACCGTTCCAAGCGCAAGCGGCGACCAAGGACCGGCGCGGGAATTTGCCTTGAGACGGTCTTCTCCCGCGCGACATCCTCCGCGCGCCCGAGAATCATCATCCGCCATGGCGCTCAAACAGCTTACCGATGAACAGGTCCGCACCTGGACCCTTGAACAAAAGGATCGGTGGTGGCTGGAGAACGTCTGGCGCGGCAACATGCCCCAGCTCACGATCCGCTCGGGCCTGACCGGCATGATGCTGGGCGGTGTCCTCTCGCTGACCAATCTGTACGTCGGGGCCAAGACGGGCTGGACGCTGGGGGTGGGGATCACCTCGGTGATCCTGGCCTTCGCGATGTTCAAGGCGCTGAGCCGGCTCGGGCTCGCGCGCGAGTTCTCCGTTCTCGAGAACAACGCGATGCAGTCCATCGCCACCGCGGCGGGCTACATGACCTCGCCGCTGATCTCGAGCCTGGCCGCCTACATGATGGTCACCGGCCAGGTCCTGCCAATGGGCACGGTGCTGGTCTGGATGATAGCGCTAGCGGTGCTGGGGGTGCTGTTCGCGTTTCCGCTCAAGAAGCGCTTCATCAACGACGAGCAGCAGCCGTTTCCCGAAGGCCGCGCCGCCGGCGTGGTCATGGACGCACTCCACACCAGCGATGCCTCGGTGGGATTGTTCAAGGCCAAGCTGCTGTTGATCACCGGCGGCGCCGCGGCGCTGCTCAAAATCGCGCAAAGCCACGACCTGATGACCCGCCTCAAGTTGGGCTTCCTCGCGATCCCGGAATACCTCGACGGCTGGTTCTATGCCCTCGGCGCCAAGTTCCTGACCTGGACCCCCTCGATCCTTGGCACGCCCTTGCGGGAATTGAGCGTCCGGCCGGACACGGACTTCGTGATGATGGCCGCCGGCGGGCTGATGGGCATCCGCACCGGCGTCTCCCTGATGGTCGGGGCGGCGATCAACTATCTGGTGATCGCGCCCTGGATGATCGCGGCGGGGGAAATCCAGGGCAATGTGGCTGCCGACGGCACGGTGACCTACGGGTTTCGCACGATCCTCAAGTGGTCGCTGTGGGGCGGCGTGGCCATGATGACTACCAGTTCGCTCTTTGCCTTCTTTTCCAAGCCCCGGGTGCTGATCAGCGGCTTCGTGAGCCTCTTTCATCGCGCGGCCGGCGGCACGAATCGGGACGTGCTGCGGGACATCGAACTGCCGTTGAGCGTCTTCGCCGTCGGCATCCCGGTGGTGGGCACGTTGGTGGTGCTGCTGGCTCACCACCTGTTTGGCGTGAAGTTCTGGGTCGCCGCGCTGGCCATCCCGCTGGTGTTCGTTTTCGCCCTGATTGCTGCGAACTCCACCGGCTTGACTTCCATCACCCCGCTGAGCGCGATCGGGCAGCTCACGCAGTTGCTCTTTGGCTGGATCGCCCCCGGCAGCATGACCACGACCCTGATCACGGCGGGCGTGACGGCGGAGGTGGCGAGCCATTCGTCGAACTTGCTCATGGACATCAAGCCCGGCTACATGCTGGGCGCGAAACCGCGGCAGCAGGCGGTCGGCCACGTGCTGGGCGTGCTGGCCGGTGCGATGGTGGCCGTGCCGGTGTTTTACGCCGTGTTCCTCCACGGGGGCGTCGCGCAACTGGTCTCGAGCCAGTACCCGTTGCCCTCGGCCAACACGTGGAAGGCGGTGGCCGAACTGATGACCCGGGGCATCGCCAATCTGCCCGAATCCGCGCGCTGGGCGGTGCTGGTCGGCGCGCTCCTCGGGATCGGGCTGGAGGCCGTCAAGCTCGCGACCAAAGGGCGGTTCTGGCTGTCCGGCGTGGGCGTCGGTCTTGCGACGATCATCCCCTTCAACACCTGTTTCGCGATGTTCCTCGGCGGGGCGTTGTTTTGGTGGGCGGGCCGCCGCTTCAAGCGGCCAGGCTCCCGCGCGCACGCGGTGATGGTGGAAAACCAGGAAACGGTATGCGCGGGCGTCATCGCCGGCGGCGCGATCACGGGCATCGTGGTGATCCTGATCGAGAACTTCGTGCTGAATCCACGATGACGAAAACACTGACCTCCCGGACCGCTGCGCTCCTGGCGGGCGGGTTGTTGCTTTTCATCGCCGGCTGTCAGCATCGGTCGGCCGACCCGTTGGTGGAGATCGAACGGGTGGTGCCCGGCGTGGTCCTGGATCTGCGCTACGCCACCACGAACAACTTCACCGGTCAGGTGTTGTACCCCGAGGCGCGGGCATGGCTGCGGCCCGCCACGGCGAAGAAGCTGGCGGCGGTGGCGCGCGAACTGGAACCGATGGGGTTGCGGTTGAAAGTGTTCGACGCCTACCGGCCCCTGACGGTGCAGCGGCAACTCTGGGCGCTGATTCCCGATGAGCGCTATGTCGCCAATCCGGCCAAAGGATCGCGCCACAACCGCGGCGCGGCGGTGGACGTGACGCTGGTGCGCGCCGACGGAACCGAGTTGCCAATGCCCACGGCGTTCGATGATTTCTCAGAGCGGGCGCACCGTAACTTTCGCGCGCTCCCGGCAGAGGTGATTGCCAACCGCGAACTCCTGGAGGCGGTCATGACCCGGAACGGCTTCGTGGGTCTGCCCACCGAGTGGTGGCACTTCGACGATGCGGAGTATCGGCGCTACGGGGTGCTGGACGTGCCGCTGTCCGGGCGATCTTCGCGACCGCGGTGACACCGGTAGCGCGCGGCGCTCCGGGGCGATGGCCCCGCGATTTCCGGCTTCTGCGCCGCTTTCAGCCTCAAACGGAAACAAAAAGGCGAGGCCGGAGCCTCGCCGTGCAAGTTGTCTATGACGATCCGCCTATTCCGGGGTGTTGCCCGAGTCAGCCGGCGGCGCTGAATCGCGCGCCGCGCTCGATTCCGGCGCCACGCTGGGGGCGGCAGGTCCGGGCGCCGCGCCAGGGGCGGGAGACTCCCGGTTCTCTCGCGGTTCCCTTGGTTCCCGGCTCTCTCGCGGCTCGCGGGGGCCGCGGCCGTCACGTGGACCGCGACCGCCACGCTGGTCGCGCCGACCGCGATCCCCTCCTCGGTCGCCGCGGTCACCTCGTTCCCGGAAGCCACGCGACTCTCGTCCCTCGCGGGGCGCGGAGGACTCGCGATTCTCCCTCGGTGATTCCTCCTCCGGCGCGGGTTCCTTGGGCGGCAGCCCGAGCCGCTCGCGTTCTTTCTTATCGAGTTCCTCCATCGCTGCCTTCCGGGACAGGCGGACCCGGCCCTTCTCGTCCACGCCCAGGCACTTGACCCAGATTTCATCGCCCAACTTGACGATGTCCTCGGTCTGTTTGACTCGGAAGTTCGCCAGCTCGCTGATGTGAACAAGGCCGTCCTTGCCGGGCATGACTTCCACGAAGGCGCCGAATTCCTTGATCGTGACGACCTTGCCGCGGTAGAGTTTACCAATCTCAATTTCCGCGCTGATGGCCTCGATCTCGCGCCGCGCGACCTCCATGCCCTCTGCGCTGCGGGAGTAAATCTGCACGGTGCCGTCGTCTTCGATGTTAATCTCGCATCCGGATTCGTCCACGATGCGCTTGATGTTCTTGCCGCCGGGCCCGATGAGCGCGCCGATCTTCTCGGGATTGATCTTGAGGGTGAGGATGCGCGGGGCGTACTTGCTGAGCTCCTTACGCGGCTCGGCCAGCGTCGTCGCCATGATTTCGAGGATTTTGAGTCGAGCCACGCGGAGCTTCTCCACCGCCTCGGCCATGATGGCGTGCGGCAGGCCCTTGAGCTTGAGGTCAAGCTGGAAGCCGGTGATGCCCTTTTCCGTGCCGGCGATCTTGCAATCCATGTCGCCGAAGAAGTCCTCCGATCCGATGATGTCGGTGAGCAACTGGTAGCGGGCGATCTTGCCTTGGGCGTTGTACTCGGTGCAAAGCCCGGCGCTGATGCCGGCCACGGGCCGGACCAAAGGCACGCCGGCATCCATCAGGGCCAGGCTGCCAGCGCATACGGAGGCCATCGAGGTGGAGCCGTTGGACTCCATGATTTCGCTGGTGACCCGCACCGCGTACGGGAACTCCTTCAACGGCACCATTGGCTCGATGGACCGCTCCGCGAGCGCCCCGTGGCCGATCTCGCGGCGGCCCGGTCCCATGATCCGCCCGGTTTCGCCCACCGAGAAGTTCGGGAAGTTGTAGTGCAGGATGAACTGCTTCTCGCTCTCGCCGCCGGCGTAGGCGTCAATTTCCTGCGCGTCCTCCTTGGTGCCGAGGGTGACCAGCGCCAGGGCCTGGGTTTCGCCCCGGCTGAACAGCGCTGAACCGTGAGCACGCGGCAGCAGTCCGACCTTGCTGGCGATCGGCCGGATTTCGTCAAACCCGCGCCCGTCCAGCCGCTTGCCGGCATCGAGCATCAGGGAGCGAACCGCCTCCTTCTGGATGTAAGCGAAAGCGTCCTTGAGCACGAAGGGAGTCACTTTCTCCACTCCGAGTTTTTCGACAAGCTTGGCGCCCACTTCGTCGGTTAGCGCCTTCCACGCGGCTTCCCGCGCCAGTTTGCCCGGTGTCAGCAGCGCCGGCACGATGCGGTCGCCCGCCAGCGCCTTGGCCTCATTCAGGATTTCGTCCGGTACCACGGTGAGGGTGATCTCACGCTTGGGCCGGCCGACTTTCGCGGCCAGTTCCTTCTGGGCGGTGATCAGAGGCTGGATCGCGAGGTGGGCGAATTCCAGCGCGGCGATGAAATCCGCCTCCGGCAACTCGTTGGCCGAGCCTTCGAACATGACCAGTTCGGATTCACTGCCCACATAGACCAGATCGAGGTCGCTCTCCAACCGCTGGCTGTGAACCGGATTCGCAACCAACTGTCCTTTGACACGGCCCACCCGCACCGCGCCGAGGGGGCCGGCCCACGGGATGTCGCTGACCATCAACGCCGCCGAGGCGCCGTTGATGGCGAGGATGTCCGGATCGTTCTCCCCGTCCGCGCTGAGCAGGATGCTCTGCACCTGCACTTCATTGAACCAGCCTTTGGGGAAAAGCGGCCGGATGGGCCGGTCAATCATGCGGCTGGTGAGAGTCTCCTTCTCCGAGGGGCGGCCTGCGCGTTTGAAGTAGCCGCCAGGAAACTTGCCGGCGGCGGCTGCTTTTTCCCGGTAGTCCACCGTGAGGGGGAAGAAGTCCTGACCCTCTCTCGCTTTGCTGGCTCCGACGGCGGCCACGATTACCATGGTCTCGCCCAGTTGAACGGTAACCGCGCCGTCGGCTTGCTTGGCAAGGAGGCCGGTTTCGATGTGGATGTGGCCGGCCCCCACGGGGACCGATACTTTTTGTGGCATAGTTCTAATGACCATGCCCGCCAGCTTTGAGGAACTTCAGTCAGCCACCCTCACCGGAGGGGCTGGATGAAATTTCCCGAAGCCAACGGGCGGTCGTCTCTTGGTTTGCGCGAATCTACGCGGCGGTGGCGCCCGGGTCGCGCGGATGCCCGAGCCACCCGACGCAACGACGCGCCGGGCATTCCGCCGAAAACAACCGTCCGAGGTCGCTTGCTCCTGATCTCACCGGCGTAGCTTCAGCTTTTTGGTGATCTCCGTATAGCGGTTCTGGTCGGTATGATGCAGATAATCGAGCAGGCGTCGGCGCTGGCTGACCATCATCAAGAGGCCCCGGCGTGAGCTGTGGTCCTTCTTGAACTGCTGCAGGTGTTCCGTCAGCCGATTGATCCGCTGCGTCAAAAGGGCGATCTGCACGTCGGCCGAACCCGTGTCGCGCTCGTGCGTGCGGAATTCCGCAATCGTTTTCGTCTTCGCTTCCATACCGAACATTCCAACCTCGTGGACAACAAAGCCAGGAAACTAGGCGGCCCGTGGTCCAAGTGTAAAGGCTTTTCCCCCCGGGTTGTCGGGATTCGATAGTGTTCGTCAACCAGCAGGTGGTGGAGATCAAGGTGGGTGGGGTTTGAGATGAAATTGGGGATTGGTTTTCCACTAGGCGTTCCAGACTGGCGGCTGGGGGAAGTTGGTGGAGGGCCAAGAGTCGGGCCGACCGCTTCGGATGCCAGCTCCGGCCCTGGCGTTGGAAGCGGCGGCTGAGGTGGACTTCAATGCTCTTCTCCACGGCGCCCGAGCCGGCCTTGACCGCCGGCGGGGTGCGGCTGCGGCCACGCCGCAGCCGGGCGGGGATTGGCCACCAGGTGTCAATTCCCTCCAGGTTGCTCAAGAGGTAGCCGAAGAGGGCGCGGAATTCTTTGGAGCGCCGGTGGCGCAATGGGCTGGTGCGGAGGGCCTCCAGCGCTGCTTCGCGGCCGAGGTTGCGGATCGGCGTCACGAGGTGGCGGACCTCGGCTAGATCCAGCCCGGTGAAGGCGCGGACGGCCTGCATGATATGCCGCCGATTCAGGTGCCAGGGGCGGTGGGGGAAGAGGTTTTCCCGCAGCCGTTCCCATCCTTCGTCGCCGTCGCTGAGCAGGACGTGAACGGCGGGACGGAAGTGGCGGTGGGCCAGCCGTTGGAACTGCGGTCCGAAGAGGGCCAGCGGGGCGGTGACGACCAGGAGCTGTTTGTCGGTAAGGCGGCGGCTGATCGAGCCGGGGGCCTGATAACGGCGCTGACGGCCGGAGTAATACCACTTTGAGCATGTGATGGAACTATTCTGGCTTGCGGTAGCGTTTGCTTGTTCGACCTGCCAAGGGTAAGAAATCAGCCTCCGGACCGCTTCGGCACCTTCATGGAGCGGCCGCAGTTCATCGCCGATCGCTTGCGTCAGAGCGGCCAACCGTTGCCACAGCACCTTGCCCATCCGGTCCTTGATCTGATCGCCGAGGGCCTCCACCGGGTTGAGTTCCCGACTGGAGGGCGGCAACGCCACGAGATCCAGCCGCGCCGGCCGGGCGAAGGGCCGGCGATGCTGGTCCAGCACGCTGGCGCTCCGCACGCCCAACCAGACGACGAACGCGCCGGCTTGCCCGGCGTGGTCCACCAGGGCGGCGAGATTGGCCAATGCTTGCCCGAGCTGCCGGCCTTGGAGGCGGTCGTTGCCGCCAAGGCACAGCAGGATGATGCGCGGGCGCAGACGCAGCACCCCGGGCAGACGGGCGAGACTGCCGGCGGTGGTGTCACCCGGTTCGCCGAAGTGGAGGATTTCCACGCCAAGCCGGCGCGACAGATGCGCGGGATAACTCTCTGCCGGCGACGCGCTGGTGCCAGCCGTGAGGCTGTCGCCGAAGGCGAGTCACGGGCCGCGGGCCGGGGGCGGCGGGTTCGTCAAGGGCGCTGGCCGGACCAACCAACGGCCAAGGCCAGGGCGAGAACAAGAGCGACGGGCAGCAGCCGTTTCCCTGGGGCGGGCGAATCAAGGGGGCCCGGCGCCGCCCTCGGGGTCAGGCAGGGGGCTGGAAACGGGCCGATTCGGCCCGGAGCCAGGCCAGCACCTGCGCGGCTGCCTCGCCGGTCTTGACCGCGAGCAGCGAACCGCCGCGGGGCTTCAACTCAACTTCACCCTTGGCCAGCGACTTCTCGCCGATGCCGACGCGCAGGGGAATGCCAATGAGGTCGGCGTCCTTGAACTTCACGCCGGGCCGTTCATCGCGGTTGTCGAGCAAGACCTCGACCCCGTCGCGCGTGAGATGGTGGTAGAGCTCCTCGGCCAGCGTCATGGCCGGGGCATTGGGCGCGACGTTCAGCGGGGTGATGCAGACCGAGAAGGGCGCAACGGGCAACGGCCAGACGATGCCGTCCTTGTCGTTGCACTGCTCGATGACCGCCTGGAGGGTGCGGGTGACGCCGATGCCGTAGCAGCCCATCACGCAGGGATGCTGGCGGCCGGACTCATCGAGGAACAAGGCGTTCATCTTCTCGCTGTACTTGGTGCCCAGCTTAAAGACGTGGCCGACCTCGATGGCGCGACGGCTCTTCAGCGGCTGGCCGGATGCGACGTCCAGTTCCCCGGGCTGAACCGTGCGGAAATCAGCCCACTGCGTTACCGCAATGTCGCGGGCGATGTTGACGTGGCGCAGATGGAAGCCGTCCTCGTTGGCGCCGGTGGTCATGCCGGCCGCGCCCTGAAGCGCGAGGTCGGCATACACGGGCAACCCCGGGGAACGGAGCGTCGCGGCCACCGCTCCAAGGCTGCCGGGATGGGCGCCCAGGGCGGCGAATACCTCGTCGGCCGTGGCCGGCCGGAACTGGGCGGCGCCGGTTCGGGCGATCAGCTTGGCCTCGTTCAACTGGTCGTCGCCGCGCAACAAGATGAGGATGGGCTTCGCTTCCGCGAGATAGACCAGCGTCTTGATTTGCTGATGAGCGGCGACGTTGAACGGCGGTGCCGCGAGGGCTTCGATGGTGACCACGCCGGGCGTGGGGAATTTTTCGGGTGCCGTGCCGGTGTCGTTGGTTGGCGTCGGCGTGAGCGGCCCCCGGCTGGTGGCCTTCTCGACGTTCGCGGCGTAAGAACCGGACTCCGTGTACACGACTTCGTTCTCGCCGGTTTCGGCCGGGATCATGAATTCGTGTGAGTAGTTGCCTCCGATGACGCCGGTGTCGGCTTCCACCGCCAGCGCTCGCAGACCGCACCGCGCGAAGATGCGCGTGTAGGCGTCGTACATCTTCCGGTAGCTCACCATCGCGGCTTCGTCGCTGACGTCGAAGCTGTAGGCGTCCTTCATGATGAACTCCTTGGCCCGCATCAGGCCAAAGCGGGGACGGATCTCGTCGCGGAACTTGACGCCGATCTGGTAGAAATTCTTGGGAAGCTGCCGGTAGCTGTTGATCTCGAACGCGGCAAGCTGGGTGATGACCTCCTCATGGGTGGGGCCGAGCACCCACTCTTTCCTCGCCCGGTCCAACACGTGGTAAAGCACCTCCGCGGCGGTCGTGTAACGGCCACTTTGTTGCCAGATGTCCGGCGGCTGCAGGCACGGCATCGCGACTTCAATGGCGCCGGCGCGGTCCATTTCCTCACGGACAATGTTCTCGATCTTGCGCAGCGCGCGCAGTCCCAGCGGTAGAAACGTGTAGAGGCCGCCGGTCAGCTTCCGCACGAGGCCGGCGCGGAGCAGTAGTTTGTGCGACAGGATTTCGGCGTCCGCTGGGGTTTCCTTGAGGGTGGGGATGAAGGTTTGGGTCCAGCGCATGGTAAAAAATTCGAGGCGGGAGAACCCGCCTCGGTGAACTTCCGGGCTATGAAAACAACGCCGGCCTCCTCACTTCACCGTGTTGACCAACGGCGCCAGCCCCTGAATCCGCACCTCCAGCCGGTCGCCCGACTCAATCGGGCCGGTCCCACTCGGCGTGCCGGTCAGGATGACATCGCCAGGCAGCAACGTCATGTTGGTGGAGATGAAGCTGACCAGGTCGAAGCAGTTGAAGATGAGCTGACTGGTGTTCGAGTTCTGCCGGAGCTGGCCGTTCTGGAAGAGCTGAATGGTCAGATCGTGCGGGTCAATCTTGGTCTCCACGTACGGCCCGAGCGGCGTGAAGGTGTCAAACGACTTGCAACGGGCCCACTGACTCTCGGCGTTCTGGATCGTGCGGTCGCTGATGTCCTGGGCGGCGGTGTAGCCGAAGATATATCGGGAGGCGGCGTTCGGAGTGACGTTGCGCACCCGGCGACCAATTACGATGGCCAGTTCAGCCTCGAAGTCCACCCGGTGCGAGGGGAACGGGACTTCGATCTTGTTACCGTCGGGGATCAGCGACGTGGGCGCCTTCAGCCAGAAGAGGGGCTCCTTGGGGACCGGCTTGCCCGATTCGCGGGCGTGGTCGGCGTAATTGAGCCCCACCGCGATCACCTTGGACGGCGCGACCGGAATGAGCGTCTTGACGCCCTTGGGCGACATCGGCTTTTTCTCGTACGAGGGCGAACCGAAAACGTCCCCGATCAGGCGGAACAGTTCCCCATCCACCACCTTCGCGTAAAAGATATCGTCACCCTTCTGGAAACGGCCAATGGCAGCCATACGAATTTGCCGCGTGGCATAGCAAAACGTGTCATGCTATCGCAAGCCGAATCTCCGGGAACCCCTGCCGTCGCATTGGCCCGGTGCGCACGGTCAGGGCCTT
>CALJWR010000103.1 GCA_937976685.1 uncultured Verrucomicrobiae bacterium
CCAAAACGTTCCCGACACCACGCGCAAGCCAACCCGTGGCCGTACCACCCACGGAAGAGGCAGAGAAGGGCAGTCGTCCGACGGAGAGTTCGCCGGTGGCGGTGCCGCCAGTTGACACTTGGGCGGGGAGCCGGTCATTCAAGTTTCGCGCCGCGTCTGGCCGACCATCCGGGCCAAGGCCTGTTCGCAGCCACGAGCGCACCGGCGGGCAAAGCGGTTTCCCAACTGACTGGTCCTGCCGGCGGCCTATTCAAAAGGCTCCCCAGCAGGGCAAGGCGCCCGTCCGGCCGGCTACCATGCGCCGGCGGACCGCTCACCGGCTGGCGAAAGGCAGCAACCACGAGCCAAGGAGCGTCACGACCAAACCGGCGATGCTGTTGACCGTGGCGATGAGGGTCCAGCTCTTGAGGGTTTCCTTTTCCGTCATGCCGCTGAGCCGGCCCACCACCCAGAAACCGCTGTCGTTCATCCAGGAACAAATCATGCCCCCGAAGCCGATGGCCAGAAAGATGTAGATCGGGTGGTAAGGCAGGTCCGCCCTCAGCAACGGTTGCACCATGGCGGCGGTGGTCAGCATCGCTACCGTGGCCGAACCCTGCGCCACGCGAATCACCGCCGCCACCAGCCAGGCCAGCAACACGAGATTCACCGCCCGGCCGTCGGCGGCGGCCTTGATCGCCTCGCCGACCCCGGCGTTCTTGAGCATCAGCCCGAACGCGCCGCCCGCGCTGGTGATGAGGATGATCACCCCCGCCGTTTCCAACGGCGCGCCGATGGCGCGGAAGGCGTCCCGCCAGGGCAACCGCCGGCTCCGCACCAGCAAGACCAGCGCGATCGCGCTGCCGATGACGAGGGCCACATTTCGATTGCCGGCGAACTGCATCCAACGCGCCACTTCAGTGAAGACTTCCGGACCGCCGCATGCCGCGATCAACCACGCAAAGGTTTCCCGCTGCCGGACCGCCGCGTCGAAAAGCGACGCGAGCGATATCAGGACGATGGGCAGGATGATCGGCGTGATGGAGAAAAGGAACGAGGGCAATTCCCGCTCGTCCTTGCGCACCACGGCCTCGAGTTCGGCCAGCGTGACGCCCGGGGTTTCGCGGAGGGGGATCGTCAAACGCCGGTTCAGCCAGTTGGCGACCAGCCAGCCGGCCGTGGCCGGCGGAAGGCCCACCACCATTCCGACCACGATGCTCAGTCCCACATCCACGCCCAATGCCTCCGCCATCGCGAGGGGGCCGGGATGCGGAATGCAGAGCGAGTGCGTGACGATGCCCGCGGAGCAGATCGCCATCACGTAGAGCAGGTAGTTGCGCCCGGTGCGCAGGGCCATCGCCCGCGCCAGCGGCAACAGCAGCATGAAGAACGTGTCGAAGAAGATCGGGATCGAAATGATGTAGCCGCTCAGGAAGATGGCCTTCCCCGCGTGCTTCTCGCCAAACAGCGCCAGGAAGCGCCGCACGATCTTGTCCGCCGCGCCGCTCTCCATCAGGCAGAGACTGATGACCGTCGCCAGCGCGATCACCACTGCGATCCGGCCGGCGGTGGTGCCAAGTTCTGCCGTGGTCAGTTCCACCGCCTGGATCCAGTGATCCTTCGCCGGTTCGCCGGGCAGCGTGTCAGCCAGGAAACCCGCCGTGAAAGCGGCCAGCAGCAACGCGAGAAACGCCGGCATCCGGACGACCGTGATCAACACCACGATCAGCCCAACCGAGACCGCGAGGACAAAAAACGGCCAATAGGTGGCGGCAAGCAGTGGGGCCATGCTTCAGGCGCGGGCCGTTGGCTGGCCCATGACGGTTGATTGAGTCATGGTGGCGGACGCGAGACTCAAGCAAAACGACCCACCCGCACGCAACCGTCAAGTGCGGGGGCAGGGCCGCGTCGTTCACTTGCCGGCCGCCGCGCCGCCGGGCATCCGCCGCGGCTTGAAAGTCGAACGGCGCTCCCGCGAGCGCCGTTCGCACGGTCAACCTTCCGCCGGCGGGCTCACTGTCGAGCCATGGTGGGCATCGGCGTGAACACCTTCATCAGGTAGCCGTCCCGCGTCTGACTGCCGGCAAAGACCGAGATCCCGAAATACTTCGCCACCCGCTCGAACGGCGGCAGCAACGAGAAATCCAGCCAGTTCTTCAGGCCGCCATCCTCGTCCAATTCAAGCACCTCGCCGAACATGGTGCTGAGCAGGTCATTGTTCGCGCGGAAGGCCTCATACATCGGCCGCATGCTTTCCTTGTCGTTCTGAAAACCGAACAGCCCAGTGCCCGTACCGCCGACCTTCGCGGCAGCGTCCCGGAATCCCGCGGTCTCGGTCAGCGGCTTGGGTTTGCTGTCCCCGCTCCGAAGATACTCCTCGATCAACGCGGAGTCCGTGCCGAACGCCACGTAGCCGCCACTGGCCGTCATCATGAGGGCTTTTGCCGGACCGCCGCTCGGCGGCAGATCCATCGAATAGATCTTTCTTCCGAGGAAGTCGCGTTCCTTCAACTCCCCGCCAACCGGCAGCATCGGATTGGACGCCACGCCGTTGATCAGCGACCGGATCGCCTGGACCAGTTGTTCTGCGCGGGGCGAGCCCAGGAGAAAGATCGAAGGTTGCGCCGCGAGTTCCCCCAGCGTCGTCCCCCGGGGCGCCTTCGCGTAGCTCACCAAATCGTCGCCCAGGTTGCCGACCAGGCTCTTCTTCAGGTCGAAGCCCGGATCCTTCTGCTTCGCCACCTCGTTGATCATCTCCATCGCCCCTTGCAAACCACCGGGCGCGATGTCGTTGACCATCGCTTCGAGCGCGCCCCAGAATCGTTGGCCGTCCAGCCGCCAGCGATTGAAGGTCACCGCGTCCGCCGGCACGAAGGCGGGCGGAGCAGCGTCCTTGGCCTCGGTCGCGATCAGCCGGAACAGTCCTTTGCGGCCGGCTTCCGGGGCACCCAGCAAGAGGTCCACCGCATCGCCCTCGGTCGAGTGACGAGCCGCGAAGGCCAGCGTTTTCAGCCCGTTCAAACCGAAGGCGTCCATGAGCTTGTCTGCCGGCGGCACGCCCGGGGTCGCGCTCGCCGCCGCCTCACGCGCGAACTGGTTGATCACTTCGGCGAGGGGAGCAAAGTGAATCCAGCCGTAGCTCAACGCGTCACGGAACATCGCGGTGGCATTGCCTTGGAACGCGGACTGGTCCGCCAGGCACGGAATGTTGCCGCCCGCCAGACGCGCCACGACTTTTTCGGCGTCTTTGAGGTTGGTGGCCACCACCAGAAGGCTGTCGGCCTGACCAATCGCCACCTCGACCTTGGGCGCCGGATCGTCCGCGTCGAGCGCCTCCTTCACCGTCTCGGGATCGAGCGTGACCACCATGAATTCAAGGTCCCGGACCCTTTCCGAGCGGACCTTTTGTCCGGCATCGGTGACTTTCTGCCGCGCCGTTTCCATGGACTTCTGGAGTTGGTCCTTCTTGTCGCGGGAATCCACCAGGATCAGCAGACCGGGCAGAGGATCCACGGTGCCGGTCCAGCCGCTTTGGGTGAGGGCGGCGGTCACCTGCCCCTGCGCGAGGTTGGCGTAATCCTGGAGCTTGATGCCCAGCTCTTTTTCGAGCGGCTCGATGATCTCCTTCTGAAGCTGGTTCATCAGCTTGTCACGGAAGGGCTTCATCGCAGGATCATCCCAGAGCAGGGCCATGGCGGACTGCTTTTGGGCGGCACGCACCTTGGCAAAGTCCGGCACCGCCAGCACCGCCAAGGTGTCGGCCGGGAGGAGTTGCTCCGGCGCCGGGACGGCTGCCGAGGTGGAGAGGGTCCAGCCAGCCAGTACGGCCAGCCAAGGAGAGAGGCGCTGCGTCGTCATCATGCCAATTGGATCAGTCAATTGAGGTTTCGTTTTTCGGAAAGCTTTGGCCATGGACCGGATGAACCGGGGGCCAGAAAGGAACGTGGCGTCTGTCACTCGGTGGCCGTCGAGAACCGGATTCGCTTCGGCGGCTCAAGGTAGCGGTACGGGTTGCTCGGATTGTCGTTGTCGTACGCGTAAGCGTCCCGGTTCTTCAGGAAGAAGACCACCTGGTCCACCGGGATCGCGAATCCTAGCCCCTCGCCAAACGTGAGCTTCATGTTCGTGACGCCCACCACCTCGCCGCGCAGGTTGAAGAGCGGACCGCCGCTGTTGCCCGGATTGATTTGCGCCGTCGTTTGCAGATAGAGCGCACCCTGGATCTCCCGGGTCTTGGTGCTGACGATGCCCTCCGTCACGGTTCGCTCCAGCCCGAGCGGGCTGCCGATCGCGAACACACGATCCCCCACCGACAAAAGTTCAGTCCGGCCCAAGGGAACGTATGCGAACTTGGCCGCGCCGGGATCCTGGACTTGAAGCAAGGCGAGGTCGGCAAACTTGTTCATGGCCACGATCCGTACCTGCCGATAGACCTTGCGGTCGAGTCGGCGTCCCGCCTGATGAAACACCTCGATCGAGATCACGGTCTCGTTCTCGATCACGTGAAAGTTGGTGATCAGGTAACCGTCCTCGTTGATAAAGAATCCGGAACCCAGCCCGCCCGGCGTCCGCACCTGTACCACCGCCTCCCCCAATTCGCTCGCCCAATCCCGCACCGGGCGTTCGGCGGCCGCGCCGCTGCTCTGCGTGTAGAGCCCTCCGCTGGCGCGGGCTTCGATTGCTGCCATGCTCGTCCCGGGACCCGCCGGGGGCACTGAGCTTGCGGATGAAACGCCCGCGTGCTCCACCGCCTCCCCGCCGGCCCGGCTGATCTTTTCGATGTGACTTCGGGGCACCGTGAGCACGGTGTAGCCGAGGTCAACCACCACCTGATCGTTCTTTTCGGCCAGGATGCGACCGGTCAGAGCGGCGTTGTCCCGGAGTTCCAGTACGTCGCCAGCCAGAAGGCAGGAGACGAGACCGAAAACCGCGAATCGCTTTACCACCCGGATCAACATGGGCGCACGGTACTAGCAGGGGTGGGTGTCCGCAAGCGGGGTTTGCCCGGCAGTCCGTCGCGAGGTTGTGGTCTTAAGCCGGGTGTCCGAGAGCAGTTCCGATTCACCAAGGCACCGGGCCTGAAGAATGGAGCCAGCAGTCGGATTCGAACCGACGACCGACGGTTTACAAATCCATTACCAAGCTGTTGAAAAAGTCCGATGGGAATGTGAACACGACGGTTGGATCGGCGTCTGAAAAAACATGCGCGGCCAGCCTCAAGCCCAGCCCGACTTCCTCGCCGTCCTCCACCTCAACGCCACCGTGCCGCCGGATCATCCCTTG
>CALJWR010000104.1 GCA_937976685.1 uncultured Verrucomicrobiae bacterium
CCGGGCGACTACCGGCTCGAGGCAAGCCTGGCGGGCGGCTTTCCGGAGAAGGTCCGCAGCCTGCGCGACTTCAAGGTCGTCGCCCCCCGCTCCACCAATTGAATCTGAGCACGAACTGTGAATAACCGCCTCGACTGCTGGCTGCCGAAGCGGCAGACCGGTGACCCGTTCAAGGGAGTCCCGTCGGCTGCGGCCCGTCCTCGCGGCTGGGCGGCAATCGCCTTGTTGGCGGTCATTCCCTGCATGGGCGCGGGCAATTGGCCCCAGTTCCGGGGCCCGGCCGGCGGCGGGTTCGCGGAGGAGGACGATTTTCCCGTTCACTTCGGGCGGGAAACCAACGTCGCTTGGAAGGTGAAGACGCCCGTGGGAAATTCCTCTCCCGTGGTTTGGGGCGATCACGTGTTCCTGACCGGCTACGTCGAGCCGGATTTGGTGACGCTTTGCCTGGACCGCCAGACCGGCGCGCCGCGCTGGCAAAGGGCGTTGCCGGCGGACACGGCGGGGAAACACGCCGCGCTGCACAACCCGGCCGCGCCCACCCCGGTCACTGATGGCGACCGCGTCTGGGTGTACTTCGGAGCCTTTGGCGCTGCCTGCTACGATTTCGCGGGCCGGGAACTCTGGCGTCGGCCCCTGCCCACACCGATCACCCAACACGGCGTGGGGTCTTCGCCGGTGCTCACCGACGATCTGGTGATTCTGGCCCGCGACCAGGACACGGGCTCGGAGTTGCTCGCCCTTCGACAAGCGGATGGCTCGGTCGCGTGGCGACAGCCGCGTGAGGAGTTCCGCCGCGGGTTCGGCACGCCCCTGGTCTTCGACTGGGCGGGCGAGACGCACATCCTTCTGCCCGGGACCCTTCGCGCGGTGGCCTATGCCGCCCGCGACGGCGCCGAACGCTGGAGTGTTAGCGGTCTGCCCAACGAGTTGTGTACCAGTCCGGCCACGGGGAACGGACTGCTCTTCGTCGCCGGGTGGCCCCCCGGGTCGGGCGTGCCGCGGGTGGCGCCGTGGGACTCGTTCATCGCGAGCGCCGACGCCGATGGCGACGGCCGGCTGACGCGGGAGGAAGCGCCGCCCGGCCCCGCACGGCAGCACTTCCACTACATGGACGCGAATCGCGACGACCAGCTCGACCGCACCGAGTACGAGACGATTGCCAGCATCTTCAACCGCTCGGAAAACGCGCTGCTGGCGGTGCGCCCCGGCGGCAACGGCGACGTCACCGCCAGCCATGTCGCGTGGAAGCAGACGCGCGGCCTGCCTTACGTGCCATCACCCCTGTGGCACCGGGACCGGCTGTATCTGGTCCGCAACGGGGGGATTGCCTCGTGCTTCAACGCCACCAATGGCGTGCCGGTGTACCAGGAGGAACGGCTCGGAGCGCTGGGCGATTACTACGCCTCGCCGGTCGCCGCCAACGGCAAGGTGTGCGCGATCTCGCAGCCCGGCACGGCGGTGGTTTGGCGCGCGGGCGATACGTTGGAGGTTCTTGCCCGCAACCCGCTGAGCGAGCCGGTCATGGCCACGCCGGCAATCAGCCGCGGAACGCTCTTTGTCCGCAGTCGCGACCATCTCTGGGCCTTCGCCGAGCAAGACCCATGACGCGCTCCCGGCTGGACATCGCGCTCGTCACCCGCGGTCTTTGTCCCTCCCGCGAGCAAGCCCAACGCGCCATCATGGCGGGTCGCGTGACGGTCAACGGCCAACCGGCGCGCAAGCCCAGCGAGTCCGTGACGGAGGGTGACGAGGTCGGTCTGGCGGCGCCGGAGCGCTTTATCAGTCGCGGCGGGCACAAACTCGAACATGCGTTGGAGCATTTCCACGTGGACGTTGCCGGGCAAATCGCGGTGGACCTGGGCGCCTCTACCGGGGGGTTCACCGACTGCCTGCTGCAGCACGGCGCGGAGCGGGTGTACGCGGTTGACGTTGGGCAGGGGCAACTCGCCTGGAAACTACGCCAGGACCCGCGCGTCGTGGTCATGGAGCGGACCAACGCGCGGCAGCTCTCGCCGGAGCGAATGCCGGCCGGCTTCGCGCCGGTGGACCTGGTCACCGTGGATTGCTCGTTTATCTCGCTGAGGCTGCTGCTTCCCGCGGCCGCGGGCCTGGTCCGCCCCGGCGGCCGGATCATCGCGCTGGTCAAACCCCAGTTCGAGGCGGGCAAGGCCGAGGTGGACCGCGGTGCCGGAGTGATTACCGACCCGGCCGTTCACGAGCGCGTGCTTGCGGAACTGGCCGCGTTTGTGCGAGAGCAACCGGCGTTGCGCTGGATCGGGGTGGTGGAATCCCCGCTCCTTGGCCCGGCCGGAAACAAAGAATTTCTCGCACTGCTTGAAAAGACTGGTTGACCCCAGCCGTCGCGTGGGCCTGATCGCCAACCCGGACAAACCCTCCGGACGGGCCGCGTTGCGCCGGGCCGTGCGACTGGTGAGTGCCGCCGGGCGGGAAGTCCTGGCGGACACTGCCACCGCGCACCAGGGCGGGCTCGCGGTTTCCGAACTGCCGTCGGACACAGCCCTTGGCAAGGAGTGTGACCTCCTGCTGGTCTTCGGTGGCGATGGAACGATTCTCCGCGTGGCCCGCAACACCGCCGGCAGCGGCACCCCGATTCTCGGCGTCAATTTGGGCGCCCTGGGATTCCTGACGGCCTGCAACTTGCGCGAGCTTCCAGCCACGCTCGAAACGGCCTGGCGGGGAGAATGCCTGTTGGATGAGCGTCCGCTCATCGAAGCGAAGGTGCGGGGAACCCCCCCGTCCGGGGCCCAGTCCAAACGTGAACTGGCCCTGAACGATTTTGTCATCAGCCGGGGAACCGTGCCGCGGATGATCGAGCTCGAAGTGCGCGTGGACGGGGAACTGCTGACGAGCTACCGCGGCGATGGCCTGATCGTGAGTTCGCCCACCGGTTCAACCGCCTATTCGCTGGCGGCCGGGGGCGCGGTCGTCAGCCCGCAGGCCGAGGTGTTTGCGCTGACGCCAATCTGCGCCCACACGCTGTCCAGCCGATCGGTGATCGTGAGTCTGCGCTCCGTGGTCGAAGTGCGGCTGCTGAGCGAGCGGGTGGAGACGTTTCTCGCCGCCGACGGTCAGACGCCCATCGCGCTGCACCCCGGCGAGGTGATGCGCTTCTGTCGGAGCCGATTCGTGGCACCGCTGGTTCGGCTGCCGGGCACCTCGTTCTTCGACACTCTCCGCACCAAACTCAATTGGAGTGGCTCGGCGGTGTGACGTTCGGGCGCGCTGTGCCGGCGCCGGCCGCGGGACCGCAACTCAGGATGGTGGCCGGCACCATCACAACGGGCAGTTGACTTTCGGGCGCCGGAACTCCAGACCTTCCGCGCTTCCATTCATGAGTGCCGTAAAACTCCTGGCCACCTTCGCCGAAAACAAGATCGGGCAGCTCGCACGAATCACGCGGGTTCTGGCGGACCTGGGCGTGAACATCTTGTGGGTAACCATCTCTTCGACCGAATCGTTCGGGGTCATCAAGCTGTTGGTGGACAAACACAGCCTCGCCTACGAAGCCCTCCGGCAGCACGGCATCGCCTTGTCGCAAGTCGAGGTCCTCGCGATTGAAGTTGAGGATCGCCCGGGTGGATTGAACCTGGTCGCCGAGTGCCTCGCCGGCGAAGGGATCAACGTGGAGAACGCGTCTGGATTCGTGGCCCAGCGACGCGCGGTGCTGTTGATCGAGGCGGACGACTTGGAGCGATGTCGTCGCCTTGTCCGGAAGGCGAATCTCCGCCAAGTCTCGGCCGAGGAGCTGCTGGCGATCTAATCGGGCGGTTGGAAAGTCCCTCGGGTATTTGAACGCGGCAGGGGGCTCGGCGTTGGCGAGGTCTGGTCGGTCCCCCCAGCCCACTCCGGGCTCCTCGCCGTCCTCGAC
>CALJWR010000105.1 GCA_937976685.1 uncultured Verrucomicrobiae bacterium
CGGCTGGTGGTCACGCCCGAGCACTCGGCCTCGACCGTGTACGACCTGACCTTGAACGGCAGCGCCAACCCACCCGAGGTCTCGGCCCAGATCACCCTCCCCGAAGGCCAGCCCACCCGCCTCCACGCCTGGACGCGGTGAGCGACGCTGGCTGACTGACTTCAAACGCGCCGGTTGGGAAGCCCGGAAAGCAGGTTGCTTCTGTCGCCGGGCGGCAGCTACTTTGCTGCGGAACACATGGCCGACCAGAACGCATTCACCAGCGGGCTCGCGTTCGTTGCGCTGGCGATCCTGCTGGTGCTTACCGCGTGCTCGAAGGGCTCCCCGGACGCGGAAGACCGCCCCGCCGTCCCACCACGGTTTTCCATTGTCGCGCGGGACATCGCCGCCGTTTCGACCGATGTCGTGACCGGCAGAGTCCTTTCCTCCCCAACCCAGAAGACGGCCGTCATCCACCTCGAGTTCTCCCCGGAGGCGGCCCGCGCGTTTCGTGCCTTCACTAGGGACCATCTGAACACGCAGATTCAGATCGCGGTTGGCTCGACGATCGTGGCCGAGCCGGTCATCCGGTCGGAGATCGCGGCCGGCCGGCTTGAGGTGCATTTCACCTCGCCGGACGAGGCGCGCGCGTTCGCCGCGTCACTGGTTCAGCAATGAGGGAGAAATCGTCTGCCCGGGGCGAACCGACGAGCGGCCCCTTAACCTCGAAGCGCCGTCTCCTCCCGGAGGCCATCCACTTGCCGGAGCCCGGCCGACGACCGATTCGGTAACGCCATGAGAACCGCATTTCACCTCGCACTCGCCCGGGCCGCTTGGGCGGGCCTCAGCCTCGGGCTCGCGGCCGGGGCATTATCAGCGGACGCACTGGCGCGCCGGCTCGCCCATCGGGACGAGTTGCTGCGGATGCTGCCCAAGAGCGCCGCGTGGGAGGCGTGGTTGGAGCGCACGGGCGAACTGCCTCCGGACTTCGACGCGCTGCCCGGCGAGGCTGGTCTGCCCGATCCGTTGCGGTTCGCGGATGGTCGGCCGGTGAAGAACGGCACCGCCTGGCGTCAACGGCGCGAGGAACTGCTGGCGTTGTTCCAGGAGTACGTCATCGGGCGGGTGCCGCCCGCGCCGGGCAACGTGGTGGTGACCGGGGAACGCCGGCGGGAGGAAGACCGGGTCACGGTGGCCGAACTGACGCTCGCCTTCGGACCCGACCACCGGGCGCAACTCGGGATCGAGATTATTGCGCCGGCCGGCCGAGGGCCATTTCCCGTCTTCATCACGCAGGAGAACCACCGGCGCTGGGCGCTCGTGGCGGTGAGCCGCGGTTATCTCGCGTGCGTGTACAACGGCGCCGACTCGCGTGATGACACGGGACCGTGGGCAGAGATCTGGCCGGAGTACGACTGGTCCAAGCTCACCCGGCGCGCGTGGGCGGCGAGCCGGTGCGTGGATTACTTGCTGACGCGGCCGGACGTGAACCCGCGGCAGATCGCCCTGACGGGTCACTCCCGGAACGGCAAGAGCGCCTTGATCGCCGCCGCGCTTGATGAGCGGATCAGCGCCGTCATTTCGAGCAGTTCAGGCGCGGGTGGGGCCTGTCCGTGGCGGCTGTTTTCGGAGCCACAGTTTGGGGAAGGGATCGAGTTGATCACCCGCATCATGCCCGACTGGTTTCACCCGCGGCTGCGTTTCTTCGTGGGGCGGGAAAGCAAGCTCCCGATTGACCAGCACGCACTCATCGCCTGTGTCGCGCCGCGACCGGTGCTGCTCTCGACCGCGTTGAACGATGACGTGGAAAGTGTCTGGGCCATCGAACAAACCCGGCGGGCCGCCTTGCCGGCCTTCGCCCTGCTGGGCGCGGCGGACGGCCTAAATCTGCGCTACCGGTCCGGCGAGCACGCCACGCGCGCGGGGGACATCGAGGCTTACGTGGACTGGCTGGACTGGAAGTTCGGTCGCTCAAAACGGCCGATCGCCGACGCGCCGATCTATCCCACGTACGAAGACTGGCAACGCGCCAGCCGCGAGCGCCTCCGGCCGCGCGAGTTCCCGCGCCGCGAAACGGGGAACGTGTCGTCACTCGCCGGCACGGTGCCCGGCACGGACCCGTCCGCCTGGGAGGCGGAGCGCGACGACATCCGCCGGCGACTCGAGTGGTTGCTCGGTGACGCGCCTCCGATCGCGCGGGACCCGGGCGGCCGCTATGGGGCCGAGTCGCACGCCAACGCCGTGCTGCTGCAGCGGGGCGATCCGCCTGTGCGCCTGGTCAAGGAGAGCCTCAACTTCGGGAACTACCTGCCGGGCGATCTTTATTATCCGACGAACGTCGCGGGCTCGGAACGTCGGCTGCCGGCCTTTGTCTGGCTGCATCCGATCTCGGTCTCGAACGGCTACGTGGCCGGATATTTCCGGGGGGAGGCCCCGCATCTGGCCCTCACGCGGAGCGGCTACGCCGTGTTCGCCTTCGATCAGATTGGCAACGGCGGCCGCATTGAAGAGGCGCGCGACTTCTACCGCCGTTATCCGCGCTGGTCTTTGCTGGGCAAGACGGTCGCCGACACCCTGGCCGCGGTAGCGGCGCTGCGCGCGCATCCGCGCGTGGACCCGGCGCAAATCTACCTGCTGGGGTACGGCACCGGTGCGATGGCAGCGCTGATGGCGGGCGCGCTCGAGGAGCGTGTGGCCGGCGTGCTCGCGATCAACGGGCTCACACCGTTGCGGCTGGATACGACCGACCGTGGCACGGGTGGCGTGGCACGCTGGGCGCAGGGGTTGCCACTCCTGCCGCGACTGGGCGCGTTCGTGGGCGAAGAGGCGCGTATTCCCTGCGATTGGGATGAAGTGATGGCGCTCATCGCGCCGCGGCCGCTGCTGATCGTCACCCCGCGGATTGACTACCACTCGACGTTCGCCGACCTGCGCCTGGCGGTGGACGGCGCGCGCGCCGTGTACCGGTTGCTCGGCGCGCCGGAAGCGCTCGTCTTTCAACGGACCGAGGACTACAACCATTTCGCGCCCGAGTTGATCTGGTGCCTGTGCGGGGTCGAGACCATTCGCTGAGGCCGCTTGCGGGGCGGCGGGGCGCGTGGTTCACTCTGGGCATGAAGATTTCACGCCGGTGGTGGACCTGGGCGGGGCTGGCCGTGGTCGGCATCGCGCTCGTCGCGTGCATGACGGTGGAGGAAACCGGGCGGACACAGTTGATTCTCCTCAGCGCCGACCAGGAGATGAAGATGGGTCTGACCGCGTTCGAGGAAACCAAGAAACAAATCCCGCAGAGCAAGGACGCAGCCGCGACGGCCCTGGTCCAGAAAGTCGGCAAGCGGATCGCGGCGGTGGCGAACATGCCCAACGCGCAATGGGAGTTTGTCCTCTTCGAGAACAAGGAGCCCAACGCCTTCTGCCTCCCCGGCGGCAAGGTGGGCATCAACACCGGGATTCTTCCCATCACCGGCGACGAGGCGGGCCTGGCGACGGTGATGAGCCATGAGGTGGCGCACGCGACCAAGCGGCACGGCGCCGAGAGGGTCAGCCGGGCAATGGTCCGCCAGAGCGGCGGCGAAGTGGCGACAGCTTTGCTGGGCGGCGAAGGCGGCAAGAACACGGCGCTGGTCGCCGGGGTTTATGGCATGGGCGCCCAGTTGCTCGAAGCTCTGCCCCACAGCCGCTCGCAGGAGACCGAAGCGGATCGAGTGGGTCTGCTGTACATGGCCCGCGCGGGCTACGATCCCGAAGCCGCCATCGGATTCTGGCAACGCTTCGCCGAGTACAACCGGCGCGCCGGCAACACCTCGTCCGGATTCAGCCGGTACTTCCGCACCCACCCCACCGACGAGCAGCGGATCAAGGACCTGCAGCTTTGGCTGCCGCGGGCGAAGGCGGAGTATCGGCCCGCCGCGGGGTCGCCGTAGCGCGCGGCTCCGATGAGCGCCCGGCCGGTTCACTGAGCAGTTCCCGCTGCCACGGCAGCAACCCCTCCCACGCGCCCGCCTCGTTCCGGGCCAGCGCCACCAGCGTGGCCTTGCTGGCGATGAACGATGCTTCGAGATTCAGCTTCGCGGCCAGGCGGTCGCGCCGCCGGCGCAGTTGCTCCAGGCGCGACCGCTGCGCGCCGGTCAGCCGGTCGCTGCGACGCACCAGCGGACCGGGCAATTCCTCGTCGGGCAGGGCCAGGCCCCGCTCGACGGCGCGCCGCAACCCCTCCCGGCGGCTGTCCGGAAATCGCCGCGGCACCAGCGCAGCGTAGTCCGCCCCCGCACCGGCCCGCTCGGCAATGGCAATGAGCGTTTCATGCGCGAGGATGAAGAACGGCGGCCGGCTCTTTTGCACCGCTTCCCGTTCGCGCCAGCGCCACAGTTCGCGCGCCACCCCCAGGCTGCGGGGCCCCAGCCGGTTGACGCCCTTGAGCCGCCACGCCTCCGGATCAACGCCATTCCGGAACTGGGCCGCTTCCTCCACCAGTTGGGCGCAAAACTGCTCGTGCCATTCCAGCCGCCCCGCGGCGCGGAGTTCCTCGCGCAGCTTGTCGGCCAGCGGGGCGAGGTAACGCGCGTCGTCCAGGGCGTAGGCCGTCATTTTCGCACTCAGCGGGCGGAGGGCCCAGTTCGCTTTTTGTGAACCTTTCTCCAGCTTGACGCCGAGGAGTTCCTCCACGAGCGACGCCAGGCCGAACTGCTTTCGGCCCAGCAGCCGGGCGGCCACCATCGTGTCGAAGACGCGGCGGGGCCTGAATTCAAACGTGCGGAACAGCAGTCGCAGATCGTAATCCGCGCCGTGCAGAATCAATTCCTTGTCTCGCGCCGCCTGCCAGAGCGGGTCCAGACTGAAGCCCGCCAGCGGATCCACGAGCACCGTATCCGAGGGCGTCGCGAGTTGCACCAGGCAGAGTTTCTCGGGGTAGCTGTGCAGGCTGTCCGCTTCCGTGTCCACAGCCAGCCACGGACTGCTGCCGAGTTCGGGCAGCCAGTGGGCCAGTTGAGTGGCGGACTGAATCACGGGCAGAGACTGTCAATTTCCCGGACGAAATGAAAGCCTGGACTGGGCTGGCCTGCCGAACGCAAGAGCAACTGAAAGAACTCATAAATCGGTCACGCACCAGCTCCCGGACCACGTCATGCCGCTTGCGGCGGCCTGCCCCGTGTCCCAGCATTTCGGCATGGCTCTGTCTCGTCCCCCCGCGAACCGTCTTACCGCCCATGCCCCACCGCCCACGGGTGCGGCGGCTCCGGCCCCGGCCGATGGCCGGCTCAGACCGGGTGCCCCGGAGGTTGCTCCCTACCCGACCGACGCCACCGAACGAACCCGCTGGATCCTGGCCCGGAGAGGCGTGCGGCCGGCCCATGATGTCTGGCGAGCCCACGGCGGCTTTTGGGAACAGGAACCGCTGCTCTCCGGCGCGCCCGCCAACATCCTGACCCTCCTGTTGACGAGCCGGGAATGTCCGTGGCACTGCGCCATGTGTGATCTGTGGCGGTTCACCGTCCCCGGGCCGGTGCCGGAAGGGGCCATGGCCCGACAAATCGCGGTGGCGCTGGCCGAAGCGGACGGCGCCGAGCCGGGCGGAACCGGGGAGCAGACGGCCGAGCCAGGCGTTCGCCAGATCAAGCTCTACAATGGCGGCAGCTTCTTCGATCCCAGGGCCGTGCCGCCAGCGGACTACCCGGCCATCGTGCGCACGGTTGCGGGGTTTGACCGCGTGATCGTCGAGTGTCATCCCGCGCTGATCGGCGCGCGGGCGATCCAGTTTCAGGCCCTGCTGCGCGAGGCGGCGGCCGCCCGCCGCCGCTCCCGGCCACCCGTGCTCGAGGTGGCCATGGGGCTGGAGACGGTCCATCCCGTCGCGCTCGAGAGGTCAAACAAGCGGATGAGCCTCGATCAGTTTCGGCGCTCGGCGACGTTTCTGGCCGAACATGAAATGGCCCTGCGCGTATTCGTGCTGGTGCAACCGCCGTTTCAACCCCCGGCCGAGGCGGTCGAATGGGCGCGCCGCTCGGCTGACTTCGCGTTCAACTGCGGCGCGAGCGCCGTCACCCTGATCCCGACGCGACCCGGCAACGGGGCGCTCGAAGCCCTGCGTGCCGCCGGTGATTTCACTCCGCCCACGCTGCGCACGTTCGAAGAGGCATTTGACGCTACGCTCGACGGCGCCCCCGCGCGGGTCTTTGCCGACCTCTGGAACCTGGAGACTTTCTCCACCTGCCTGGATTGCTTCTCCGCGCGTCGCCAGCGACTGGCGGCCATGAACCTCACTCAACGGCCGCTCCCGCGCGTCTCGTGCCCACGCTGTCGAGACGGGTGAGGTAATGGCCCGGAAGAGCCGCGACGGCCGGGCCGCCTGCCCCGCAACCCGAGGAGCCACCGGCGGCATCCGGGCGCTTTACCCTCACCCGCGCCCCGCGCTACCCTGCCCGCGTCTCGAAACCGACGCATGATCTAGCCACCAGCAACACCATCTCATTTCGCGCAGCTTCGGCTGCTGTCGGCTGCGAAACCGGGCATTTCGCCCGCAGGACCGCGCTCGACGCGCGCCCCACCCGGGGCGCGCAGGAAGCGTTCCGCTGTGGGCCCTCCGGGCGCCTGTAGCCGGACGCCAGCAAGCGCGTCCTTTTTCCGTTTTAGGCACTGAAAGTCCCCTCGGACGACAGTTCCCCGACCGCCGGCTGATTCGCGCGCGACCGAACTCAGACCATGCCACGCTCCAAGGAAAAATCCGGCGCGCGTCCGCCGACCAGCGGCGGCGAACCCGTCGCCTCCTACAAACACCCCGCCAAGCGGAAGAACCTCCCGCCCGCCGGATTGGAGGCCCAAGGCGTCCTCTCGGACTCGCCACGGCTCCGCCACGAATACAATCCCCACCTGCCGCCGGTGCTCCGCTCCGCGCCGAATGCGGCGGAGGTGGATGCCTTGCCAGAGCTGCTGGCCACCGCCCGAAAACGCGCCCTTACCGAGGACGAAGCCAGCACCCTCGCTGCCGCGCTCCGCCGCTACGAGCCGTGGCTGGAGTGGAGCGGCAAGCGCGAGAAACCGTGGTTCGAGGTCGAGCCGGTGGCGTTGCACATGCACGAGCGCGTGTCCACCCAGGCCATCCTGCGCGTGCTGGCGCGCGAGGATGTGCAGCGCGATCTCTTTGCCGATCCGCAGCACGATTATGCGCAGGCCGTGCAGTTCTATCAGCACGATGTGGACTGGGCCAACCGCATGATCCTCGGCGACTCGCTGCAAGTGATGGCCAGCCTCGCCCGGCGCGAAGACCTCGCGGGCAAGGTGCAGATGATCTACCTCGACCCGCCCTACGGCATCAAATTCTCCCCGAACTTCCAGCCCCAACTCGGCCAGCGCGATGTGAAGGACAAAGAAGCGGACCTCACCCGCGAGCCAGAGATGGTCAAAGCCTACCGCGACACCTGGACGCTCGGCATCCACTCCTACCTCGCCTACCTGCGCGACCGGCTGGCGATGGCCCGCGAACTCCTCACCGACTCCGGCAGCATCTTCGTGCAGATCAGCGATGAAAATCTGCATCGCGTCAGGTGCGTGATGGATGAAGTGTTTGGAAAGGACAACTTCATCGTGAACATCATCGTTCAGAAGAAGGGCAGCCAGAAAGGCGAACTCATCCAGCCAATCAACGATTTCATTCTGTGGTATGCGAAGAAGAAGGATGGACCGGCGGGAAACCTGAACGTGAAGTTTCGCGCGCTGTATGACGACAAGCTGGAGGAAAACGAGGACTCCTACGACCGAGCCGAACTTGCCACGGGCGAAGAGAAGTCTGCGGACGAAGGTCGAGACATTCCGGGCGCAAAGTTATTCGTGGCTAATCCGCTAACGAGCGGAGGACTGCGGAAGAACCAGTCATTGCCGTTCCCTTTTGCAGGCCGAACATTTCATCCCGGCGAAGGCGCTTGTTGGAAAACAACTGTGCAAAACGATGACGGCTCGACGCCCGGCATGGCCCGCTTGGCATCCGCCAATCGGCTCTGGATTGGGAAGGACCAAATCCGAATCAAGGCTTACCACTCGGATTTCGGGGTAAAGCGTCTGACAAATTTTTGGACGGGTCTCGGCGGTGCAAAGGATCCAATTTATATCGTTCAAACAAACACTCGCGTTCTGGAGCGTTTAATTTTGATGACCACCGACCCCGGCGACTTGGTGCTGGACCCGACGTGCGGGAGCGGGACGACGGCGTATGTGGCCGAGCAGTGGGGCCGACGCTGGATCACCTGCGACACTTCGCGCGTGGCCTTGGCGCTGGCCAAGCACCGGCTGATGACGGCGAAGTTCGATTATTACCAACTGCGCGAGTTGAACGAAGAGGATGTGGCGCGCAACCCGAACGGGACATGGCTCGTGGAAGCGACGTCCCCGTCGCTTGCTTCCCAAACAAGTGCCGGGGACGGCACTTCGAGCCCAAGCACTTCTACACAGATCAGCGGCGGGGACGCCGCTTCTACGAAGAAGACATTCCTCTGCAAGACCGTGCCGCACATCACGCTCAAGAGCATCGCCCGCAACACCTCGCTCGATCCGATCTTTGCCAAACACGAGCCGATCCTCGCCGAGAAGTTGGCGGAGCTGAACAAGGCATTGGAGGTTCACACGAAGGCACGAAGCCACGAAGGGAAGGCATTGAGAGAGAAACTGGTGGGAAAATTGAAGACCAAATGCCGGGAACAAAAAGCCTCTTCATTGACCGACGCCGACCGCCGCCGTTGGCTCCTGCCCGGCACCGACCCGCTGCTGCTCCAACCCGCCAAAGGTGTTCTGACCGTTAAGCAATCTTCCGACCTTCGTGTCTTCGTGTGAGAATGATTGGAAGGAATGGCAGGTGCCCTTCGACACCGATCCGGACTGGCCGCAGCCATTGCAAGATGCCCTCACCGCCTACCGCGCGGCGTGGCGGGCGAAGATGGACGAGGTAAACGCCTGCATCGCCGCCAACGCCGAGATGGAGGAGTTGGTGGACAAGCCTGATCCGGTGAGGGGCGTGGTGCGAGTAAGCGGCCCGTTCACCATGGAGGGCGTGATCGCCGTGGAAGACGGTCCCGACAGAGAGACCCCCATCGGCGGCACCCCGGAGGAGGATCTCGTCACCTTCGACGGCGATGCAGCGGTGCAAAACTCCGAGGCGCATCTGGACAAGATCCTCCGCCTGCTCAAGGCCAGCGGGGTGGATTTCGCCGGCAACAAAAACATGAAGTTCAGCCGGCTCGATCCCGTGAGCGGAGTGGACCTGATCCACGCCGAAGGCGAGTGGATAAACGGGGATCAGAAAGAACGCCGAGTGGCGGTGAGCATCGGGCCGGAG
>CALJWR010000106.1 GCA_937976685.1 uncultured Verrucomicrobiae bacterium
GCGCGAGCCGGCCGGCGATTTCCTCGGCCTGCTCGCGCAGACATGCCCGGAGCGTGCGGCGGTCGGCGGTGTCGTGTAGAAAGGTGTTTTCCGCGCTGATGCTCTTGATGCCGTCGCCGAGGTGCAGCGGGCGGTCGTCCAGGCCGAGGGCGTAGCGCTTCAACTCCGGTCCCCACGATCCCAGCAGCACGCGAAGGTCGCCCGGGTGATCCTGCAGATCGCCGACGGTGAGCAAGCCCGCCCGCTGCAGGATGGCCTCGGTGGCCGGCCCCACGCCGTGCAATGCGCGCACGGGCAACGGCCTCAGGAACGCGACCTTTTCGGACTCGCGCACGAGCGTGAGACCATCGGGTTTGCGGAAATCACTGGCCAGTTTGGCGATCAGCTTGTTCGGGGCGATGCCGATGGTGGCGGTCAGCCGCCGGCGTTCGCGAATGGCCGCCTTGATCCGCCGGGCGAGCGGTTCCGCGTTTGCGAGCGCCTCGTCGGCGGTGGCGCCGACGCTTTGGGCCGAAACGTCCAGGTAGGCTTCGTCAATGGACACCGGTTCGATGAGGTCGCCGGCGAACTCGCGCAGGATGGCCATGATCTCGCGCGACTCCGCCCGGTATGCGTCCAGACGCGGCCGCAGAAAAACACCGCGCGGGCAAAGGCGTCCGGCCGTTACGCTGGGCATCGCCGAGCGGACGCCGAACTGGCGCGCCTCGTAACTCGCCGCGCACACGACACCGCGCTGGTGGGGCGGCGCGCCCACGATCACCGGCCGTCCCCGGAGCGCGGGTTGGTCGCGCTGCTCGACGGACGCGAAAAAGGCGTCCATGTCCAAGTGGAGAATCACCCGGAACATGGCGGGGGCGGCCCCAAGCCGCAGCCGACGGCCATCGCCCGCACCGCGCGAACCACCGCCGGCCGCCTCAACGCGGCGGCGGGCGCGTCCGGCCGGGGCAGCCACGGCAGAACGTGGAGGCGGTCGGCGGGAAAGTATTCGGCGAGCAACGCCGGGTTTGACGTCGCCACGCGATCCGGCCGCGGCGGATTGATCAAGACGACCTGCGTGCGCTCCGCGGCGCCGGCCGGCAAAGCCGTCAGTACCAGCCGAACTTGGTTCACCGCGCCCAGCCGGTTTGGGGCGACCACCACCGGCCGCGCCCGCAACCCGACGAGCAGGTCGCGGGTGTCAAACTCCTCGCCGAGGGGACTGAGCAGCCCGCCGGCCCCTTCCACAATCAAGACGTCGGCGCGCCGCGCGAGCGCCCGGCCGTGAGTGAGCACGTCCCGCAGCGCGACCCGTCGCTTTTCAAGGCGCGCCGCGAGCACCGGCGCCAGCGGTGCAGCGAAGAACCAAGGGTTCACGTCCTCGAGCGAAAGCGCCGCGTCGGCGGCGCGAAGCAGTTGCTCGGCGTCCTCGCGACCGCCCGAGCTGACCGGTTTGAAGACGCTGACGCGCCCCCCCTGCCGATGCAGCCACGCCGCCAGCAGCGTGGACACGACTGTCTTGCCGACGCCGGTGTCGGTGCCGGTGACGACGAGGATGGGGGCGGGGAGCCGCACCAGCGGAGCATGGCACCAGCCGCGTCGCCGCGAAAGGGCCGGTCGCGGGAACCCGAATTTGTCGGTCCAGGCCGTTTTGACCCGCGGACCGCAGCGGTTATGGTGGCGCGTGGCGGTCTTGGAGCTTCGATTTCAGCAAGGTGGAATTTGGTTGCCGCGCCTCGGTCTCTGGTTGGACGCCCATGAGCCGCAAACCGGTCCGGAGCGCGTGTTGGTCAGCCACGCGCACTCGGATCACACCGGGGCCCACCGCGAGGTGATCCTCACCGGGCCCACGGCGCACTTGATGCGCGCGCGGGTCAGCGGCGAGCGGCTTGAACATGTCTTGCGTTTCGGCGAACCGCGGGACTTCGCGGGGCCGGAAGCCGCCTGGCGTCTCACGCTGCTGCCGGCCGGTCACATCCTGGGCAGCGCCATGGCGCTCCTCGAGGCAGGCGGGCAGCGGCTGCTGTACACGGGCGACTTCAAGCTGCGGCCGGGGCGGTCCGCCGAGCCGTGTGATCCCTCGCTGGCCCGCGGCTGTGACGTGCTGGTGATGGAGACCACCTACGGCCGGCCGCAGTATCGCTTTCCTCCGCCGGAGGAGGTTGTCGCCGGGGTCGTCCGTTTCTGTCGCGAGGCACTCGACAACGACGAGACGCCGGTGTTGCTCGGCTATTCGCTGGGCAAGAGTCAGGAGGTCCTGAGCGCGCTGGCGGATGCCTGGCTGCCGTTTCAACTGCATTCCCAGGTGGCGCGGCTGACGCGCGTGTACGAGGCGCTGGGCCAACGCTTCCCTGTCTGGTCGGAACTCGTTCCCCCGGCCGCGGCCGGGCATGTCGTCGTCTGTCCGCCGGGAACGCTGACTCCGGCCCTCCGCCGCAGTCTCGGGCGGGTTCGCGTGGCCGTGTTGACCGGTTGGGCGATGGATCCGTCCTGCCGGTTTCGCTCCGGGGCGGACGCGGCGTTTCCGCTGAGCGACCACGCGGACTTTGACGACCTGCTCGCGTTCGTGGGGCGCGTTGAACCGCGACGCGTGCTGACGCTTCACGGCTTCGCGGCGGACTTTGCCGCGACGCTGCGAGAGCGCGGCTATGACGCCGCCGCGCTGAGTGAAAGCGAGCAGCTCGAGCTGGCGTTGCCAGCCGGATCGTTCGTCGGTGTTCCAGCGGGGGCCGCGGCCCACCAGGACCGCGCCGCTCGGGAAGTCCGGGAGCCCCGGCCCGCCCCGCAACGCGCGGCTGCGGCGGCGAGCGTCGCCGCCAGTGCCACGACCACGCAGCACCAGCGACACTTCGCCGCGTTTGCCGAGACCTGTGCCGAGATTGCCGCGCTGCCGGGGAAGCTCGACAAAGTGCAAAGACTGGCGGGCTACCTGGCGACGCTCGACGAAACCGACCTCGAGAGGGCGACGGTTTGGTTCACCGGGCAACCGTTTGCCCCACCGGAGGGCCGGGCGCTTCAGTGCGGCTGGTCACAGTTGCGCACGGCGATCTGCCGGGTGGCGGGGATTTCAGAAGGCGACTTCCGGACCGTGTATCTCAAGCATAGTGACACCGGCGAGACGGTCCGGGAGCTCTTTCGCGACCGCGTGCCGCAGGGGCCGCCCGCAATGATCGCTGACGTCGCGGGCACGTTCGCCGCCGTCGCGGCAGCGGCGGGCCCCTCGGCCAGGACGCCGTTGGTGGGGTCGCTGCTCGCACGGCTGAGCGCCATTGAAGCCAAGTTCCTCGTCAAGATCGTTACGGGCGACCTGCGGATCGGGTTGAAAGAGAGCCTCGTGGAAGACGCGCTCGCGGTGGCCTTCGGCGTCCCGGTGGAGGAAGTCCGGCGCACGAACCTGCTGCTGAGCCATCTGGGTGAGGTTGCCCTCCTGGCGCAGCGAAAGGCCCTCAGCGAGGCCGGCCTGCGGGTGTTCCGCCCGCTCAAGGTGATGTTGGCGTCACCGGAGCCGACGGCCCGCGCGGTGTGGGGTCGCATGCGAGCGGCCGCGCCGCAAGGAGTCGTGTGGCTGGAGGATAAATACGACGGCATCCGGTGCCAGTTGCACAAACACGCGGCTCGGGTGGCGCTGTTTTCCCGCGACGGCAAAGACATCACCGCGGCGTTTGCGGAACTGGCGGCGGCGGCGCGGAGATTGACGGCGGACGTGGTGATGGATGGCGAAATCGTGGCGATGCGTGGCGACCGGCCCCTGCCCTTCGCCGAGTTGCAGCGACGCCTCGGCCGCCGCGAGGCGGACCTGTTTTTCGGCGACGACATTCCGATTCGTTACGTCGCGTTCGATCTGCTCTGGCAGGCGGGAGAGACGTTGCTGGAACTGCCCCTGTGTGAGCGACGGCGGCGGTTGGAGTCGCTGATTCCGGGTCCTCCCTTGGCACTGGCGCGAATCACGGAGGCGGCTTCACCCGCGGAAATCGAATCGGCCTTCGCGGCGGCCCGCGCCCGGGGCAACGAAGGTCTGATGGTGAAAGACCCGGCCAGTCCCTATACGCCCGGCCGGCGCGGGCTGGCGTGGTTGAAGCTCAAAAAGGCGCTGGCCACGCTCGACTGCGTGGTGGTGGGCGCCGAGTACGGTCACGGCAAACGCAAGGCGGTGTTGAGCGACTACACGTTCGCCGTCCATGATGAGCGGGACGGGTCGCTCAAGGTCATCGGCAAAGCCTACTCGGGACTGACGGACGAGGAGATCGGCGTGTTGACCGCGCACTTCCTCGGGCGCGTGATTCGCCAGCGCGGCCGCTACCACGAGGTGCAGCCGGACACCGTGCTGGAGATTGCATTTGACCGGATTCAGCCGAGCGACCGGCATGACAGCGGACTCGCGCTGCGTTTTCCCCGCATCGCGCGGATTCGAACGGACAAAACGCTGGCTGACATTGACACGCTCGCAACCGCCCGACGCCTGGCCGGGCTGGATTGACCGGGAGGGGTGGGCTCCTTAGCTTGCCGCCGTGATCAACCGGAACCAATCGGCGGACTGCCCACCGCCGGACGAAAGAACGACCGCGTATGAGTGACTCGACGACTCCTTTTCTCGGCGGCGTGGTGGAAGGGTTTTACGGCCGCCCCTGGAATCCCGGCCAGCGCCGGCAGCTCTTTGCCTGGCTCAAAGCCGCCGGCCTGAACGCCTACATGTACGCGCCGAAGGACGACATCAAACACCGGGCGCTCTGGCGCGAGCCGTACGAGGGCCCGGAGGTGGAGGAACTCCGCGCGCTGATTCGGGACTGCACGGCGGCGGGCCTGCAGTTCATTTACGCGTTGTCGCCGGGGCTGGATATCCGGTTCGGCAACCCGGCCGACCGCGAGGCGCTCAAGGCCAAGCTGGCCCAGGTTCATGGGCTCGGCGCGCCGCATTTCGCGGTGCTGTGGGACGACATCCCGGAGCGGCTCAGCGAGGAGGATGCGCGCGAGTTCGGCACGCCGGCGGCGGCCCAATGCGCGGCCACGAACGACGCCTTCACGCAGGTTCGCCAGCTCAGTCCGACAGCGCGCGTGCTTTTCTGTCCGACGATCTACTGCGGACGCTTCGCCGATCACAAGGTCTCCTCGAACGAGTACTTGCGCCTCGTCGGCGAGAAGTTGACCGCCGAGATTGACGTGTTGTGGACCGGACCGGAGATCATCTCCGAGACGATCCCGCTGGAGAGCATCCGCGAACTGCGGGGCGTGATCCGACGACGGCCGCTGATCTGGGACAATCTGCATGCCAACGACTACGACATGCGACGCCTCTATCTGGGCCCGTACTCGGGGCGGACGCTGGAATTGCGGGACGAACTGGCGGGCATCCTGCTCAACCCGAACTGCCAGTTCGAGGCCAACTTCGTGGGGATCCGGACGCTCGGGGCGTACGTGAATGCGCGGCACTCCTACTCGCCCCGCGCGGCCTACCTGGAAGCCACCGAGGCGTGGCTGCCCGAATTCAAAAGCCGCGGGCGGGCCACAATGAGTCTCGCCGATGTGCGGTTGATGGGCGACCTGTACTACCTGCCCACGGAGCAGGGTGAGCGAGCCCAGCAGTTTCTGGATGATTTGCGGGCGCTGGTGCGTACGCCGCCCAATAGTTGGGGTGAGGCCCTGGCGCGCTGCGAGCAGACCGGCCGCGAGATCGCCGCGCTGTACGACAAGATCACCGAGCTGTCCAACCGCGATCTCTGCTACGCGCTGTACGCCCACCTGTGGGAAATCAAGGAAACCGTCCAACTCTGCGGCGCGTGGTTGCGCTGGCGGCGGGAGAATCCCGCCGCAACCGATCGGTTTGCCTCCGGCGATTTCCGGAACCGCATCTGGCGCGGCGGTCCGGCGGCCATCATTGATCGCCTCCTGTCCATTGACGATGAAGGACGGTTCATCCCGAACTGAGCGGAGCCGCCCGGTCTGGCGCGACGGTCGCGAAGCAGGCGGCACCGTCCGCGGGGCGGGTTGGCTGGCCGTGCTGGCGCTGGCGCTGGTCGTCACCTCAGCGGTGCCCGTGGCGGCGGCGGCGGTCCGAACCGCGCCGCCCAACCTCCTGCTCATCATCTCGGACGACCACGCGTGGACCGACTACGGGTTCATGGGGCATCCGCACATTCGCACGCCCCGACTGGACGGGCTGGCGGCGGAATCGCTCTGTTTCACGCGGGGCTACGTGCCAGCGAGCCTTTGCAACCCCAGTCTGGCTTCGATCATCACCGGACGGTTTCCGCATCAGCATCGCATCGTTTGCAACGACCCGCCGCGGCCGGCCGGAATGACCGGGCCCGAGTATTACGCCAGCCCCGAGTTCCGGGCGGGACGCGAGAGGCTCGCGTCCTTTCTTGAGGCCGTGCCCACGCTGCCACGGCGGTTGCGCGAGCGCGGTTACCTCAGTTTCCAGTGCGGCAAGTGGTGGCAGAATGATTTCTCGCGTGGCGGTTTCACTCGCGGAATGACCCGGGGCGAGCGTCACGGCGACGAGGGGCTGGACATCGGGCGGAAGACGCTGCAACCGGTGTTCGATTTCATCGCGGAAGCCACTCGGGCAGGACGACCGTGGTTCGTTTGGTATGCGCCGATGATGCCGCACGATCCGCACACACCGCCGGAGCGCCTGCTCGCAAAGTACCGTCCGTTGACGAACTCGATCCACGTCGCGCGCTACTGGGCGATGGTGGAATGGTTCGACGAGACCTGCGGACAACTGCTGGACTTCCTGGATGAACGCGGCCTGACGCGCGACACGGTGGTCGCGTACGTCGCCGACAACGGTTGGTTCACCGACCCCGACACCGGCGGCTTTGCGCCGAAATCCAAACGCTCGCCCCACGACGGCGGGCTGCGCACCCCCATCCTGCTGCGCCAGCCGGGCCGAATTGTGCCACGCCGGGACACCACGCCGGTCAGCAGCGTGGATTTGATGCCGACGCTGCTCCGGGCGGCGGGAGTGCCACCACCGCTGGATCTGCCGGGAGTGAATTTGCTGGATCGTCGCGCGGTGCGGGCGCGACGGGCCGTTTTTGGCGCGTGTTTTAACCACGACGGGGCCAATCTGGATGATCCCGCTTCCGGGCTTCGCTGGCGCTGGCTGGTGGCGGGCGAGTGGAAGCTGATCGTGCCGGCCGCGTGGAATGAACCCGCCGGCGGGGTCGAGTTGTACCATCTGGGGCGCGACCCGTTCGAGACCGCAACTTGGCGGCGACGGAGGCGCGCCGCGTGCGGCAGCTTCAGCGGCAACTCGACACCTGGTGGTGGCCCCGGCGTTGATCGGCGCGCGGCCGATTCCGCCGTTGACGCTTCGCCGGCGTTCCTTCCAGTATCTTTTCGCCGACGGGAGGCGGCCCTTCTTCACTTCCGAGCCGGCATTTACTTGGAACCTGAACTTGGAGAACGCATGAAACTCGATACGCTTTATTCAGAGCTCACGATCAAGACCGGAGCCAAAATGGCTTTGGTCGTCCTGGACGGCTTGGGCGATCTGGCCACGAAAGCCCAAGGCGAAGTCACCCCCCTCGAAGCCGCCAAGACCCCGAATCTCGACGCGCTGGTGGCAGAAGGCTGCGCCCAGGGGCGCATGATTCCCGTGGCCCCCGGCATCACGCCTGGCAGTGGCCCCGGTCATCTGGCGCTGTTCGGTTACGACCCGCTCGAGTTTCAGGTCGGCCGCGGCGTGATCGAAGCGTTGGGGCTGGGTTTCTCGCTGAAGGCCGGCGACGTGGCGA
Organism: uncultured Verrucomicrobiae bacterium; assembly: GCA_937976685.1. Taxonomy (GTDB): domain Bacteria; phylum Verrucomicrobiota; class Verrucomicrobiia; order Limisphaerales; family J093; genus JADJWF01. Next base: position 7,716 of record CALJWR010000106.1, read on the forward strand.
TCCGCGCGAACTTTTGCACCCTCAACGCCGAGGGCATCGTCACCGACCGCCGCGCGGGCCGCATCCCGACCGAGACATGCCAACGCCTGTGCGCGCTGCTGGCCAGCAAGATCAAGAAGCTGGGCACCACGGAGGTTCACATCGTCCCTGGCAAGGAGCACCGGTTCGTGATCGTGTTGCGCGGGGCCGGGCTGGAAGGTCCGCTGACCGACACCGATCCGAATCGGGAGGGTCTGCCCATCAGCACCGCCCAGCCGACCGATCCCAAGAGTGCCAAGCAGAAGAAGGTCGCGAAGCTCATCGCCGACCTTTACAAGACCGCCCTGCCGCTGCTGGCCAAGGAGAAGGCGGCCAACGGCTTCCTGCTGCGCGGCATCGCCCATCAGCCGGACATCCCGACGTTTGAAGAGCGCTATCAGCTCAAGGCCGCGTGTCTGGCGGTGTACCCGATGTACAAGGGCCTCGCCCAACTCGTGGGCATGACGAAGATCGAAGGGCCGACCACGATCAAGGAGCAATTCGAGCGGTACGCGGCAGAGTACGGCAACCACGACTTTTTCTTCATCCACTTCAAGTACACCGACAAGTACGGGGAGGACGGCAACTTCGAAGCCAAGAAGCAGGCGATCGAGGAGTTCGACGCCGCGCTGCCGATTCTCCTGGGCAAGCGGCCGGATGTGCTGGCGATCACGGGTGATCACTCAACGCCCTGCGTGGTGAAGGGCCATTCGTGGCATCCGCAGCCCGTGCTGCTCCACTCGAAGTTCAGCGGCTCGGACAAGCTGGACCGCTTCACCGAAACCGGCGCGAACCTCGGCTCCCTTGGCGTTTTTGAGGCCAAGTACCTCATCCGGTTGATGCAGGCCAACGCCCGCATGTTCGACAAGTTCGGCGCTTGATCGGCGCGCTCGTGGGGTGCGGGCCGGGTAAGCTGACCCGGCCTGCGCTCCCCGCATCGCAACCCGTCTCCCGACCCCGATGAAGGCCGTTATCCTCGCTGCGGGCAAAGGCACCCGCATGAAAGACCTGACGAACGAACTGCCCAAGCCCATGCTGCGGGTGCAGGGCAAGCCGATCCTGGAGCACATTCTCGCGGGGTTGCGCGGCGTAGGCATTCACGACTTCTGCATCGTGACCGGCTGGCGCAAGGAGGTCATCGAGGAGCACTTTGCCGACGGCGCGCGCTGGGACGTGCGCATCCAGTACGCGGAACAGAAGGTCCAAGACGGCACGGGCAAGGCCCCGGAGCTGGCGAAGCCGTTCGTTGGCAACGAGGCCTTCCTGTTGACCTACGGCGACATTCTCGTCAAACCGGAGACGTATGCGCAGATGCTCGCGCGCTGGCGGGAGGGAGATTTCTCCGGGCTCCTCACGGTGACGGCTGGCGAGGACGTGACCAAGGGCGCGATCAACTTCTTCGACGATCAGTTTTGTCTTCGGCGCCTGATCGAGAAACCGACGCCGGCACAGCTCGAGGAGCTTCGCGCTACGGGTTGGGTGAAGCCCGGCGACCCGGCGTGGTACAACGCGGGCATCTACCTGTTCCAACCGGTGGTCTTCGAGTTCACAAGCCGCCTGCAGAAATCACCGCGCGGCGAGTACGAGTTGACCGACGCCATCATCGCGAGGGTGGCGGCAGGCCACCGAATCGCCGGCCTCAAAATCGAAGGTCGCTGGGTGGACGTA
>CALJWR010000107.1 GCA_937976685.1 uncultured Verrucomicrobiae bacterium
TGATGGGTCAGGAACTCGCCGCCGAGCATCTGGATGAACGGCGGGTAGCCGTGGTAGGTGTCGCTGCACGAGTGCATGCCGATGAACGCCTTCCCCGATTTAATCCAGTTAAGAAAGTACTCCTTGTCGGGAATGGCCAGATCGCCGGTCGTGTTGGCAAAGATGACGCCGTCAAACTTCGCCAAGTTTTCCGGCGACATCTTTTCGCGCACCTCGGCGTCGTCCTTGCCATCGGGTCCGCCGCGCACGTACTCGACCTCGAACACACCGGAGTTCGCGCCGAGCATGGCGATCACCTTCTCCGCGGTGGGGATGGAGCTGTGCCGGAAGCCCTTGGTCGCGGTCACCACCAGCAGTTTCTTGGTCTGCGCTGCGGAAAGTGCCAACGGCAGGGCAAGGCCGGCAAGGACCACCAGGCCGCGGAGCCAACGGGAGGGGATCAGAAGTTTCATAAGATGCGAATTCATCAGTCAGCGACGGCTTCACTGACGAGCCGTCGCGGAACGCCATTCATTTGCCCAAATCCAGCGCCGGCGGCAAGCGCGGCGTGGGCAGCCCGGCTGAGGCGGGCACTCAGCACGATTGAATGGCCGCACGCCCGCCGTCGTTGTAGTCTCGTCGTCATGCAACACCTGCGTCTCCTTTTCCTCGCCCTCTGGGCTTTCACTCCTTTCGTTGCCGAGGCACGGCACTTGGTCCTTAACGTCGCCACCAACGGCAACGACTCCTGGTCTGGCGAACTGGTCCGGCCGTCTTTCAATGGCCGTGACGGTCCGCTGGCGACGCTCCCGGCAGCACTCGCAAAGGCCCGCGCCGCCCGGGACTCCGCCTCGCCGGCGCTGGATTCGGTCACGATCCTGATCCGCGGCGGCATCCACGCCCTGACCGAGCCGATTGTGATCACGCCGGCAGACTCGGGTCTCGACGCGGCCCGGCCGCTGCTCATTGCCGCCTACCCGAGCGAAAAGCCGGTGCTGAGCGGCGGCCGGCGGTTGACTGGATGGCGCGAGTCAGTCACCCGGCCGGGCCTTTGGGAAGCCGCAGTCCCCGAGGTCAAGGAAGGGAAGTGGGAGTTCCGCCAATTGTTCGTGAACGGTCAGCGACGCCAGCGTGCGCGAACGCCAAACACCGGCTTCTTCCGCATCGAGGGCGAAAGCCCGCAGGGCAACCCGGCCCAACTGAAGTTCAAGCCGGGTGACATCCGGCCGGAGTGGGCGGAGTTGGGGAACGTCGAGTTGGTGGCCCTGCTCGCGTGGGCGGACATTCGGATGTTCATCCGCGCCGTGGACACCAATGCCCACATCGCCACGCTCTCGACCGAACCCCGGCCTTCCAACCGGGAGAACAACGCCCAGTACTACATCGAGAACGCCCCCGATGCCTTGGATCAGCGCGGCGAGTGGTATCTCGACCGACAGGCGGGCGTGGTCCGGTATTGGGCGCTGCCCGGAGAGGATTTTGCCGCGGCGACCAATGTCGTCACCGCCCCGGTGGCCAGCGAGCTCCTGCGCTTGCAAGGCGATCTCGAGGCCAGGCAGCCCGTTCAGTTTGTCGTCCTGCGCGGCCTCACCTTTTCCGAGACGGATTGGACAATGCCGGCGGACGGTTACGCCGACACCCAGGCGGCCGTGAGCGTTCGCGGGGACGTGATCGCCGAAGGTGCCGTGGACTGTGCCATCGAGGACTGCACGTTCACCCGGCTGGGCGGCTACGCGCTGGAATTGGGCCGGGGGTGCCAGCGCTTCCGGGTGGTGGGCAACGAGATCTTCGACCTTGGCGGCGGGGGCATTCGGCTTGGCGAAACGCGCGCCCGGACCGAAGCGACCGATCTCTGCGAGGGCCATGTGATCACCGACAATCACATCCACAACCTCGGCATCATCTACCCGCCGGCGGTGGGCGTATTCATTCTCCAAAGCGGCCACAACCGCGTCGCCCACAATCACGTTCACGACCTTTACTACACGGCCATCTCTGCCGGCTGGAACTGGGGCTACCAGGAGACGCCCTGCCATCACAACCGGATTGAGTTCAACCATCTGCACGACATCGGCAAGGGATTGCTGAGTGACATGGGCGCCGTGTACACGCTGGGCATCCAGAAGGGCACCGTCATCCGCAACAACCTCATCCACGACGTCAACGCCTTCACCTACGGCGGTTGGGGCCTGTACACCGATGAGGGCAGTTCCGAAATCGTGCTGGAGAACAACGTGGTTTATCGCTGCAAGAGCGCCGGTTTCCACCAGCACTATGGCCGCGACAACGTGGTGCGTAACAACGTCTTCGCGCTGAATCGCGAGCACCAGATCATGCGCTCCCGCGAGGAGGATCACCTCTCGTTCACCTTTGAACGGAACATCGTGTACTTCGAAAGCGGCGAACTCCTGGGCAGCAACTGGAAGAACGACAAGTTCCGGATGGACGCCAACGTCTATTTCGACGCCCGCCCCGAAGCGCGCCCGGAAACCATGCGCTTTGCCGGTGCCACCTTTGACGAGTGGCGCCGGCGGGGGCACGACACCGAGTCCGTCATTGCCGATCCGTTGTTCGCGAATCCGCAGGTGTTCAACTTCCGACTGAACGCAAACTCCCCGGCGCTGAGGCTGGGGTTCCGGCCCATAGACCTGAGCCGGGTGGGAATCCGGCCCAAAGGACAGCGAAACTGACCGCCTCGCCGGCGATCTGGCAGCGTTCCGGCCTCGACGCAACGGACCGCGAGGGGGTGGCCCGATTTGGCTTGGGCGCGCTCCCGGCGCGTGGCTACCCTCGCCGCATGTCTGCGCAACTGAAGGTGGGCGTCATCGGCGTCGGCGCCTTGGGCAAGGAACACGCCCGGCTCTACGCCGAACTCGCGGCCGCCGGAGAGGTCGAGTTCGCCGGCGTCTTCGATGCGTTGCGCGAAGCCGCCTCCCGGGTCGCCGAACGATACGGCGTAAAGCGCTTCGGCTCGCTGGAAGAGGTGGCGATGGCCTGCGATGCCTTGAGCATCGTGACCCCGACGGTGACGCACTTCGACCTTGCGCACGCCTTGCTTACACGCGGTCGGCATGTGCTGGTTGAGAAACCGATGACCGACAACGCCGCGCAGGCATTGGCACTCGTCGAACTCGCCCAGTCCCAGGGGTGCGTCCTCCAAGTGGGCCATGTCGAGCGATTCAATCCGGTTTTTCACCAACTTCAGCAAATTGCCCCCGAACCGCGGTTCATCGAGGCCCACCGTCTCTCCCCGTATCCGGCGCGCAGCACGGACGTGGGGGTCGTCCTGGACCTGATGATCCACGACCTGGACATCGTGCTCGCATTCGTAAATTCCCCGGTGATGAGCCTGGATGCCGTGGGCATTCCGGTGCTCAGCGGCAGCGAGGACATCGCCAACGCGCGACTGCGGTTCGCCAACGGTTGCGTGGCCAATCTGACCGCCAGCCGGGTCAGCGCCGAGCGCGTGCGGAAGATCCGGGTCTTCAGCGCCGGGGTGTCCCCCGTGTACGTGTCGCTCGACTACCGGGCCCAGGCGGGTTTTGTGTATCGCGTGGCGCGCGCGGATGAACAGGAGAGCTCGGCCCTGGCGAAGCTGCTCGCCCTGGCGGGGCGCGACGTCACGGTGGTCAGCGAATTCGCCGGTCGGCGGATCGTGCGCGAGCCGGTGCCGATCACGAAGGAAGAGCCGCTGAAACTCGAGTTGCAGAGCTTTGTGCGCTGCGTGCGCGAGCGGCAAACCCCGGTCGTCAGCGGCGAGTCCGCCCGGCGCGCGCTGGATGTGGCGTTCGAAATCACCCGGCAGATTCAGCGGCACCGGGGCGGAAATCCGGTTGCTGTCGCGCAAGCCTGATGCCGTGAGCCAACCGTCATTCATGCTGATCGCCGGCGAGCCCAGCGGCGATCAAATCGCCGCCGAACTGGTTATGGCGCTACGCCGCGACCCGGGCGTACTCCAGCACGAATTTGCGCCCCGCTTTTATGGCGCGGGTGGACCGCAACTCGCCGCCGCCGGCGTGGAGCTGGAATGCGACATGACGCGCTACGCGGTGGTTGGCTTGTGGGAAGTCCTCAAGCAACTGGGCCGGTTTCGCCGACTACTGCGCCACTTGGTAGCCCTGGCCTGCGAGCGTCGTCCCGATGTGGTCGTGTGCGTGGACTTTGGAGGTTTCAACCTCCGCTTCGCGAGTGCGCTGCGGTCGCGGCTGAGGTCGGAGCGGGGCATTTTTCACAACTGGCGCCCCCGGTTGGTGCAATACGTTTCGCCGCAGGTATGGGCTTCGCGCCCCGGGCGCGCCCGGCGGATCGCGGAAACCTTCGATCTGCTGCTCAGTATCCTGCCTTTCGAGAAGGCTTGGTACGCGCGCGCGGCGCCGGGGTTGCCGGTCGAGTTCGTCGGTCATCCCCTCTTGGACCGGCACTCCGGTCTGACGACCATCGAACCTCCAGATGATGACCTCATCCCCACGGTCGCCCTGCTGCCGGGCAGCCGGCGGGGCGAGCTGCGAGCACACCTCCCCGTGATGCTGTTGGCGGCGCGGCGGATTCGGGAAGCGGTGCGGGCGCGGTTTGAGCTGGTGCTGGCTGGGGACCGGCTCGCGGACGAGGCGCGGCAAGTCGCCGCCGCCACCACCGGACTTGAACTTTCCATCCACATCAGCGGCCTGGGCGGGGTGCTTCGGCGGGCCCGGGTCGCCCTGGCCTGCACGGGCACAGTGACCCTGGAATGTGCGCTCTATGGAGTACCCACGGTTGCCTTGTATCGGACCTCGCCACTCACCTACCAGGTCGCCCGGCGCGTCGTGACCGTGAGGCATCTCGCGATGCCCAATTTGCTCGCCGAGGCGGAGGTCTTTCCGGAGTTCGTTCAATCGGCCGTCACACCGGAGAACCTGGCCTCGGTCGCTCTCGTTCTCCTGACCGACGCGAACCGACGAGCGCAAGTGCGGGCGAGACTGGCCGAGGTGGTCGCTTCCCTCGGCGGGCCGGGGGCGAGTCGTCGCGCCGCGGCGGCAATCAGCCGTATGTTGTCTCGGGGCCACAGCTACCCGGATGTTCCGGGACCGCGCCCGCAAACTGCCGCTTGAGCCTAGACGGCCCTGCTGTTAGGCCATCGCCCGTCGTGACACTGCCCGCTGACTCATCCATCCACCCGCGCGCGGACGGTGATCTGGTTTTCCGCGCCCGCGGACTCACCAAAGTGTATGGCCTCGGCGATGCCGAGGTTCACGCGCTCTCCGGGGTGGACCTGGACCTTTTCGCCGGCGAGTTGGTGGTGCTCCTCGGCCCGTCGGGCAGCGGCAAGACGACCCTGCTGAACAACCTCGGCGGTCTCGATACGCCCACCGCAGGCGACCTGCGTTACCGGGATCTCGATCTCGCCAACGCCACGGAAGCGGAACTGACCCGGTTCCGGCGCGATTGCGTGGGGTTCATTTTCCAGTTTTACAACCTCATTCCGAGCCTCACCGCGAGGGAGAATGTGGCGCTGATCACGGAGATCGCGCGGGATCCGATGGCACCGGAGGAGGCGCTCGAACTGGTCAATCTGGGCGCCCGGTTGGATCACTTCCCCGCCCAGCTTTCGGGTGGCGAGCAACAGCGTGTGGCCATCGCCCGGGCGATCGCCAAACGGCCGGAGGTGCTGCTGTGCGACGAACCGACCGGCGCGCTGGATGTCCGCACGGGAATCGTCGTGTTGGAGGCGATCGCGGAAGTCAACCGGCGATTGGGCACCCTCACGGTCATCATCACGCACAACGCCGTCATGGCCGAAATGGCAGACCGCGTGATCCACTTCTCCGACGGCCGGGTGCATCACGTGCGGGAGAACACCCGGCGCGCGCCGGTGGCGAGCCTCGCTTGGTAGGTTTTCAGGGCGGGCTACTCGGCCACGGCCCGCCAGTAACCGCCCGACCAGGGTGCGGGCAGCCGCACGGTTTCCGGGGAATGCTTCATGACGACGACCGCCTCCTGCACCCAGGCGCTGCCCAGAACGGAGGTGGTCTCGATGGCGTAGGCAAAGCCCACCGTGCCCTCGAGGGTCAACCACACGGTTCCGTCGTGCGCGCTCACACTCAGGCGCGCCGGCTCGGGACGAACCGGCTCGCTGATATCCGGCACACCGTTGCCGTTGGCGTCACGCGGGTCCGAGATGATGAGCACGAAATCGGTGAAGTCCGGTTCCGGCGTCGCGGGCCAGCCATCGTCGAACACAAGGAAGCCCACGTAGTGGATCCCAAGGCGTTGCAAGGACTGTTCCAGTTGAAAAGCCAGGGTCGCCCCGGTGCCGTTCGTCACCGTGCCGCGCTTGAGGTCAAGGGCTTCCGGCCCGATGCGCAGGACCTCGACCGATCCCTCCAGCGTCCCGGCATCCGAAAGACGATCGGCTGCAGTCAACCAGCCCGTGAACTGACTCGTGGCCGTGTTGGTGTAAGCAATCCGACCATGGTATTCGACCAGGCGAAACGGGTGCGCCAACTCGATTCCCAGGGCCTCGAACCGCAGGAGGCAAAGCCCCCCCGCCTCGCCAGCCGCTCGCGACCACGTCGCACTCAATCCTCTCTCGCCAGCGACTGGATCGAGCGCAGCGCCTTTCGAGCTTCGTCTTTCGACCGCCATTGCGGTCTCGAAGAAATCGTGCAGCCCGTTGGCGTTTTGATCTTCGAAAGACGGGATGTTCAATCCGAAGCCGTAGGTGACCGGCTGGGCCGCCGTTGGATCGGTCAGCCGGACGTAGCCACCGTGCGTGAAGGGTTCATGACTGAGCAAGGGCATCAGCTCGCCATTCATGGGCACCGCAGGCGAGCTGCCGATCTCCGCGCGGTAGATCAAACCGAGGACGTCCTGTTCCGCAGGTTCAAAGCGGACCGACACGCCGTGAAGGCTGATCCCCACAACGCATTCTTGAATTTCGGCCTCGCTAGCCCCCGGCGATCCCAGGACAAGACCGCACCCGACGAGCACTCCGGCGATGGAGCGAACCAATGACACCGGCATCCCTTACAGCCAGTTCCACGCCAACACCGGCCGCCGGCAGCCGCGCGCGGCGGTTACTCCGCGTACTTGACGCTGCAACCGTACGGCTTGGTCTCCGCCACTGGGACGGGGCGCCCCGCCAGCAGCGCTTCGACCGTTGCACGAACATAGTTCTTCGCTGTCCGTGGATCTGCGTTGGCGTCGGGAAGGTCGTCCACAGCACCCGCGTAAACCAGCGTCCCCTGCGCATCAATCACAAACAGATGCGGGGTGGTTTTCATGCCGTACAGCCGGCCGATGTTACCTTGGTGATCGTCAATCAATGCGGTCGCCTTCATGCCCAGCGTCTGCCACTCCCT
>CALJWR010000108.1 GCA_937976685.1 uncultured Verrucomicrobiae bacterium
ACCTGACTGCCAAGGCCGAGGTCAACGGCACCAAGTTCGATGGCGTGGACATCTTCCTTTTCGATCCCCACATCAACATTGATTCGACCGACGACGATCTGAAACGCATCGCGGACAAGATTGCCGCCAGGAACTTGGCGGTCGGCTCCGTCGTGGCACCGATCTGGCCGCCCACCGGCGGGGGCTCGGCCATGGGCAGCGAGGAGGAGCGCAAGAAATTCGTCGGCCAAGTGGCCAAAGGCTGCCGGATCGCGAAGCAGTTCCGCGAACTCGGCATCCGCCCGTATGGCGTGGTTCGGATTGATTCCGCCAGCGGGGTCACCGACTGGGACAAAGATCCGAGGGGCAACACCAGGAAGGTCATCGCGACGTTCAAGGAGGCGGCCAAGGTCGCCAAGGATCATGGTGAAAGGCTGGCCGCCGAAGGCGAGATTTGCTGGGGCGGCATGCATTCTTGGAAGTACATGCTGCAAGTCCTCGAGGGGGTGGACCAGCCCAAGTGGCTGGGGTTCCAGGCTGACATGGCCCACACCCTCCTCTACGTCCTCGGTTACAACGCCCCCGAACACCGGCTCGTCCCGGAGAAGTTCCACTGGGAGCCGGAAGTCTTTCACAAGGCCATGAAGAAGCTCACCGCGGCGCTGCGCCCGTGGACGATTGATTTCCACGTCGCCCAAAACGACGCCACGGTCAAAGGCTCCGGCGAACACGAGAAGACCGGCAAGCACTGCATGGCCACCGATCCCAACGGCAAGCTCAACATCCCGCGCGACGCCGGCTACTGGCTGCGCGACGACGCCGGCAAGGTGACCAAGAAGTTCAAGCACATCTGCTGGGATGGCTGCATGTTCCCCAACGAAGTCATGCTGAGACAGCAGACGTGGAATGACATCCTCGCCGCGATGATCCAGGTCCGCGAAAACCACGGGTGGCGGGCCTGATCCGCACTGTGGCTTGCGTGGAACTAACAACGAACCGCTCCCCATCAACCTCTGTCTGACATGAAAACACTCCGTCTCGGCATGATCGGCTACGGCTTCATGGGCCGTGCCCACTCCAACGCCTTCCGCAAGGTGGGCAACTTCTTCGACCTCGACCATCAGATCGTGATGCAGGCGGCCTGCGGACGCGACGCGGCCAAGGTCGGGGCCTTCGCCCAACGCTGGGGCTACGCCTCCGTCGAGACCGACTGGCGCCAGCTCCTCGCCCGCGACGACATTGACCTCGTGGACATCTGCGCCCCCAACGACGTCCACCTCGAGATTGCCGCCGCCGCCGCCAAGGCCGGCAAGATGGTGATGTGCGAGAAGCCCCTCGCCCGCGACGGCAAGGAAGGGGAGAAGATGGTCAAGGCCGTCGAGAAGGCCGGCGTGTCGAACATGGTCTGGTACAACTACCGCCGCATCCCCGCCGTAACCCTCGCCAAGCAGTTGATTGACCAGGGGAAGCTGGGCCGGATCTTCCACTACCGCGCCAAATTCCTCCAAGATTGGACGATCAATCCCGAACTCCCCCAAGGGGGCGCCGGATTGTGGCGGCTTGATGCCAAGGTCGCCGGCAGCGGCGTCACGGGCGATCTTCTGGCCCACTGCATTGACACCGCCCTGTGGCTCAACGGCTCGATTGCAAAGGTCAACGCCATGACCGAGACGTTCGTCAAGGAGCGCAAACACACCCTCACGGGCAAGGTCGAGAAAGTGGGCATTGATGACGCCTGCGCCTTTCTCGCCCGCTTCAGCAACGGCTCGCTCGCCACGTTCGAGTCCACCCGCTACGCGCGCGGCCACAAGGCGCTTTACACCTTCGAGATCAACGGCGAGCACGCCTCGATCGCCTGGGATTTGCACGACCTGCATCGGCTCCAGTTCTTCGACCACAAGGACGAAGGTCGGCTGCGCGGCTGGCGCAGTATCCACGTCACCGACGGCGACCATCCCTACATGGGCAAGTGGTGGGTGCCCGGACTGGCGATCGGCTATGAGCACAGCTTCGTGCATCAAGTCGCCGACTTTCTCGAAGGCCTCGCCACCGGCAAACCGGCCAGCCCGACCTTCCGGGATGCCCTCGAAACCCAGTACGTCTGCGACGCAGTCCTCAAGTCCGCCAAGACCGCCAAGTGGGAGAAGGTCAAGGCGTTGAAGTAGGGCTTCCTCAGAGAAGCTCCACCCGCCCGGCCCTCGGCAACTTTGGCCGCGAACAACTGCGCGCCTGAGTGATTCAGACCGTCGCCGGCAGACGAGCGTGGGGGCGAGCGCCCGGCGAGGGTCGGCGGTAACGCGTTCAGGCAACCATCCCCATACTGGCCAAGAATGGTGGGTCGGGTGGGACTCGAACCCACGACCAACGGCTTAAAAGGCCGCTGCTCTACCACTGAGCTACCAACCCAGAAACGACTGCCATCCAGTCTCTTTCGAGGGACAGATCCGGCTTTCGGAACGGTCACCCAGCTTTTCCCGCTGCCCTCCACGGTTGGGGATTTTTACATCCGAAAAGGGAGCTGAGCCGCGCATCGCGGGTGGATTTTCCCTGGGGCGGCAAGGGCTTCGAGAGCCTCGAAACCGGACCGCGTTACTATGCCGGGATCAAGTGCGGCCGCAAGCAGTTTCGCCGTTCGATGGAACCGTGGAGGGAAAGCTTGCGGGATGACACGCGGTGGACGACTTGACAACGCTGCTGGTCCGTCAGCACTGCCGCCGCCAAAGCCATCCTGTCGAACACCGCATGAAGGGAAAACCCGGCGCGAGCCCCAGCCAACTCAAAGATCGCGCTGAAAGTTCGGCCCGCGAATGCAGATGCCCGCACGGTTCTCCGGACGTGCATGTGCCAAGTCGGGTCCCTCGCTGCCCTTTTCGGCCGCCCCTCCCGGGACGCCACGAGAGCCGATTCGCCTGTTCCGGAATCGGGGCGGCGGCGATTTCGACGATGTGACCGCACGCGCGGAGACCAGCCACCCGCTGCGTTGGATCGTCCGTGAAAGCCTTGCTGGCAGCGAGCCGCGCGAGTTGAATTGGGGCGTGTCAACCAAAGTCATCGCCGTCGCCAATCAGAAGGGCGGCGTGGGCAAAACGACCACCGCCGTCAATCTGGCGGCCTGCCTGGCGACGCTCGGGCAGCGGGTGCTGTTGCTGGATCTGGATCCCCAGGGCAACGCCACCAGCGGCCTGGGCCTCGAAAAGGCCGAAGGCGGCTCAGCCTACCGCGCCTTGCTCGGGGAGGAGGCGCTGCTGGCGCGCGTCAAGCCGACGCAATACCCGAATCTGTCGGTGATCCCAAGTGAACTGGACCTGTGCGGCGCTGACGTCGAGTTGGCGCGGCTGCCCGACCACCTGCAACGGCTGGACCGGGCGCTGGCACCGGTGCGCGAGGTGGACCAGTTCGATGTGCTGTTGGTGGATTGCCCGCCTTCGCTGGGGATTCTGACGCTGAACGCCTTCACCGCGACCGACTACGTGCTGGTGCCGCTGCAGTGCGAGTATTACGCGCTGGAGGGGATTTCCATGATCACGCGGCTGTTGCGGCAGTTGCAGGACGCGGGCACAAATCCCCGACTGCAACTGCTGGGCGTGTTGATGACGATGTTCGATGGACGCACGCGGTTGTCGCCCCAGGTGGTCAGCGAGGTTCGGGGACACTTCGGTGACGCGGTGTTCGAAACCGTCATCCCCCGCACCACGCGCCTGGCGGAGGCGCCAAGCTTCGGTCAGCCGATCATCGAGTACGACCCTTACAGCGCCGGGGCGTCGGCGTACGAGGTGCTCGCCCAGGAAGTGCTCCAACGGCTCCAGAAACCGGGGACCGCCGGCTGACGGCGGTCGGCACCGCCACGCCTCACTGCCCCGCCAGGTGGCGAAAGAGCAGGCGCATTTCGATTGCCTGCAAGTCGCGAGCAAAGCGCGGTTGCGGATCGTCGGCCGGCCGGCGAGCAGCCGCCTGAACAAAGTCCACGAAGGCCAGCGGTTCCCAGCGTCCCGGCGAGCCGCCGAAATCGAATGCCTTGAATTCCGGCATCGCCTCACGGCGTGCGCGGGCCGCCCCGGCCAAATCGGGCCAGATGCGGTGCGCGGTCACCCGGCGGAACCAGTATTTGGCGTTCCAGTAATCCGGCTCGCGCCGGTGAGCGATGCCGTGAACATAGGCGGCGTCTTCGCTTGCCAGTTCCTGCACAATGCCGTGGGCGAGGTCCCAATGGTCGTGCCAGAGCAGCACGAGCGCCCGCAGAACCTCGCGGTTGGCCGGGGGCACGCCGGCGACCGCCGCCAGCACTGTGTCCAATTCCGACACGTTTTTCACCCCGGCGCGCGGTCCGCGCCCCAGCTCGGGGATTGTGCCCGTGAGCAAACGCGACGCGAGGTCATCGCTCGGGGTCCGTCCAGAGTTTGGATCCATGCGAAAGGAGGTAGCGGCCACCGCCGGCCGCCGCAACGCAAAACGCGGAAGCCGATTAAAGCGGAGCGCCTATGTGAGGCCGATTTCCCGTTGATGGGCGTATTGGTGGGCGGCGGCGATGAACCCCCGGAAGAGCGGATGGGGCTTGTCGGGCTTGCTCTGGAATTCGGGATGGTACTGGCAGGCCATGAAAAAGGGATGCTCCCGCAACTCGATGAGTTCGACCAGTTCGCCGTCCGGCGAGGTGCCGCTGAAGATGAAACCGGCCGCCTCGAATTGCGCGCGGTACTTGTTGTTGAACTCGTAGCGGTGACGGTGGCGTTCGTTGACCGTGAACGCGCCGTAAAGCCGCGCGCCGCGGGAATCCGTCTTGAGCTGCACTTCCTGCGAACCCAGGCGCATGGTGCCGCCAAGGTGGGTGACTTCCCGCTGTTCCTCGAGCAGGGCGATCACCGGATGCGGCGACTGCTTGTCGAACTCCGTGGAGTGGGCGCCCTCCAACCCCAGCACGTGGCGGGCAAACTCGATGGTGGCCACCTGCATCCCTAGGCACAGCCCCAGATACGGCACCCCGCGCTCGCGGGCGTAGCGGGCGGCGAGGATTTTGCCCTCCACGCCACGGTCACCGAAGCCGCCGGGCACCAGGATGCCGCCGAGATTCGCCAGCAGTTTCTCCGCTCCTTCCTTCTGGATGTTCTCGGCCTCGATGCGCTCGAACTCGATGCCGCAATCGTTGGCGATGCCGCCGTGCGTGATGGCTTCGTACACGGATTTGTAGGCGTCCGGCAGGCCGATGTACTTGCCGACCACGCCGATCCGCACGCGATGTTGCGGCGCGACCAGCTTGCGAATGATGTCCTGCCAGTGGCCCATGCTGGCCGGGGGTGTTTCCAAACGCAGGAGCCGGCACACCAGATCGTCCATCCGCTCCCGCTGGAGCATCAGTGGCACCTCGTAGATGCTGTGGTCCACGTCCTTTTCCTCGATCACGCCCTCGAAGGGAACGTTGCAGAAGAGCGAGATCTTCTCCCGCAGTTCCTTCCCCAGCGGCTTTTCCGTGCGGCAGACGAGGATGTGAGGCGTGATGCCGATTTCGCGCAGTTTGGCGACCGACTGCTGGGTCGGCTTGGTTTTCAATTCGCCGGCGGCCCGGATGAACGGCACGTAGGTGACGTGGATGAAGATGGCGTTGTTGTAGCCCACCTCGAGGGCAAACTCGCGGATCGCCTCCAGGAAGGGCAGCCCTTCGATGTCGCCCGTCGTGCCGCCGATCTCCGTGATCAACACGTCCGGCTTCGTCAGGTCCACCAGTTCCACCATGCGCGCCTTGATTTCGTCGGTGACGTGCGGGATCACTTGGACCGTCTTGCCCAGATAATCGCCCCGCCGTTCCTTATCGAGGACGCGCGCATAGACCTGGCCGCTGGTGAGGTTGTTTTTCCGCGTCAGCTTGGTGCCGGTGAACCGTTCATAGTGGCCGAGGTCCAGGTCCGTTTCCGCGCCGTCGTCGAGCACGTACACCTCGCCGTGCTGGTACGGATTCATCGTCCCCGGGTCCACGTTCAGATAGGGATCAAACTTCTGCAGGCAGACCCTGAGCCCGCGGTTCTCGAGCAGGGTGCCAAGGGACGCCGCGGTCAACCCCTTGCCGAGCGAACTCACCACGCCGCCGGTCACGAAAATGTACTTCGTCGTCTTCATGTGATTGTCCCCACCCGCCATCCCTGCGATCGCCTACCCTGCCAGCCGCGCCAGCACCCGCTCCACGTCGGCCGGCACGTCCACGCCCACGCTCTCATGGTCCACCCGCACCACCGCGATGCAGATGCCGTTCTCGAGCGCGCGCAGTTGTTCGAGCCGCTCGGCCTGTTCCAGGGCCGAAACCGGAAAGCCAACCAGTCGCAGCAACGTTTCGCGGCGATAACCGTAGATACCCAGGTGCTTCAAAAACGGAAACGCCGCCAGTTGTTCAGTCACCGAACGGCTGGCGGCGTCGCGCAGATACGGAATCGTGCGACGGGAAAAATATAGGGCGCGGCCGGCGCGGCTGACAACGACTTTGACCACGTTCGGATTGTCGTAGTCCGCGGGGTCACGGAGCAGCGTGGCGGCGGTGGACATCTCGGCCCCCGCGAGCGCGCCGGCAACCGCGTCCACCACGGCCGGATCCATCAACGGTTCGTCGCCCTGGATGTTCACGGCGGCGGCCGCCTCGACGCGGCGCATGACCTCCGCGATGCGATCGGTCCCGCTCGGATGGTCGGGTGAGGTCATTTCCACCCGGCAAAAGCCTCGCGCCACGGTCGCGATGCGTTCGTCGTCGGTAGCCACGATCACGTCCGCAAGGGACCGCGCGAGGCGGCAGCGCTCGACCACATGCTGAACCAGTGGCTTGCCGGCAATCGGGTGGAGCGGCTTGCCCGGAAACCGGGTCGAAGCGTAGCGCGCGGGGATGATGCCGAGAATACGCATCGCCGGGATTAAGCCACGCGGCTTCCGGGGGGCAACAGCGTTTTCCGGGCCCGGAAAACACGAAGGGC